>JBKPDG010000001.1:0-8271 GCA_046727755.1 Actinomycetota bacterium
AGCTCGTCCGGCGACCTCGTGCTCGTGCAGGACGCCGACCTCGAGTACGACCCCGAGGACTGGCCTCGATTGCTGGCGCCCGTGCTGAAGGGGCGCGCACGCGTCGTCTACGGGTCGCGGTTCACGGGAGAACGTCGCAACTTGCTGTTCCTGCACTGGGTGGGCAACAGGTTCCTGTCGCTCGTCACCAACGTGCTCTACAACAGCACGCTGTCCGACATGGAGACCTGCTACAAGCTGTTCGATCGTCGCGTCCTCGACGGCGTTCGACTGCGAGCCGATCGGTTCGATTTCGAGCCTGAGTTCACTGCCAAGGTTCTCCGCCGTGGGATCCGCATCTACGAGGTGCCGATCTCGTACGCCGGCCGTGAGCCGAACGAAGGCAAGAAGATCACATGGTACGACGGCGTCATCGCGCTGTGGACGCTCGTGAAGTACCGGTTCGTCGACTAGTGCCCGCCGGCGAGACCGAGGCGGAGTGGGCCGCGGTCGTCATCAACTACGAGGCGGGCCCGGCCCTGCGCGAATGCGTCCGGTCGCTGCTCGAAGACACGAGCGCCGGTCACCCGCCCCACGTCGTCGTGGTGGACAACGGGTCGTCCGACGGCTCGGCGGCGGACGTCGCGCGCTCGTTGCCAGTGGTGACAATGCTGCACCCCGGCGCGAACCTCGGCTACGCACGCGCCGCCAACCTCGGGATCGCCGCCACCGACGCGCCGGTGGTCGCCGTCTGCAACCCCGATCTCGAGGTAAGGGAAGGCGCGGCCGCCGCGTTGGTTCGGCGGCTGGGGTCGGAGGCCGACCTCGGCGCCGTCGGCCCGATGATCCGAAACACGGACGGGACGATCTACC
Source organism: Actinomycetota bacterium (assembly GCA_046727755.1). Taxonomy (GTDB): domain Bacteria; phylum Actinomycetota; class Acidimicrobiia; order IMCC26256; family JACDBD01; genus JALZAA01. The sequence goes on from JBKPDG010000001.1 coordinate 853, forward strand.
CGTCAGCACGGTCGGTTCCGCGGGTGCGGGACGCCATCGGGCACGGGCTCCTCGGCCTCGTCTGGCGGACCAATCCGTTCACCCGGCGCTACCGGCAGCTGGATGCCGACCCGCGCCGTCCCCGCGACATCGACTGGGTCTCCGGTGCCGCAGTCTGGTTGCGGCGCGAGGCGCTGGCGACCGTCGGTGGATGGGACGAGCGGTACTTCATGTACGTCGAGGACGTCGACCTCTGCTGGCGGCTCCGACAGCGGGGCTGGCGCGTGGCATACGAGCCGGACGCGGTCATCACTCACGTGCAAGGCGCGACGACGGCAAAGCACCCGTACCGCATGATCGCCGAGCACCATCGGTCGCTCTACCGGTTCGCATCGAAGCGCTGGCGTGGGGCGCGTCGCCTCGCGTTGCCGCCGGCGGCGGCGTTCCTCGCGCTGCGGGCGGCGCTCGCCATGGCCGACCACGCCCTGCGCCGCCGACCAAGTCCGCCACAGGTGACCGGGTAATCTCGATACCGCGGCGGCGGCGGCTTTGCCGACCGCCGACGCAAAGCAGGAGCCTGCGACTGCGACAGGGGAGCACTTGCCGAAGTCCCGTAACCGCTACGCCCGGGCGCAGGCCCGGGCTCGTTACCGTAAGCCCAGGCGCCGCGGGGGGTCGTTCGGCTGGAACATGGGGATCGCCCTCGTGGCGGTCGTCGGCATCGCCCTGCTCGTGTGGACGGTCGCCGGCCGGCGCGAGTCGGCGGAGGCCGCGCCCCGCGCCGGCAACCCGGCGACCGGGGAAGCCGGCGACCACTGGCACGCCTCGCTCGACGTGAACGTGTGCGGTCAGTGGCTCAACCCGGCGCCGGAGTTCGAGACCCGCGCCGACAGCTCCGAGATCCGGGTGGGTATCCACTCGCACGGCGACGGCCTGATCCACATCCACCCGTTCAACTCCTCCGAAAGCGGGGACGAAGCCACGCTGGGCCGATTCCTCGACTACGGCGGATGGTCGATGAGCTCGGACTCGCTCGACCTGTGGCCCGGCACCGACGGCGAGGCCCAGCAGGAGCAGAACGGCGACGAGTGCACGCAGCCCGACGGCACGAAGCAGAAGGGCTCACTGACCTGGTACGTGAACGGGAAGAAGCAGTCGGGCGACCCGTCCGACTACCAGCCCAAGGACCAGGACAAGATCGTCGTGGTGTTCGCACCCGCGGGCACGACGCTCGAGTCGCTGGAAGCGACCGCCGGACCTCCGCCCAACCAGCAGGGACTGCAGGCGCCGGTCGACGAGACGCCGTTCACCGGGGCGCCCTCCGCACCACCCTCCTCGTGAGAGCCATCGTCCTCGTGGGCGGCGAGGGCACCCGGCTCCGCCCCCTCACCTACACGACCCCGAAGCCGCTCCTGCCGATCGCCAACCAGCCGTTCCTCGAGCGGCAGCTGACCTGGCTCGACCGGCACGGCATCGAGGAGGTCGTCCTCTCGCTCGGGTATCTGCCGGACGCGTTCGTGGCGCGGTTTCCCGACGACAGCTTCGGCGGCCTCAAGCTTCGGTACGCCGTCGAGGGCGAACCGCTCGGCACCGCGGGTGGCATCCGCTACGCCGCCGAGGTCGCGGGTATCGACGAGCGCTTTGTCGTCTGCAACGGCGACGTGCTGACGACGCTCGATCTCACCGAGATGGTCCGGTTCCACGACGCGCGCGGCGGTGAGGCGACCATCCACCTCTGCCGCGTCGACGATCCGTCCGCGTTCGGTGTGGTGCCGACGCGGTCGAACGGCGAAGTGATGGCGTTCGTGGAGAAGCCACCGCCGGGTCGCGTGCCCAGCCACTGGATCAACGCCGGCACGTACGTGCTCGAACCGTCCGTGCTGGACCGCGTCCCGACGCGCTTGACCGTCTCGGTCGAACGCGAGACGTTTCCCCGCATGCTGGACAGGGCCGGCCGATTGTTCGCGCTGCAGAGCGACGCCTACTGGATCGACATAGGAACGCCCCAGAAGTACCTCGAGGCTCACGCCGACGTGCTCGCGGGCGCGCTCGGCGCGCCGCCCGCTCCCGGCGCGGTCGAGACGGCGCCCGGCGTATGGCAGCAGGGAACGGCCTCGATCGCGGCCGACGCCCGCGTCGAGGCCCCGGTGCTACTCGGCCCTGGGGCGCGCGTCGCCGCCGGAGCGCGGGTGAGCGAGGCCGTGCTCGGCCCGTCGTGCTGCGTCGACGCGGGCGGCTCCGTGGTGCGGTCGGTGATGCTCGAGGGAGCGTGCGTTGCGAACGAGGCGTCGGCATTGGATGCGGTGATCGGCCCGGAGGCGACGCTCGAGCGCGGGGCCGTCGCCGCCGGGGGCACGATGATCGGCGCGTCGACGGTGGTCGCAGCCGGATCGAGGCTTTCCGGCGCCCGCGTGCCGGTACAGGTCCCGACGACCCGGTGAGGGCGCTGGTCACCGGCGGGGCCGGGTTCATCGGGTCCACCCTCGTGGATCGGCTGCTCGCCGAGGATTGGGAGGTCGACGCGGTCGACGACCTCTCCACCGGCACGCTCGCCAATCTGAGTGAGGCGCGGACGCGTCGCGATCACCGCTTCACGTTCCACCGTCTCGACATCCGCCGGCCGGACGTCAGCGACCTGATCATCCGCCGCCGGCCCGACACGATCTTCCACCTCGCGGCCCAGGCCTCCGTGCGCGAGTCCGTCGCCCACCCGACGCTCGACGCCGAGATCAACATCCAGGGCTCGCTCAACGTCTTCGAGGGCGCCGTCGAAGCGGGTGTCCGCAAGATCGTGTTCGCCGGCTCGGGCGGAACGCTCTACGGCGTGCCCGAAGAGGTGCCCGTCGGCGAGGACCACCGTCAGGCGCCGGGCTCGCCGTACGGCGTGTCGAAGAAGGCCGTCGGCGACTATCTGCACTACTACCGGGCGGTACAGGGGATCGAGTACACGGTTCTCGCGCTGGCGAATGTGTACGGCCCGCGCCAGGACCCGCACGGCGAGGCAGGCGTGATCGCGATCTTCGCCGGGCAGCTGCTCGAGCCGATGCGCCCGACGATCTTCGGCGACGGCGAGCAGACGCGCGACTTCGTCTACGTCGACGACGTCGTCGATGCGTTCGTCCGCGCCGCCGACCGCGGTGACGGCCTCCTCCTGAACATCGGCACCGGCGTCGAGACCGCCGTCCAGAACCTGTTCGACACGATGGCTCGGCTGGTCGGCTTCGATGAGCCGGCGCGCTACGCGATGCCGCGCCCGGGCGAGCTGCAGCGCTCGGCGCTCGATCCCGCGCGCGCCGCCAACCATCTCGGATGGAAGCCGTGGACGGCACTCGAAGACGGGCTTCGTCGCACGATCTCCTGGTTCCGCGCCGTCCCCGTCGGATCGCGGCGGTAGCGCGGCATGACGCGGGTCTGCGCCGTCAGCCGAAGGTGCGGAGCTCGTCGAGGGGGACCGGCGGACGCGACGGAGCGGTGTACGTGGGGTCGCGCCGGCCGACGAGCACCAGCGCGTGCGGGAGCCACTCGGCTGGGAGCGCGAGCGCGTCACGTGCCTCGGCGGGGCAGAAGATCGGCGCCGCGACCCAGCACGACGCCAGGTCGGCGTCGGTCGCAGCCAGCATGAGGTTCTCCACCGCGGCGCCGAGGGACAGCAGCGCCATGCCCCACTCGGCGAGCTGCCGGGGCTCGTCCGGGTAACGATCGAGCCCCTCCCACGTGAGGCACCCGAGGACGAGCGCCGGCGCGCCCGTCAACTTTCGATGTGACGCGTCGACGAGCTCCTCGACGCGTGCGGGGAGGACGCCGTCGCCCGCCAGGTCCCGCCGCCACCGTTCGCCCATGCCGCGCGCGAGCGCGTGCTTGCGGTCGGGCTCCTCGACGATGACCCAGCGCCAGGGGCGCGAGTGGTGCGGCGCCGGCGCGAGGCACGCAGCTTCGACGATCCGGTCGAGCTCGGCGCGGGGGACGGCGTCGGGGAGGAACGCCCGGATCGACCGCCGCGCTTCGATGAACGCCGGGACGCCACTCGTCATCAGCGGAACAGGTCCTCCGCCGGTGGACGGACGAGCTCGCGGGCCGACCCCTCGCGGAACCACGCGGGCTCGAGGCCGCGGACGACCGCCGCCGGGACCTGCGCCGCCTTGCCCTTCACCAGCTCGGCGGCGCCGGCGATCTCGTCGGCGAGCGCGATCTCGGTCACCTGGAGCTCGCGGCCGTGGGCATCCGATTGTCCGCGCAGGTCGACCACGGCGGCGAGACCGGAGACGCCGATGGCGACGTCGGTGAGCCCGACGCGCCAGGCACGCCCGAAGGTGTCGGAGACGATCACGACCACGTCGACGTCGGCGTGCGCACGGATCCCGTCCCGGATGCGCCGGGCCGACCGGTCGGCGTCGACCGGAAGCAACGCGGCGTGGCCGTCGGTGATGTTCGACAGGTCGACGCCCGCGTTCGCGCACACGAACCCGTGCTGGGTCTCGCTGATGACGAGCTCGTCTCGGCGCCGGAGCACGCGCACCGATTCGGACTCGATCAACGCACGGCGCGCCGCGGGGTCGGAGGTATCGAGTGGCACGACCCGGCCTTCGGCCTTCGAGACCACCTTCTGCGTGACGACGACGCAATCGCGCGGTTCAAACGGGGTGTCCTGCGCCAGAGCGGCGGCGACGAGCAGCTCGGCGAGGACGTCACCCCGTCCGACCTCGGGCACACCCTCGATGGGGAAGACCGTCAGCGCCGGCATTCAGGCAACGGCGTCGAGCGTGTTCCGCGCCAAGGCGGCGGCGACGCGCGCATCGCGCATCAGGGTGTCGGTGACCACTGCGTGCACCCCGAGCGCCTCGACCTCGGGCGCCCGGCCGGTGTCACCGCCGTCGATGACGAGCGCCGAGCAGAAATCACGGTACGCGCGCGCGACACCGACGCACGACACCTCCATCCCGAGCGGACCCATGAGCCGGTCGGCGGGCCCCTTCACCGGCGCGCCGGCGATGATCGGGCTGACGCCGACCACGCGGTCACGCCGTCGCCGCAGCGCGTCACGCACCCCGGGGACGGCGAGGATCGGCCCGATCGAGATCACGGGGTTGCTCGGACAGACGACGATCGTGTCGGCCGCTTCGAGCGCTTCGAGGACACCGGGGGCGGCGGTGGCACGATCGACGCCGTCGAAGCGCACGGCGACGACCGGCGGCTCGGCGCGCTCGCGCACAAACCATTCCTGCATGTGCAGCTCCGCCACCGAGCCCGCATCGGTGCGCGCGTCGATGCGGGTCGAAACGGGATCGTCGCTCATCGGCAGGATCCGGGACCGCACGTCCCATGCCGTCGCGACCGCGGCCGCGATCGTCGACAGCGACGCGCCCGCCCGGAGCCGCTCGGTCCGGTACAGGTGTGTCGCGATGTCTCGGTCGCCGAGGCGGAACCACGTCGCCGGCCCGTACCGCTGCAGCGCGTCGATCGCCGCGAACGTCTCCCCGGCGAGTCCCCATCCGGTGTCCGGGTTCTCGGTGCCGGCCAGCGTGTACGTGACGGTGTCGAGGTCGGGGCAAACGAGCAAACCGTGGAACCAGTCATCGTCGCCCGTGTTCACGATCACCGTGATGTCGTCGGGCGGGACGACCTGCACCAGCCCCCGGAGGAACCGGGCGGCCCCCACGCCACCTGCGAGCGCCGCCAGCACGCTTGCGAATGTAGTGGTCCCGACGCGCGAGACCGCCCCCGCATGCGGGGGCGGTCTCGACGGGGGGACTCTGCGTGCCGGTCAGGCGGCCCGGTTCACGAGCTCCTTGGCCCGGCTGGCGCCGGCCTCGACGGCCTGCTTCACCTGGGCGGGAACCGACTGGAGCTGCTCGACGATCGGCTGGACCCGCTGTCCCAGGTCGCCCACGAGCGGCTCGACCCGGCCGGCGACGTCCTCGCGGGCCGCGCCCGCCTTCGTGCGGACGTCGTTGGCGAGGGCCTCGATCCTGACCCGGCCGTCCTGGGCCCGGGTGGCGAGGTAGGTGCTGGTCTCCTTCGCGTGCTCGGTGACCTTCTTCTGCACCTCCCGCCGGCGGACCTGGCCCTGCTGGAACGCGGTGACGCCGACGCCGACGGTGATGTACGCGGCGTCCTTGAATGTCTTGCCGGGGTCGAAGTCCATCGGCTGACTCTCCTTCGTTGGCCAATCGCTGGCCATCGGACTCGGGGGTGTGCGTCGATCCCGGGGCCGCCTGTGGCGCGACCGCCGACCTCGACGCTTGCCAGGATAACCCCTTTGATAAACAGTTGCAAGCACTCGTGACCAGAGTCACGAGCACAGAGGCCAGCTGTAAGCTCCGTCGCAGGCATGGCGACGGCGGAATCGCCCGGCACGCAGGCACTCCCGGGGGACGGCGACGAGGGCGGTCGGGCGCCCGGCACGGACATCCCGACGGTGGCCGCGGTCGTCGTCACCCGCAATCCCGGACCGTGGCTGGAACCGGCGCTGCGGTCCCTGGGTGGTCAGGACTATCCGAGCCTGGCGGTGCTGGTCGTCGACGCGGGGTCGGAGGACGATCCCGGCGCCCGTATCAACGACGCCCTGCCGGAGGCGTTCGTGCGCCGGGTCCCGAACTCGGGGTTCGCAGGGGCGGCGAACGAGGCGCTCCACATGGTCCGGAACGCCACTTTCCTCCTCATCTGCCACGACGACGTCGTGTTCGATCCCGGGGCGGTGCGCCTGATGCTCGAGGAGGCGTTCCGGTCGAACGCCGGCATCGTCGGTCCGAAGGTCGTCGACGCCGACGATCCCGGCGTGCTGCTGGAGGTCGGCCGCAGCATCGACCACTTCGGCGTCCCGCATACGGGGATCGAGCCCGGCGAGATCGACCAGCAGCAGCACGACGGCGTCCGCGACGTCTTCTACGTGTCGGACGCCGCCATGCTCGTGCGCACCGACCTGTTCCACGAGCTCGGCGGGTTCGATGCCTCGCGTTTCCCGGGGGCCGAGGACCTCGACCTGTGCTGGCGCGCTCGGCTGGCGGGCGCACGCGTGCTGGTCGCCCCGGACGCCCGCGTGCAACACCGCGAGGCGGCGGGCAATCGCGGCGACGGCGCGGCATCCGACCCGGTCGCCATGATGCGCAACCGCATCCGAACCGTTCTCACGCTGTCGTCGGCGAGGACGCTGCTCTGGGTTGTGCCAGTCGGTGTCGTCACGTCGTTCGTGGAGGCGCTCCTGCTGACGATCACCTTCCGGCGCCGCCGGGTCCGCTCCGCGCTCGGCGCTTGGTGGTGGAACCTCCGTCGCCCTCGCGAGATCCGGCGAGCGCGTCGCCGAGCACGCCGGAATCGGCGCGTCGAGGACCGCGACCTGCGCGAGCTCCACGCCCGCGGTGCGCGCATGCGCGGATTCGTCACCGAGCACGTCGCGACCGACGACCGCATGCGCTCGATCGCCGACGTGAGTCGCACCGCCGT
>JBKPDG010000002.1:0-48231 GCA_046727755.1 Actinomycetota bacterium
CCCACGATCGGCGCCAGCTGCGCGGCGTAGGCGGCGGGATCGGTCACGACGCGCGGGTTCGCCCACACCGTCTGCTGCGGCACGGACGCCGCCAGGTCGTGGCCGTTCCGGTCGAACACGCTGCCGCGCTCGGCCGCGAGCTGCACCTTGCGGACGCGCTGATCGAACCCGAGCTGCGCGTAACGCTCCCGGCCGAGGGCCTGGAGGTCCACGAGGCGCGCGCCGACGGCCAGGAAGACGAGGACCAGTACGACGAGGAGGCCGATCAGGCGGCGCCGGGTTGTGCCCGGTCGCGGCCGCCAGGCGCGGAGCTTCGCCTGACGTTGCCGCCGCCGCGCCCGGTGACGCGCGAACTGGTCGCGCCCGACTTCGTGAACCGTGCGCGCGCTGTGTCGGAGAAGCGGCGCGAGCCGGTCGCGACCGATCTGGTGCGCTGTGCGGGCCGCGCGCCGTAGGAACGGTACGACGACCGGCTTGTGAACGGGCGGGGTCCGGGGCGCGCGGCGTGCCGGTTGCTGTACAGAGCGAGGAGAGCGACCGACGGGTTGGACGCGCGCGCGGGTCGGCTGCGCCGTCCGGCGAACGCCGCCGGGCCTACGTGTGCGGGCTCGGGTCGCGCCGGCCGCGGTCGGGAGCCTCGGGATCCTCCGGCCCCGGAGCTCCATCCGGCGGGTGCCGGCCCCACGCGCGTCACGGCTGGGTGCCAAGGTGGGGCTTCACCTTCTTCCACCCCTCCTGCAACGTCGTCGACGTCTGGTCCGGCGCCGGGGCGGACGGTGGCGCTTCGGGCACAACGAGGTAGGTGGGCACGTCGCCGGCGCGCGCCATGCCCAGGGCGGTGGCCCGAGCGACGACGGCCGCCGGTGAGGTCTGTTGCGCGTACTGGAGGCGAAGTTGCTGGTACTGGTCGCGCGCGGCGGCGGTCTGCCGCTCGAGCCGGTCCAGCTCGAGCTGGCCCTGCGCGAGCTGCACGTGGAAGGCCACGGCCGCGAACAGCGCGATGACGACCAGCGCGCCGAGGAGCCAGGCGACGCGCCGGACGCGGCGGGTCTGAACGCGGGCCGCGTTGTCGACGACGCGCAGGCGCGGCTTCCGCGTGCTCGCGGGCGCCCGAAGCGGTGCCGGCCGCGCGACGCGCGACGTCGTTGGCGTACGTCGCGCGGCCGGACGTGCCGCTCGGAGCGCGCTGGCAGAGCTACTCATGACGCCCGGACCTTCTCGACCGCCCGCAGCCGCGCGCTGGCCGATCGCGGGTTCTCGGCGACTTCGTCGGCCGCAGGTCGGCGGGGTCGGCGCGTGACGAGGCGTACCAGCGGGTGGCGCTCACGTGTCACCGGCATGCCGGGCGGTTCGGGGTCGTCGCGTCCGGCCCATGCGGCGAAGCGCCGCTTGACCAGCCGGTCCTCGAGAGAGTGGTATGCGACGACCAGGATGCGCCCACCCGGCGTGAGCAGGTGCACCGACTCGTCCAGGCCCGCGGCCAGGTTCGGCAGCTCGCGGTTGACCTCCATGCGGATCGCCTGGAACGTGCGACGGGCCGGATGACGGCCGCGACGTCGCGCGGGGGCCGGAATCCCGGCGCGCACCGCGTCCACCAGCTCGCCGGTGGTGCGCACGGGCCGGGCGGTGACGATGGCGCGCGCGATCCGCTTCGCGAACCGCTCTTCCCCGTTGCCAGCGATGATCGCGGCGAGGTCGTCCTCGGCGTACGTGTTCACGACCTCGGCTGCACTCAGCTCCTGGGCGCTGTCCATGCGCATGTCGAGCGGCGCGTCGGCCCAGTAGGAGAAGCCGCGCTCGCTCCGGTCGAGCTGCGGGCTGCTCACGCCCAGGTCGAACAAGATCCCCACGATGTTCCCCTCGCGTTCGGTGCTCACGATCCCGGCGAGGTCCTCGAACCCGCCCCGCACGACCCGGGCCCGCGGCCCGAATCCCGCCAGGGTGTCCCGGGCCGCCGTCGCGGCGTCCGGGTCACGGTCGATGCCGAGGACGCGCACGTCGTCCCTGGCTTCCAGCACGAGGCGGGCGTGCCCGCCGCCGCCGACCGTCGCGTCGACGATCAATCCGGGCGGGACGGGCGCCAGGAGCTCCGTGACCTCCCGGCCCATCACCGGGTGATGTACGAACTCCGGCACCGCGCGCCCCCTCGTGCGCTCCCGGGTCTGCCACCAGCCCCCCGGACAACGAGCGCCGCTCGGTTGTCTCCCCGAATCGACTCGGTTGGAAAGCGGGCGGAGTAGGGGCTCTCAACCGTGTCGCCCAGGGGGCTGGTGGCAGGCCCGCGAGGACCTCACCATCGATTGTCAACTGCTCTGTGCTGTGTCGTGCGCGCGCCCTCGTCAGATGCCGAAGTCGGGCAGCTCGTCGGATTCGTTGAGGCTGTGCTCACCCTCCCGGTCGCGCTCCTGCCAGCGGCGGCCGTCCCAGATCTCGACCCGGGAGAAGACCCCCGCCACCACCACGTCGCGGTCGAGGCCGGCGTACTCCCGGAGGTGCTGCGGGATCGCGATGCGTCCCTGCTTGTCGGGCGTGACCTCGGCGGTGCCGGCGAAGAACGACCGGGCCGCGTCCAGCTCCCGCCGCCCCCGCTTGGACGCCTCTCGGACCCGGTCTGCCACCTCGCTGAACTCCTGCGCCGCGTACACGGAGAGGCAGCCGCCTCTCCCTTTCGTCACGTAGGCGCCACCCGACAGCTGGTCGCGGTACTTCGAGGGCAGGATCACCCGCCCCTTGGCGTCCAGGGAGTGTTGGTACTCCCCGAGGAACATCTGGCTCCCTCGCCCGTCGGTCGTCGCCCCGAAGACGGCGAATCGCTCCCCCGTCCTCCACTTCGCGCCACCCTACGCCCCGATCCCCCACAGGTCAACCCTCTGGCCCCCACCGGCCCCCCGATCGTCGGGGCGATGCCGAAGCGGACGGCATGCAGGGGTGACGGCGGTCACGGAGCTTCGGTCGCAAGAACGGCCCGCCTGCTCCGACTACGTGCGGGAGGACCCACTCTCACCAGCCGGGACGGCACGACACGACACGACGATTGGAGACGGAGATGAAGGTTCCGAGGATCGGCGTGAGCCTGCCGCACTTCGGCCCGTACGCCGGGCCGGATGCCGTCGTCACCGTTGCGCAGGCCGCCGAGCGCGTCGGGTTCCATGCGGTGTCGGTCAGCGAACGCCTGCTGATGCCGGTCCGGCCGGACTGGAGCAACGACGCCGAGCTGCCCGAGTCCCACGTGTGGGACCCGCTGGAGATGCTGACCTGGGCGGCCGCACACACCGCGCGGATTCGGGTGAGCACGGGCGTCGTGAACGCCATCTTCCAGCCGCCGATCGTGCTCGCGCGCCGGTTGGCAACGCTCGACCAGCTCTCCCGCGGCCGGCTCGACGCCGGCGTCGGCCAGGGCGGGGGCGGTACGGCCGAGACGTCCTACCTGATCCCCGAGGAGTTCACCGCCGCTGGTGTTCCGATCGAGCGGCGGGGGTCCGGATTCGTCGAGCACGTGGCAGCCATGCGGGCCTGCTGGGGACCGGACCCGGTCGAGTTCCACGGAGACCGCTACGAGATCCCGCGGTCGACGATCGGCCCGAAGCCCTACGCCGGCACGATCCCCCTGTTCTTCGGCGCCCTGACGCGCACGACCATCGAGCGTGCCGCGCACCTGGCCGATGGCGTGGTGCTCGTCGCCGTCGACTGGGAAGAGACGCGCACCAAGATCGCCTGGTACCGGAACGCAGGCGGCACCGGCACCGTGGTGGTCAACACGATCCCGAGCTACCCGGACGCAACGATCTCTGCCGCGACCTTCACCGACGCCGCGCTGGCCGACCTCGACCGTGCCGCCGACGCCGGAGCCGACGAGATGCACATCTCGCTGAATCTCATAATCCCGGTCCCACCCGACCGGCAAGCCGAATTGCTCGGAACCCTCGCCGCCAAACTCGGCCTCGAGCAGACCTGAGCTGACGGCGACCGGTTAGGCCGCGGCGGCGGCTTTGCCGCTCGCCGCCGCACGAGCCGGAGCTTGCGACGGCGACCGGTTACCGGTTAGGCAACGACGCGGTCGCCGTCGGGAAGGTAGGGCTCCCAGAGGGGGTCGATGGAGCCGACAGTGGCGATCAGCCAGAGCGACGCGTGGGGCGCCCGGGGGTGGCGGCGGAGCGAGAGGCCGCACTCCTGCGGGAGGCGGTCCTCTTTGCGCGCGTTGCAGGCGCGACAGGACGCAACGACGTTGTCCCACGTGTGCTCGCCGCCCCGGGACCGGGGCACGACGTGGTCGATGTTCTCGGCGCTGTGGTTGCAGTACTGGCAGCGGTGACGGTCGCGAGCGAAGACCGCCCGCCGTGAGAGCGGCACCCGGTTGCGGAACGGCACCCGCACGAAGTGCACAAGACGGATCACCGAGGGGATGGGAAGGACGGCGCGTTCGGAGTGCAGCTCACCGCCGTTGCGGGCGATGATCTCCGCCTTGTCCTTCAAGATGAGGACGACCGCCCTGCGCATCGGCACGACGCAGAGCGGCTCGAAGCTGGCGTTGAGCAGCAGCGCTCTCCCCAAGCGTTCGAGACCTCCTTCTCCCGGCGTTTCGCCGTGCCGGCGGCAGTCTACCGGGAGGTCCCTCGCGAGAGACGCGCCATCTGACGGCACCATTCGAGGTACGTGATCACGTCCTGCGACTCGGGCTCGTGATCAGAGCCGTACTGCGTCTCCAGGCGGTACCGGAGGTACTCGCGGTCGGGGACGGGCAGGAACGGCGGGCGGCGCCACCAGTGCGGTCGGGCGAGGCGCCCGGCCTGCGCGATCGCGGTAGTCCAGAGCCGCGGTCGTCGCGCCACGGCGCCAGCGGCACGGGCCCAGAAACGAGGGCCGCCGGTTGCGTTGACCCGCACGGCGGGCGACCGTAGCGGGCCCGATCGGCGCCGCCCACGCCTTAGGCTGACGCCGTGCAAACCGCGCCTGCTCCGCGCCACACGTCGTTCGGAGCCCTGTTCGACGCCCTCCTGGCCAATGTCGAACGCGTGATCCAGGGCAAGCGCGAGCCGGTGCGCCTGGCGCTCGTGTGCCTGTTCGCGGAGGGCCACCTCCTCATCGAGGACGTCCCCGGCGTCGGCAAGACGTCGATGGCGAAGGCCCTCGCCCGGTCGATCGACGGGACATGGAGCCGGATCCAGTTCACACCGGACCTGCTCCCGTCCGATGTGACGGGCGTGTCGGTGTGGAACCGGGTCGCCAACGAGTTCGAGTTCCGTCCCGGCGGCGTGTTCGCCGACGTCGTCCTCGCCGACGAGATCAACCGCGCGTCCCCCAAGACCCAGTCCGCGCTGCTCGAAGCCATGGAGGAGCGCCAGGTGACCGTGGATGCGCACACCTATGGCCTTCCGCGGCCGTTCATGGTGATCGCCACGCAGAACCCCATCGAGCTCGAGGGCACCTATCCCCTCCCCGAAGCGCAGCTCGACCGGTTCCTCATGCGCATCCAGATGGGCTATCCGAGCCACGATGCCGAGCGCGCCATCCTCGGGACGCACGGGAGCCACGCCAGCGTCGAGGAGCTGGCGCCGGTCACGTCGGCGGGTGAGGTGGTCGCGGGCGCCCGGAGCGTCGCCGACCTGCACGTCGCCGACAACATCAAGGCCTACATCGTGGATCTCGTCACTGCGACCCGACAGCATCGCGACCTCGCCCTCGGTGTCAGCCCCCGGGGGGCGCTCGCGTTGCAACGCGCCGCCCGCGCGTTGGCTGCCAGCATCGGACGGGACTACGTCGTGCCCGACGACGTGAAGCGCCTCGCGGTCGCGGTGCTCGAGCACCGGTTGCTGCTCGCGCCCGACGCCCAGCTGCGGGGGGCCGCGCCCGGCGACGTCGTGCGCGAGCTGCTCGCATCGGTGCCGGTGCCGGGCGCAACCGGCTGAGCTTCGATGCGCCCGACGCCGCGCGTCCTCACCCGCCGGGGTTGGAGCCTTGCCGGGGCGGCGCTCGGACTCGCCGTCGCCGGGCGACTGCTCGGCACGGTCGAACTGTGGATTCTGGCGACAGGGATCGCGCTGTTACTCCTCACGAGCATGGTGTGGGCCCGGTCGCGCGGCTACGAGCTCGTCGCCCGCCGCGCGGTCCGGCCGGCGCGCCTCTACGTCGGGGGCGACGGGCGCGTCGACCTCACGGTCGCGAACCACTCTGACGGCGCGACCCCCCTCCTGACGGTGACGGACGTCTTCGACGACGGCCGTCGCGCGGCGCGCTTCGTGCTCCCGTCCCTGCCGTCCGGCGAGTCCGCCAAAGCCGCGTACCGTCTCCCGACCAACCGGCGGGGCCGGTTCCGGATCGGCCCGCTGGCGGTGTCGGCCTCGGATCCGTTCGGGCTCGCCCGCCGCACGTGGACGCTCACGGCGCGCAGCGAGGTGCTCGTGTGCCCCCGCGTCCACGACATCCTCGCCCCGCGCCAAGCCGGCGGCCGGCTCGTCGCGTCGGTCGAGACCGCCCACGCCCGCGCCCAAGCGGCCGACGGTGAGGATTTCCTCACGCTGCGGGAGTACGAGGTTGGTGACGACCTGCGGCGCGTCCACTGGCGTTCGACGGCCCGCGTCGGCGATCTCATGATCCGCCAGGACGAGGCCCAGTGGCGCGCCCGCGCCATCGTCGTGCTCGACACGCGGCCCGCCACACACGATGCCCGGTCGTTCGAGACGGCGATCGAGGCGACGGCGTCGATCGTCGACCGTCTCACGCGGATGCGCCGCCGCGTCGAGGTGATCGCGAGCAACGGGCAGTCGCTCGGTGCGCCGACGGCACGGTCGGGATGGGCCGTGATGGACCGGCTGGCGACGATCGAGCCGGGCGGCGAAGACCGCCTGGCGGGCCTGCTCGCGTCGCTGCGCGCGCACCGGCGCGCCGCGTTGGTCGTGGCCGTCGTCGGATCCCTGGGCGCTGTCGAGCTCGACGCGCTCGGCGCGCTCACGGCCCACGGCACTGCGGTGATGGTCGCCACCCGCCCCATCACAGACCCGCCGCCCGCGCTCGTCGCGTGGTCCGGTCTCGTCACCGTGGACGCGTCCCGCCTGCCCTTCCCGACCGCCTGGAACCAGGCAATGACCCGATGGCATCTCGCACCTCCACCTGGCTCAGCACGCTCGCCCTCGCCGCGCTGAGCACCGCGGCCGTCCTGACCCTCGGACGCGTCTTCGAGTCCGGGCGGTTCGTGCTCCCCGTGGTCGTGGCGGTGCTGCTCGCGCACCTCCTCGGCTTCGTGGCGCGCACCCGCGGCTGGTCCCTCGTGGACGCGCTGTCACTGTCGATGTCAGGCCTGGCCGTGTACCTGATCTGGGTGCAGGCCCCGCACACGACGCTGTACGGCATTCCGACCGCCGATACGTTCCTCGTCCTCGCCGACCGACTCGGCGACGGCGTGCACGAGCTGCGCACCGCCGTCGTGCCCGCCCCGGCCACCAACGGTGCGATCCTGCTCTCGGTCCTCGTGGCGTGGGTCATGGCCGCGACGGCGGACGCGCTCGCGTTCTGGCGCCGCGCCACCATCGGCGCCGTCGCCCCCGCGCTGGCGCTGTTCGTGTGGGCGTCGACGCTCGGCACCGACTCGCTGGCGACCCGCACTACTGCCGGCTTCTTCGTCGCCGCGCTGTTGTTCCTGCTGGTCCAGCACCAGTCGCTCGTCGGACGGGGTCGGGCCGCGTTCTCGGGCCGCCGCGTGCGGGCCGGGACCACGATCATGACCCTGGGCGCGATCGCGGGCGCCGTCGCCGTGGTGGGCGGGCTCGTGCTCGGCCCCGCCCTTCCCGGCGCCGACGCCGATCCGCTGATCGACGTGCGCGGGATCGGCCCCCGCGACCGCAGCTACCGGGTCGAGCCTCCGCTGGCGCGCATCGGCGAGGACTTCGTCGGGCGCGGCCGGGTCGAGGTGTTCACGGTGCGCTCACCGCGTGAGGAGTACTGGCGCGTCGCCGCGCTCGACCGGTACGAGAGCACGAACGGCGGTCAATGGACGCTCGCCGCCCAGGGCACCGGCGAGGTGCAGGACGGGCTCCACGCCCCTGTCGACAGCAGCATGCTGCGACAGGAGTTCCACCTCACCGCACTCGCCGATCGATGGCTCCCGGCCGCCTACAAGCCGGTGCAGATCGAAGGCGGAGACGACCCGCTCGTGGTGAAGGCGTCGAGCACGCTGGTCTCGAACCGCGCTGACGTGACCGACCTCACGTACACCGTCAACTCACGGCAACCGGCGGGGACCCTCGAACCGCTGACGCCCGCGCAGATCGACGCCACCAACGCGCCGCTTCCGTCCGAGATGCGCCGGTACACCAGGCTCCCCGCCGACTTCCCCACCGACGTACGCGACACCGCCCGAGCGTTGACCGCCGGTGCCGCCAATCCCTACGACCGCGCCCGCGCCCTCGAGCAGTTCTTCCTCGACCCGGCGCAGGGGTTCCACTACTCGCTGGACGTCGACCTCGGCGCCGACGCGCAGAGTCAGAACGCGATCAGCGAGTTCCTGCAAAGCCGCACCGGGTTCTGCGTGCAGTTCGCGAGCAGCTTCACTGCGATGGCCCGCGCGGCAGGCCTGCCGGCGCGTGTAGCGGTCGGGTACACGCCCGGGCGATACGACAGCATCTCCGGCCTCTACCGCGTGACCTCCGAGGACGCCCACGCCTGGGGCGAGGTCTGGCTCGCGGGTGTCGGGTGGACCCGCTTCGAGCCCACGCCCGACAGCGACCTCCCCGGCGGCAGCCGGCTCCCCGGAGGCGCGCGCGCGATCACGCCGTCGGCGCCGATCGCACCGGCACCGCCCACGACCGCGCCGGCCGGATCCACCCCGTCGACCACGCCCGACACCGCGCAGCCCGGCGGTACCGCGCAGGTCGACATCGACGCGCCCGCGGCCGGCCGCGATGGTGGCGGCTTCACGTTCAACTGGTGGTTCGCGGTGGCGTTGCTCGCCGGCGGCGTTGTGGGGGCGCTGATCGTCGCCGCGGTGATCGTGCTCGCCAAGCGCCGGCGCCGGAGCACCCGTCGCGATGATCCGGATCCAGCGGGCGCGATCACCGGGGCGTGGGAAGAGGTGCTCGACCGTCTGGGCGAGGCGGGCGTCGAGCGCCAACCCGCGCGCACGCCGCTCGAGCTCGCCGAGTTGGCCCCGACGCGCATCCCGGAAACCGCCGCGCCGCCGCTGCGACATCTCGCGGAGACCTACAGCGCGGCGCGGTACGGATCGGTCGCCCCGAGCGACGAGGTCGCCCGACAGGCGTGGCGCGACGCGAGCTCGGTCAGCGCGGCGTTGCGCGCCGGCGCGGGCGTCCGCGAGCGCTGGCGCCGCCGGCTCGACCCGACGCCCCTTCGCCGGTAGCAGGCGACGCGGCGGCGCCGGGTGTGTCGGCGACGCTCCCACCGTCGCGCAAACCATCCACGAACTCCTGACGCTCGGCGTCGAACGCACGCACCTCGGCATCGACGTCGGCCGTGATCCGGTCGAGGCCGACGAAGAGCGCGAGCTGCCCGTGGCGGAGCGCGTCGAGGATCTGTCCGTCGTCTCGGCACGCCCACACCGTGTCCCCGTCGGTGACGAGCGACAGGGCCGCGACGTCGTCACCCGACTCGACGAGATAATGGACGGCGCGGCGGATGCGGGCGAGGCTGAGACCGGCGTCGAGGAGGGACGCGACAACCCGGAGCGCCACGAGATCCTGGAACGAGTACCGCGGCGCCCGGCCTCGGGGCGGCACGACCAGGCCGATCCGCTCCCACGAGGCGAGCTGCGAGAGCGAGCAGCCGGTCACCCGGGCGGCCTGCGCGGCCGTGAAGCTCACGGCGAGGCCGGGTTCAGGACGGGTCGTCGCGACGCCAGCGCTCGCGCCAGCGGCGCCCGGCGTTTCCGAACACGTTCTTGAGCGCCCCGGCGCGCACGGAGCCGGTGAGGTTCTCGAGGCCTGCCTTTCCCAGCTTGCGGACGTTCCGCTCGATCACGAGCAGGCACCCCAGCATGACCAGGAACCCGACGACCCCGAGCAGCAGCACCCGGGTGAACGTGAAGAGAAGGAGAGCGAGACCGGCCACGAAGCCGACCGCAGCCCACTTGATCGCCCGGGCCGAGTGCCGGTACAGGGTCGTCTCGGAGACCTCTTGGACCAGCCGGGGATCGGTCTCGTTGAGGTTGGCCTCGATCTCCTTGAGGATCCGCTGCTCGTCTTCCGACAGGGGCATGCAATCGCCTCGAATGCCTTTTCAGCGCCTTTCGGCCTCTGCGCGTTCTGCTCCGCCTAAATGGGGTGCAGATCATTGTCGCGCGCCGTACAACCCCCCTCAACGCGCCCGCGTTCCGGACGATTCGTGCGAGAGGTCACACGAGACGGGGTGACCACCCGCCGCCGCGGACTGATACGCCCGGTCGACGAGCCGGTGCGCGGCGATCGCGACGCCGACGTCGGGGTTGCCCCGGGTGCGGGCGCCGTCGCGAGCCAGCGCGTCGAGGAAAGCCTTGCTCGGCTCGGCGTACTGCGCCAGCGGCTTGGCGAGCGCCTCGGCGACCTCGAACCGATCCATCCACGGCGGCGGTGGCGACTCGATCAGCTCCTCGCCGTGCCGGGTCTCGACGTGGAGGGGACCGAGGTAGTCGTCGTCGGCCCAGAGCAGCGCGTCCTCGCAGAACACCTCGAGCCGTCTCCGGGACCCGCGCGTGAGGATCTGGTGCCAGACGCTGACGATCGTCGCGGTCGACCCGTCTCCGTAGCTGAACGTCACGGTGGTGGCGTCGTCGATGCCGGGGTGCTCGAACATCGATGCCGTGCGCGCCGTCACCTCCCGCGGCTCGCCGGCCGCGGCGCCGAGCACCCAGCGCAACACGTCCACGTCGTGGATCGAGTGCTCGAGCAGCGTCCCGCCGCCGGCCTTTTCCACGTCGGCGCGCCATGCCGATGCATAGAAGCCCTGGATCGGGAAGTACTGGTCGTCCCGGAGGATGGTCGTGAGGGGTCGCCCGTACCTGCCGCCGGCGACGAGGTCGGCGGCGGCGCGAAAGACCGGTGCGTGGCGGAGCACCAGCCCGACCTGGTGCGGGAGCCGAGCGAGGACGCGGGCGAGGCGCTCGGCGTCCACCAACGTCGGCGCGAGGGGCTTCTCGCAGAACACCGCGCGTGACTGCTCGCCCGCCGCGCACACGGCCTCCGAGTGCGCCGCCGTCCACGTGCACACCCACACGACGTCGACGTCGGCGACGAGATCGTCGAGCTGCTTGTAGGCGCGGGCGTCGTGATGCCGGGCGAGCTCGACGGCCCGGCCCGGCTCGGTGTCGAAGGTCGCCGCGACGCGGGCGTCGATCAGGCCCCCGTCGCCGAGCTGGCGGAGCGCGAACGAGTGCACGGTGCCGATGTGCCCACACCCGACGATCCCGATGCGGATCACGCGCCGGCTCCGGGCTCCGGCTCGGCGTGCGCACCCCGGTCGAGGAGCGCGGCGGCACCGACGGCATCGTCGCCGAAGCGCCGCCGTACCGCATCCATCGAATCCTCGACGGCGCGACGCCGCGAGTCGCTGCCACATGCGGCGCCGCCATCCATGTCGAGTGGCAGCTGATCGGACGCGTTGTCGTCACCGTCGTGCGCGTCGACGTCGCGCAACTGCTGCATCGCGACGCCGAGCAGCCTGATCCCGTCGCCGATCTCGACGGCGTCGAGCAGCGCGCGGGCGACGCCGGCGATGTCGGCGGCCAGGTTTGTCCGCTCGGGCAGGGTGCGCGATCTCGTGATGGTGCGGAAGCTCTTGTAGCGCAGCTTGAGCTGGACGGTCCGCCCTGCCCGCCGACCGTCGCGGAGCCGCTCGGCGACGCGCTCGGACATCCGCAACACCTCTCGTTCGAGAGTTTCCCGGTCTGTGATGTCGGTTGGGAACGTCTCCTCGTGACCGACGGACTTCACTTCTCGCGAGGGCTGGACCGGGCGATCGTCGCGATTCCACGCCAACGAATACAGGTGATGCCCGTGGGATTCACCGAGTGCGTGCACGAGCGTCTCCTCGGGCAGCGCGGCGAGGTCGCCGATCGTGCGTATGCCGAGTTGTGCGAGGCGCTCCCCCGTCTTCGGTCCCACGCCCCACAGCCTTCGCACCTCGAGCGGGTGGATGAAGTCGATCTCGGTGCCGGCCTCGACGACGAGCATCCCATCGGGCTTGGCCAGATCGCTCGCAAGCTTGGCGACGAACTTGGTGCTCGCGACGCCGACCGACGCCACCAGCCCGGTCTCGTCCTTGATGCGCCGTCGCAGCATCATGGCGATCTCGGGTGCGGAGCCGTGCAATCGCCTGGCGCCACCGACGTCGAGGAACGCCTCGTCGAGCGCGAGCGGTTCGACCATCGGGGTGGCGGCGCGCAGGATCGCCATCACCGATTCGCTCGCCTCGCCGTAGGCGTCGAAGCGCGGCGCGAGGAAGATCCCGTCCGGGCACGCTCGCCGGGCCCGCCCCATGGGCATGGCCGAATGCACGCCGTACCGGCGCGCCTCGTAGCTAGCGGCGGCGACGACTCCTCGCCGTCCGAGCCCGCCGACGATGACCGGCCGGCCCCGGAGGGACGGATCCGCGAGCTCCTCGACCGACGCGTAGAACGCGTCGAGGTCGAGATGGAGGATCGTGAGCTCAGTCGCGGACGGCGCCATCGCGATCCGTGCGCGTCACCTCGAGCTCGGCGCGCGCCGTGCCGCGAACCTCGTAGGAGTAGCGGCGCACGCTCTCGGGACCCCACGGGTCGGCGAGCCATTCCGCGATCGGCTCCCCCACCCACTGGTGACAGCGCTCGATCATCGTCGCCGCGTCGGCGGCGGTGACGAAGGCGGCTTCGACCACGATCCCGTCCGGGTCGGCGACCTGCACCTCGCCCTCGAAGTCGACGGCGCGGTGGACCTCGCAGCGCATGACCCAACCGAGGTCCGGCGCCACCGCCTCGACCTCGTAGAGCGGCCCCTCCCAACACGTGACCCGTAGCCCCGTCTCCTCTTGGACCTCGCGCGTCAGGCCGTCGAGGATGGAGCCGTCGTCGGTGTCGATGACCCCACCCGGCGTGCTCCAGTCCTCGTGACCGCCGCGCCGCTGGTTGCGGACGAAGAGCAGGCGACCGTCGGACTCGACCAGGGCGCCAGCGACCAGCCACTCGCGCACCGTCTCGGCCATCCCGTCAGTGTGGCACGCGCATGGTTGACGAGCAGTCGACCGCCATACGATCCGGCGGATGGACGACGAGCCGGCGAGCAACGGCGTTGACGGCGCGGGCGAATCGGGCCAGCCCGGTGATGCGGGCAACTCGATCGTTCCGGCCGGGCTTCCGTCCCGCGGCGCGTACGTCCTCGCGTTCCTGAGCGTCGTCCTCGCCGGCGCGTTCGGCGGGATCATCGGTTACGGCCTCGTCGACATCGGCTGCTCGGGCGACTGCGGTGTCGCCGTGATCGGCGGGCTCGTAGTCGGAGCGCTCATCGGTGCGATCGGCGTCGGGGTCGTCGCCGTGCTCGTGCTGCGGGCCATGGCCGAGTGGCAACGCGGCGGGAAGCGGGCGCGCTAGCAGCTTTTAATCAGCCGCCGAAGCTCAGCCGGCGGAAGCCTTCGGCGTAGGAGACGCCGGCTTCGCGTCCCGCCTCTTCAGCGCGGTCGCGCAGGAACTGACGGAACCATTCGCCCGTCTCGGTGAGCTGGCTCGCGTGGCAGAAGAGCGCGTCGATCTTGCGCTCGAGGGTGTCGCTGATGTCGACCCAGCAGTTCGGCTCCAACGTGCCCGAGAGGTACACGGCCTGCACGTGATGCACCTCGAGCCCCTCGGCGAGGTGGTCGGCGAAGTAGTGCGGGTTCCCGGCCGCCGGCGCGACGGCATCGAGCGCGGCCCAGCCGGTGACGCGGTGGTCGCGGTGGTTGTAGTACCGGTCGCCGAAGAACACCGCCGTCGGATCGGGGCACAGCACGACCTGGGGACGCAGCTCTCGCACGTACCGGGTGATGGCCGCGCGCAGCTGCTGGTCGTCGGGCAACTCGCCGTCCTCGTAGCCGAGGTGGAAGTGCCCGGTGAAGCCGAGGAGCGCGGCGGCTTTCGCCGTCTCCTCCACTCGGAGGCGGGCGAGCTCCGCGAGATCGGCGTCGGGATCCTGGGTCCCTTTGTCGCCCCGGGTCGTGATGAGCACCGACACGTCGGCGCCCGCCTCGGCCCACGCCGCGAGCGTGCCCCCGGCCGAGATCTCGGGGTCGTCGGGATGCGCGTAGACGGCCAGCGCACTGGCCGGAATCTCCGCGTCGATCGGCATCCGGCGCCCAGGCTACCGGGCGGCGCTACCAGGTGAGCTCGAGCACCTGCCGCATCGTCGCCTCGAAGGTCTCGTCGTCCATCGTGCTGCGCGCCGCCAGGACCATCTCCGCGTCGGCGCCGACGGGCCAGCGCAGTTTCTGCTCGGTGCCCTCGACGGCGTCGGCGATCACCTGGGCGACAGGCTCCGCGCCGGACGGCGCCTCGCCGCCGCGCAGCTTCTCGAACGCGACCGCCCATTGCCGGTCGAGCTCGTCGTACGGAGGCGCGTCGAGGCCGAAGCGGGGCTCCTTGCCCTGGAACTCGGTCTCGAAGAAACCGGGCTCGACGAGCGCGATTCGGATGCCGAAGTGGCCGACCTCGTAGTGGAGCGCCTCGGACACGGCTTCCAGCGCGTGCTTCGTCGCCGAGTACGCGCCTCCGGTCGGTGGTGTCACGAGTCCGGCCAGGGATGTCACGTTGACGATCGTCCCTTCGCCCCGCTCGCGCATCTGGGGCAACACGGCCTGGGTCATGCGCACGGCACCGAGGACGTTCGTCTCGAACATCCGCCGGAACTCGTTCAACGGCACGTGCTCGATGGGGCCCGTGATCCCGAAGCCGGCGTTGTTCACCAGTGCGTCGACCCGTCCTGCGTTGCTCACAGCCTCGGCGACGGACGCGTCGTCGTCGACGTCCAAGCGAAGCTTCTCGCTCACGTCCAAGTCGTCCAACGTCTCGGGACGGCGCGCGGTCGCGAGCACCTCGTGGCCCCGTTTGGTGAGCTCGACGGCGGTCGCACGACCGAAGCCCGTCGAACAGCCGGTGATGAGTACCCGTCCCATGCGTCTCCCCTGCTCCCCTAGCCGTGCGCGATGCCGGCGAGCGTCTTGAGCACGCGCTCGAGATCGGCGTCGTCGACGTCCTTGTGGGTCACGAACCGTACTGTTCGGGTGTCGATCGTGCCCGCCCGGATGCCGTCGGCGTCGAGCCGTTCGAGCAGATCCGCCGGCAACCGGTCGGCCGCCGCGCAGACCATGTTCGTCTCGACCGCGTCGGGCGCGACCGAGCCCGGCCACCGCTCGGCGACGGCGTCGGCCAGCCGGCGCGCCCGGCGGTGGTCGTCGGCGAGGCGCTCGATCATCGAGTCCAGCGCGACCAATCCCGCCGCCGCGATCACGCCCGCTTGCCGCATGGCGCCGCCGAGGCGCTGACGGTGCTCGCGTGCCTCCCGAATCACCTCGCGGGGACCACAGAGGACCGATCCCACCGGCGCGCCGAGACCCTTCGACACGCAGAACATCACCGCCGTCGCCGGCGCGACGAGATCTCGAGCCGGCACACCGAGCGCGACCGACGCGTTCCAGATGCGCGCGCCGTCGCAATAGAGCGCGACGTCGTGCCGTTCGCCGACCGCGCCGACCGTCGCCACCTCCTCGGTCCGCCACGGCCGCCCGCAGGTCGGCATATGCGTGTTCTCGATCGCGATCAGCGAGACGGCCGGCGCGTGGTGCCCGGAGTCCTGAATCGTCTCCTCGAGTGCGTGAATGTCGAGGAGCCCGTCGTCGTCCGGGAACGGGTGCAGCTGCACGGCCGAGTTCCACGCCGCCGCCGCCGCCTCGTACCGGAACACGTGTGCGCGCCCCGCGCACAGCACCTCGGTACCCGGGCGGGCGAGCACCCGCAACGCGAGCTGGTTGGCCATCGTCCCCGACGGGACGTACAAGGCCGCCTCCTTGCCGAGGAGCTCGGCGGCGCGCTCCTGGAAGCGGTTGATCGTGGGGTCCTCGCCGTAGACGTCGTCCCCCACCTCGGCGTCGGCCATGGCGCGTCGCATATCGGATGTCGGCGTGGTGACCGTGTCGGAGCGGAGATCGATCCGCCCGTCGGGAGATGCCATACATGAAGAGGCTATGCGTCGATCACTGGCCGGCGATCGGGCGGATCAGACCTTCCTGGATCACCGTGATCGCCAGCGTGCCGTCGCGACAGAAGATCGAGCCCTGCGCCAGGCCGCGAGCGCGCGACGCGTTCGGGCTGGTCTGGTGGTACAGGAGCCACTCGTCGGCGCGGAACGGGCGGTGGAACCACATCGCGTGGTCCAGGCTGGCGATCATGTACTGCTGCTCTCGATACGAGATCGCGTGGGGGAACATCGCGGTGTCGAGCAACGTCAGATCCGATGCGTACGCCACCACGCACTCGTGGATGAGCGGCGCGGTCGGGAGCGCGCCGTTTGCCTTGATCCAAACGTCCTGCTCCGGTTCCCGCGGCGTCGGGTCCAGCCACCGCGGATCGTCCACCGGTCTCGAGTCGATCGGCCGCTCGCGCACGAGCCATTGGGCGAGGTCGGGGCCGAGCCGTTCGAGGTACGGCTCGACGCGCTGTTGCCACGTCGGCAGCTCGTCGGGGTCGGGGACAGCCGGCATCGGCATCTGGTGGTCAGGCCCGTTCTCGACGACCTGGAACGACGCGGCCAGGTTGAAGATCGCGCGCCCGTGTTGGATTGCGACGACGCGTCGGGTCGTGAAGCTCTTACCGTCCCGGATCCGGTCGACCTCGTAGACGATCGGCACGTTCGGGTCGCCCGGTCGCAGGAAGTACGCGTGGAGCGAGTGCACAGGTCGGTCGTCGCCGACGGTCCGGCCCGCCGCCACGAGCGCCTGCGCCGCCACCTGCCCGCCGAAGACCCGCTGTCGGTCCTCGTGCGGGCTCAGACCCCGAAAGAGGTTGACCTCGAGCGCCTCGAGCTCGAGCAGCGCCAGCAGCTCGTCGAGCGCGTCACCCATGCTTGCTCCTCGTGTTCGTCACTCCGCGCACGCCGGGATCAGCCGAAGAACACGCTGGCGACGTCGTACAGCTTGGGATCGACGGTCTTGAGCTCGCGGACGCCCTCTTCGATCGGCACGCGAACGATGTCGGCTCCCTGCAATGCGACCATGATGCCGAACTCACCGTCGTTCACGGCGTCGATCGCTTCGATGCCGAATCGTGTCGCGAGCACGCGGTCGTACGCGGTCGGCGTCCCGCCCCGCAGCACATGACCCAAGATCGTCACGCGGGTCTCGAAGCCGGTCCGCTGCTCGATCTCGGGCGCGAGGTCGTTGCTGATGCCGCCCAGGCGCACGTGCCCGAACTCGTCGACCTCACCCGACTGGAGCGCCATCGTTCCCTCGACCGGTACGGCGCCTTCCGCCACCACCACGATCGAGAAGTTGGCGCCGCGCCGGTGCCGGTGCTTGATGCGGTCGCACACCTCGGCGATGTCGAACGGTTCCTCGGGCACGAGGATCACGTCGCCACCGCCGGCGATGCCCGAATAGGTCGCGATCCAACCGGCGTGCCGGCCCATCACCTCGACGACCATCACGCGGTCGTGACTCTCGGCCGTCGTGTGCAGGCGGTCGATGGCGTCGGTCGCGATCTGCACCGCGGTGTTGAAACCGAACGTGAAGTCGGTCGCCGAGAGGTCGTTGTCGATGGTCTTCGGCACCCCGACAAGGCGAATCCCGTCCCCGGTCAGCTTGGCGGCGACGCCGAGCGTGTCCTCGCCGCCGATCGGGATCAGCGCGTCGATGCGCTCGCGCTTGATCGTGTCGTGCACGCGCGCGACACCGTCCTCGGTTTTGTACGGGTTCGTGCGCGAGCTACCGAGGATCGTGCCCCCACGGTGGAGCAGCCCGCGGGTGTTTGCCGTCGTCAGGTCGACGGTCTCGAGGTCGATGACACCGCGCCAGCCGTGACGGAACCCGACGAGGTTGTGGCCGTACACACCTTCGCCCTTCCGGACCACGGCCCGGATGACCGCGTTGAGACCCGGGCAGTCGCCGCCGCCGGTGAGCACGCCGATCCGCATCTGCACCTCCGCCAACGCGTCTCCCTTCACGCGGGAGCCACGCCCATCCTGCCGCAGTCGTGGCGAACCGCGGAAGGGGGCAAACGGTGACCGGTAACCTCACGCATCGGGAGGCAGAGGCGCCGTGAGTCGTAGGCGGGTGCGCGAGCAGATCATCGCCGCCACGAAGCCCGCGCTCGGCGGCGGCGAGTACGTCCGCTCGTGCAGCGCGGTGTGGGCGACGGAATGCGGCGGCCGGGTGCCGCTGCTGTTCCGCGGCCGCTCGCGCCACTACCTTGCGCTCACCGACCAGCGGCTGATCCTGTTCCGAGCTCCACGACGGAGGCGCCCGTTGACCCGGGAGGAGATCCTCATCGCCAAACGTCACTCGTCATTCACGCTCGAGAAGACGCGTCGGTTCTCCCCGTTGCTGCAGGTGCGGATCCGGGATGCCGTCGACCGGGAGATCGCGCTCGAGTTCCGCCCTCGCGACCGGGAGGTCGGGCGGGAGCTCACGACCGTGCTCGGCGGACAGCCACGGCATCCGTCCGACGTGGCCGAGTGGTGAGCGTCTGCCTGGCGATCGATGCCGGCACGACCGGCGTGCGCGCGTTTGCGGTCGACGAGCACGGCCGCCCGGCGTGCTGGTCGTACCGGGAGTTCCCGCAGCACTTCCCGCAACCGGGATGGGTGGAACACGACCCGGACGAGATCTGGACGGCGACGATCGAGACGCTCGCCGAGGTGCAGGCCAAGCTGGCGGATGCCGGGCAGACCGTCACCACGATCGGGATCACGAACCAGCGGGAGACGGCCGTCGTGTGGGACCGGCGTACCGGCCGGCCGTTGCACCGGGCGATCGTCTGGCAGGACCGTCGGACGGCGGGACGGTGCGACGAGTTGCGGGCGGCGGGGACGGACCCGCTGATCCGCGAGCGGACCGGGCTCGTCCTCGACCCCTACTTCTCTGCCACCAAGCTGGAGTGGCTGCTCACCCGGGGCGGCGTCGAGGCCGGACCTGATCTCGCGTTCGGCACCGTCGACAGCTGGATCCTGTGGCGCCTCACCGGCGGCCCCGACGGCGGTGTGCACGCGACCGACCCGTCGAACGCCAGCCGCACGCTCCTCTACGACATCGACGCCCGCGGCTGGTCGGACGAGCTGTGCGCGCTGTTCCGCGTGCCGCGCTCGTGCCTTCCCGAGGTGCTCCCCAGCAGCGGGCGGTTCGGAATGACGACACGCGAGCACGCCGCCGGGCTTGACGTGCCCGTCAGCGGCATCGCCGGTGACCAGCAGTCGGCGCTGTTCGGACAAGCGTGCTTCGACATGGGCATGACCAAGAACACGTACGGCACCGGGTCGTTCGTGCTCATGAACCTCGGCCCGACACATCCGCCGCCGACCGAGGGTCTCCTGACCAGCGTGGCGTGGGACCTCGGCGGCGAAGTCGCGTACGTGATGGAGGGCGCCATCTTCGTGACCGGGGCCGCGATCCAGTGGCTGCGTGACGGAATCGGCATCATCGGCGACGCCGCCGAGACCGGCTCGCTCGCCGCCAGCGTCGACGACAGCGGCGGCGTCGTGTTCGTCCCCGCGTTCACCGGGCTCGGCTCGCCGTGGTGGGACCCCTACGCGCGCGGCTCGGTGTTCGGGCTCACGCGCGGGTCAGGCCGGGCCCAGATCGCGCGGGCTGTGGTCGAGTCGATGGCGTGGCAGACGCGCGACGTCGTCGACGCGATCACGGCGGCGGCGGGCACGGAGATCAGTGAGCTCCGCGTTGACGGCGGCGCCAGCGTGATGGACGTGCTGTGCCAGTTCCAGGCCGACATCCTCGGAGTGCCCGTGCGGCGCCCGACCGTGCAGGAGACGACCGCGCTCGGCGCCGCGTACCTCGCCGGCCTGGCGGAAGGCGTCTGGGCGTCGCCGGCGGATGCAGCGGCGAGTTGGACCGAGGAGTCGGCCTTCGAGCCGTCCATGCTCGACGAGGACGTCGCCCGCAAGCGCGGCGAGTGGCACCGTGCGATCGAGCGGGCGCGAGGGTGGGCGAGCGAAAACGCGTGAGCGCTACGCGACCGCCGCCGGCCTGGCGCCCTCGAGCGTCGCCAGCGGCACCGGCTCGACCGGCAGGTCTTCGGCCTTCTTGGTCGCGTACGTGTCGACGTACTCGTAGCCGGACAGCTGCTGGAGCTCGAACATCACCTCGTCGGTGAGCTGACGCAACACGAGCCGGTCGTGCTCACGCCCGGTGTACCGGTCGGCGGTGATCGGCGCGCCGAATTGGATCCGGACGGTGCGGAACAGGCGCGGCAGCTTCTTCCCGATCGGGTTGATCTCGTCGGTACCCGTCATCCCGACAGGCACGATCGGCGCGCCCGTGCGCAACGCCAAGCGGGCGACGCCCGTATGACCACGATGGAGATAGCCGTCCCGGGTGCGGGTGCCCTCGGGATAGATCCCGAACACCTGGCCGTTCTCCAGCACGTCGGTCGCCGAGGCGAGGGCCCGTTCGCTGGCGCTCCCCCCTTCGCGACGGATCGGGATCTGGCCCACGCCGCGGAAGAACCACGCCGTCTTCTTGTCGTCGAAGTACTCGGCCTTGGCGACGAAGGTGACCCGGCGCCGGATCACGAGCGGCAGGAACAGCGAGTCCATGAAAGACCGGTGGTTGGCGGCGAGGATCACCGGACCCTGGTGCGGCACGTGCTCGCGTCCCTCGATCCGCACCCGGTAACAGAGGCGCAGGATCGGCGTCAGGATCGCCTTGATGAGCCAGTAGAGCACTGCTTCCCCCGGGTGGCGTGCGCGGAGCTTACGGACAAGCAGACGGCGGAGCGAGCGGAGCTCACCTTCTAAGTCGAAGTCGAACGTTCTTGACCGAATGGTCAAGTGCTCCTACCCTCCCGGCGCATGCGACGCAAGCTCACGCAACGGGGGAAGGACCGCCGGCGTCAGCTGATGGAGCACGCCGCCGGCCTGTTCGCCGAGCGCGGGTACCACCCGACGTCCGTCGCCGACATCGTCGAGAGCCTCGGCGTGGGCAAGGGCGTCTTCTACTGGTACTTCCCCTCGAAGGAGGAGCTGCTGGCCGAGATCCTGCGCGAATCGCAGCAGGACCTGCGCCGCCGGCAGCAGCAGGCGATCGGCGACGAGCCGAATCCGGTGGAGCGCATCGAGCTCGGCATCCGCGCCACGATCGAGTGGTTCCTCGAGCATCGCAAGTACTTCACGCTGTTTCAGTTCGCCGCCAGCGACGAGCGCTTCGCGCCCGTGCTGCGCCGCAACCACGACGTCGCGATCGCCGACGCCGTGCGCCACATCAAGGAGGCCATCGTCGAGGGTCTGGTCGCCGACCAGAACCCCGAGATGCTGGCCGAGGCGATCGTCGGTACCTGCAACCAGCTGACCCGCACGTACGTGTTCGATCGCAACGAGCCCGTCGAGCGCACCACCGAAGCCGCCGTCAGCTTTTGCCTCCACGGCATAGTGGGCAAATAGACACACGCGCCGTCGCCGGGGCGTGTCGGCGCCCGTGCTCGTTCAGCCCAGTTTCGTGAGCGCGCGGCGGATGCCGCGGACGGCTTGGCCGATGCGCTGCTCGTTCTCGACGAGCGCGAAGCGCACGAAGCCCTCGCCGCCGGGCCCGAAGCCGACGCCCGGTGAGACGGCGACGCCCGCCTCGGGCACGAGCATCTTGGCAAACTCGAGGCTGCCCATCTCCTCGTACGGCTCGGGGATCGGGGCCCAGACGAACATCGTGCCGCGCGGGCGTTCGATCTCCCACCCGCAGCGGGTGAGGCCGTCGATCAGCGCGTCGCGCCGGCCGCGGTAGACGGCGTTCACCTCAAGCGGGTAGTCGGGCGCCTCGTTCATCGCGACGATGGACGCGATCTGGATGGGTTGGAACGTGCCGTAGTCGAGGTAGCTCTTGAGCTTGCCCAGCGCGGCCACGACCTCAGCGTTCCCGAGCAGGAATCCCATCCGCCAGCCCGCCATCGAGAACGACTTCGTCAGCGTGTACAGCTCGACGGCGACGTCGGTCGCGCCCGGGACCTGCAGGATCGACGGCGGCTCGTACCCGTCGAAGCCGAGGTCGGCGTAGGCGAAGTCGTGGACGAGCAGCACCCCGTGCCGCTGGGCGAACTCGACCATGCGGGTCATGAAGTCGAGGTCGACGCACGCCGTCGTCGGGTTGTGCGGGAAGGAGAGGACGATCACGCGCGGCCGTGGCCACGACTCCTCCCAGGCCTCGAGCAGGTTGGCGAAGAAGTCCTCTTCCGGCCCGAGACGCACGTGGCGGACCTCGGCGCCGGCGAAGATCGGGCCCCAGATGTGGATCGGGTACGACGGGCTCGGCACCAGGGCGGCGTCGCCGGGGCCGAGCAGCGTCCACATCAGGTGCGAGTAGCCCTCCTTCGCCCCGATCGTCGTGCACGCCTGGGTGTCGGGATCGAGCTCGACGCCGAATCGCCGCCGGTAGAGATCGGAGATCGCGAGGCGCAGCTTCGGGATGCCGCGGCTGGCCGAGTACCTGTGGTTCCGGGGGTTGCGCACCGCCTCGCACAACTTCTCTACCGCGATCGACGGTGACGGGATGTCGGGGTTGCCGAACCCGAGGTCGATGACGTCGTCGCCGGCGCGCCGGGCGCCCATCTTCAGCTCGTCGATGGTCGCGAAGACGTACGGCGGCAGAGCGTTGATGCGCCGGAACTCCACGGCACACGACCGTACCAGGCGGTGTTTCCGACCCCGGGTAGGGTTTCGGCGACATGCCCCCCATCGAAGCAGTGCTGGTCGACGTCGGCGGTGTGCTCGTCCTTCCCGACCACGATCGGATCACCGGCGCGCTCGAGCGGGCGGGGGTGCACGTCGACGGGTCCCGACTCGACCGCGCGCACTACGCCGGCGTCGCGGCTCTGACCGAGTTCAGTGAAGGCGATCGCGAAGTCTGGGCCGCGTACAACCGCGCCTATGCGCGTGCGTGTGGCGCTCCGGAAGACGCGCTCGACGAAGCCGTCGAGCACCTGCTGAACGAGTTCGCCACCGGTGAGGTGTGGAGCCGGACCGTTCCTGCTTCCGTCGACGCGCTCCGGCGGCTCGGCGCGCTCGGCGTGCACCTGGCGATCGTGTCGAATGCGGACGGCAACGCCGAGCAACGTCTGCGCGACGACGGCATCTGCCAAGTCGGACCCGGTCGCGGCGCAACGGTCGGAGCGATCTTCGACTCGACCGTGGTCGGCGTTGCCAAGCCGGACCCGCGGATCTTCGACCTCGCGCTCGACGCGCTCGCGGTGCCGGCGGCGCGTGCCATCCACGTGGGCGACACGCCCGGCGCCGACGTGGACGGTGCCCGCGCCGCCGGCGTCTACCCGGTCCTCGTTGACCCGTACGACCTTCACGCCGGTCTCGACGTCGAGCGTGTCGGCTCCCTGGCGGACGTCGTCGAGCTCGTTCGAGACCGTCAGCCCGCCTGATCGACGACGATCGGAACCCGGTACGCTCGGCGGCTTCGTCCACACTCAGTCTGATGCGTCACGTTCCCCGAACAACCGCACTGATCGCCCTGGTCGCGGCGGCCGCGCTACCGGTGGCGTGCTCGGACGATTCCGATTCGAAGCGGGCCAAGCCGAAGACGACCGGGTAGGCGGAAGCGACCACAGCCAGCACGGCGCCGCCCATCACTGCCGCCGACGACCCGGCCTCGTGCATCCGCGGCACGTTCCGCTTCACGCAGATGAACTACGACGGGCCGGTGCAGACGCAGTTCGGCCCGACCGTGATCATGGGCGGCATCGGCGGCCGTCGCATCGAGCTGAAGCCCGACAACACCTTCCACTTCACCGACGACGGCTCCGACACGGTGCAGTTCTCGCTGCTCGGCCAGGCAGGGAATCCGCCAACCAACGGCACGGCGGTCCTCAAGGCCGAGTCCGACGGCTCCTTCGTTCCTACTGGTCAGACGGCGAACTTCAATATCACGGCGTTGAGCGGCACGCTCGTCCTCACCCTCCAGAACGGCCAGGTCGTCAACATCCCCCTCCCCCCCGACGGGGCCGGCGTGAAGGAGACGTTCGGCCTCAACGGCGAGACGACGCATACGTGCCAGGGCAAGACGGTCACATTCCGGTTCCCCGCCCTCACGATCTCTCTGGAACGCGCGTGACCTTCTGGGTACTGCGCAGCTAGTTCGCCTCGACGGGCGTGAACTTCACCGGCATGTGCTTGATGCCGTTGATGAGGTTCATGTGCAGCCGCTCGACGGGACCGGTGAGCTCCATGTCCGGGACGATGCGGCGCAGCTCCTCGAACATGCAGTTGATCTCGAACCGGGCGAGGTTGGCGCCGAGGCAGAAGTGCGGCCCCCGGCCGCCAAAGGCGACGTGCTCGTTCGGGTCGCGGTCGACATCGAACGTGTGCGGATTCGGGAACTGTTCAGGGTCCCGGTTGGCGGCCGGGTACCACAACGTGATCTTGTCGCCATCCTTGATCGGAACATCGCGGATCTCGGTGTCTCGCGTCGCCGTACGCCGGAAGTAGTTGACCGGGCTCACGTAGCGAAGCATCTCCTCTACCGAGGACGCGAGTACGTCGGGCTCCCGCAGGAACTGCTCGCGCTGGTCGTCGTGCTCGAGGAGCGCAAGGGTCCCGCCTGTGATCAGGTTGCGCGTCGTCTCGTTGCCCGCTACCGCGAGCAACATGAAGAAGACGTTGAACTCCAGGACGGTGAGCTTCTCGCCGTCGACCTCGCCGGTGAGGAGCATGGTCACGATGTCCTCGCCGGGGTCGGCCAACCGCTCGTCGGCGAGGCGTTGCGCGTACGCATAGAGCTCGGCCGCAACCTCCTGTACGTCGCTGTCGGCGCCGTACTCGGGGTCCTCGGCGCCGACCATCTTGTTCGACCACTCGAAGACCTTGTGTCGATCCGCTTGCGGCACGCCGATCAGCTCGGCGATCACGATGAGGGGCAGGTCGGCGGCGACCTCGGTGACGAAGTCGATCTCGCCCTTCGGCGCGACGCGGTCCACGATCTCCTTCGCCGCCACGCGCACGTGGCCCTCGATGGACCGGATGTGCCGGGGCGTGAACATGCGGCTCACGAGCTTGCGCAGGCGCGTGTGCCGGGGTGGGTCCTGGTTGATCATCATCAACCGAGTTCCCTCGTCGACCGGCCCGATGAACGCGCCGCCCACGTACGACGAGAACGTCTCGGGGTCGCGCTCGACCGCCATGACGTCGTCCCAGCGCGTGAGCGCCCAGAAGCCGGGGCCGTCGGGCTCCACGTGGTCGACCCACGCCACCGGATGCTCTCGACGCAGGAAGTCGAAGTACTCGTGGGGCGGACCGTTGAGGAAGGTGGCCCCGTCGGCGAGATCGACGTCTTTGATCCTCATGCAGTCTCCTCTGGCGCCGTCGCAGGCTCCGGCTGTGCGGAATCGGTCGGCAAAGCCGCCGATTTCCGCCCAATCTAACCCGGAAACGGCCCCAGGTAGAATGTGTTCTAGTTTCTGTCAGCCGACCCGAGGTGCCCCGATGCCCGAGCTGCTCGACCTCAGTACCCAGCACTGCCGCGTCGAGCGCGACGGGCACGTCGTCGTCCTCACGATGGACCGGCCCGAGGCGCGCAACGCGCTCAGCCCCGACATGCTCGTGGGGCTCGCCGACGGGTTCGACTACGTCGACCGCGAGCCCGAGGTGCGGGTCGCGATCCTCACCGGCGCCGGCGGCCACTTCTCCTCTGGCGCCGACCTGAAGGCAATGTCGAACCCTTCGCAGAGCGAGCACGTGCGCACACGCATGGCCGAGGAGCCGAACCTCCACTGGAAGGCGCTGCTGCGCGACTACCGGCTGTCGAAGCCGCTCGTCGCCGCCGTCGAGGGGTACGCGGTCGCCGGCGGCACCGAGATGCTCCAGGGCACCGACCTGCGCGTCGCCGCCGACACGGCCACGTTCGGCGTGTGGGAGGCGAAGCGGGCGCTGTTCCCGCTCGGGGGCTCCGCCGTGCGCCTCCCCCGCCAGATCCCGTACGCGAGAGCGATGGACGTTCTCCTCACCTGCCGGCCCATCCCGGCGCACGAGGCGCTCGACCTCGGGCTGATCAGCCGGGTGGTGCCCGAGGGACACGCCCTCGCCGCCGCCCGCGCCGTGGCGGAGCAAGTCGCCGCGAACGGACCGCTTGCGTGCCAGGCCATCCTGCGCGCATGGCGGGAGACCGAAGGCCTCCCCGACACGGAGGCCATGCAGATCCAGGACAAGATCGGCTGGGAGGTGTTCGCGAGCGAGGACGCAAAGGAGGGGCCACGCGCGTTCGCGGAGAAGCGCCCGCCGAGCTACAAGGGCAGGTGATGGAGCCCGACGGGGCCGCACCCGGCGACACGTTCGTCACGAAGGGTCGGGTCCGCCTGGCCGAGGCCGTCCGGCACCTCGTGGACGCCACCCTCACCGCCGAGGACGCGTCGTCCGAGCAGCTCGCAACCGCCGCGGAAGACGTCGAGCGGATCGCGGCCGAGCTGCACGGCCGGGGCGAGCTGGATACGCGCCCGTCGGGCGTGCGGTCCCGCGCCGAGGAGTCACACGACGACTACCTGCCGCGCAGCCCGCTCGTCGGCGTCGTGAGCCCGCACGCACCACCAATCGAGTACGAGTACCGCGACGGCCGGCTGTTCGGCCGGGGCGTCTTCCATGCCGCCTACGAGGGCCCGCCCGGCTACGTGCACGGCGGGTGGATCGCCCTGGGTTTCGACGAAATTCTCGGCATGGCCAACATCGCCAGCGGCCATCCCGGGATGACGGGGCGGTTGAGCATCCGGTACCGGCGCCCGACTCCGCTGCACCGACCGGTGGAGTTCGAGGGCTGGACCGACCAGATCGACGGCCGGCGCGTCGTGACCCGCGGGACGCTCACGGTCGACGACAGCGTGACGGCGGAGGCCGAGGGTCTGTTCGTCAAGATCGATCTCGACCGGGCCGTCGAATACTTCGGTGAGCGCGCGTACGAGCGACGGGAGACCGTCGACCCGCTGCCGTAGCGAGCGGGGGTGCGCGCACTCCCGCGGACCCTCCCAATAGACTTCCGGGTTCGACGAGTAGGCAGGCATGAACAGACGCGATTTCCTGCGGACCGCCGGTCTGGTAGGCAGTGCCGCGATGCTGGGCGGGCCGACCCTGCTCCATTCCCGGGACGCTGCGAGCGCGACGCGCGCGCCGATCCTGTCGGGCGCACCGCGGGTCCCGCCCGACAGCGTGCTGAACTCCCCTGCCGCGGAGTGCCCGATCGACACGATCGTCGTGCTCACGATGGAGAACCGGTCGTTCGACCACTACTTCGGCCACCTGGCCCCCGACCAGCAGTACATCGAGGATGGCCGCCGCCTCCACGGCAAGGACTTCTCGATCGACGGCACCATCGACGTGCGCTACCGCGACGTGTCCGGGAACAAGGTGCCGACGACACACATCCACAAGCTCGGCGACGAGCCCAACCCGTTCCGCGGCTGTCTGCACAACGACCCCGGGCACGGCTGGGGCTCGAGCCGGAAGCAGCGCGACAACGGCTTCCTGGGTGCCGGCACCGGCAACGACCGCTTCGCGACCGGCTACTACCTCGGCGACGACATCCCCGTGCAGTCGAGCATGGCGCGCCGGTTCACGGTGATGGACCGCCACCACGCTTCGCTGATGGGCCCCACGTGGCCGAACCGCCAGTACATGTACTCCGCCCAGTCCGAAGGCTTCAAGACCAGCCCGAAGCCCCTCGACGTCGGCGCCTACAGTTCCGAGAACATCTTCGACCGCCTCGCAAGGGCGGGCGTCGAGGCCCGCGAGTACTTCATCAACGTCCCGGTGGCAGCGCTCTGGGGCGAGCGGATGCGGCCGAACATTCGATCGTTGGATCAGTTCTGGTTGGACGCCGCCGCCGGCACCCTCCCGGCCGTCACGTTCATCACGCCCGGCATGGGAACACCGTTCCGGACCGACGACCATCCGCAGGGTGACATCACGCTCGGCCAGCGCTTCATCCAAGCCGTCTTCGCGACGTTCGTCCGGTCACAGCAGTGGCAACGCGGCGCGTTCATTCTGACGTACGACGAGCATGGCGGCTTCTACGATCACGTCAAGCCGCCGGTCGTACCCGACGACCGCGCCAGCTCCAACGACAAGAACAACTTCGGGCAGCTGGGCTTCCGCGTCCCCTCCGTGCTCGCCTCGCCGTACGCGCCCCGCAACTACGTCGACAACACGCTCTACGACCACACGTCGATCCTGCGCTTCCTCGAGTGGCGATTCCTCGGCGCGCCCCCGCAGGGCCCCGGACGCGACGGCGACAACTGGTTCCTCACCAAACGCGACCGGAACGCCCACAACTACGGCGCCAGCCTCCGCGCCGACAACCCCGATCCCGACGTCGACCTCGACGGGCCGCTCGCCGCCGTCCCGGTCCTCTCGCCGAACGACTGCAACCACGAACAGCGCACGCGTCAAGCAGGAAAGGACAACCAGACCAACCCGATCGACGTGTCGGATCAGCTCGAGTCCCTCGCCACGGGCGTCGATCCGGACGGCTCGACCTTCACCCCGTGGATCAAGGCGACCGACGTCCGTGACCTTCCCGCCATACCCGACGACCGGCCGCGCTGAGTCACTGCGAGGTCGTTGAATACAGTCCCGGCGGATGGGCCCGTTGAACCGCGGCGAGTTCCTGCGCGCCGCCGGGCTCGTCGGCGGCGCCACCGTGCTCGGCGGCCCCGGCCTCCCGGCGTGCAGCGGCGGCTCGTCGCCGACGACCGCCCGCGTTGATGCGTCACTGAAGGAGCGGTTTCACGAGCTCGCCGAGGAGGGCGGCGTTGTCGGCCTCGGACGAGTCGACCGGGCCGACGATCACCCAGTCGGCGCCGGCCGCGCCATAGGCGCGCAGGACGTCGGCAACCCGCTCGGGACCGCCCACGACCGCCTCGGGGTTGTTGCCGAGCCGCCGCGCCTTCTTCTCCGCCGCACGCTCGTCGGTGTCGATGACGAACACGCCTGCCCACGAGATCGTGTACGGGTGGCGTGCACGCATCGCGCGCACCGCCGCCGCCTCCTGCTCGAAGCGCTCCAGCGTCGGGCCCCATCGGTTCCAGCCGTCGGCTCGCGCCGCGACCGCCCCCACGCTCGCGGACGCGCCGCCGACCCAAACCGGGTAACCGTGACCGACGGCGGCGTCGACCGCTTGGTCGAGCATGGCGACGCGGGTGCCGAGGGTGCCGGTCGTCAAGCCGTACGTCTCGTTCTCTTCGCGGCTCTGGTGATCGCCGGCACCGAGCGTCGCGATCAGCCGCCCCGGAGCGATGCGGGCGAGCGTGCCGAGCGCGGTCGCGAGCGTCGCCGGGGGCCGCAGCGACGCGCGCGCCACGAGCGGGCCGAAGGCGATGCGTGTGGTCTCGGCGGCGACCGCGCCGAGCAAGGTCAGGCCCTCGAGCGCGGGCCGAAGGGCGCCGTCGCGCGCGCGTCGGAACAGGTGGTCGAAGCCGAACACGCCGTCCAGGCCCGCAGCCTCGGCGGCGCGCGCGACGGCGAGCGCCGGTTCCGGCTCGTCGCGGAAGTTCGGGAGGGTGAGGCCGAGTTTCACTTCGTCCAGACGCCCGACTCGCCGGGCTCCAGATCGCGGGCGCGCGCCGCGGCGCCGATGACCCCCGCCTGCTCACCGAGGGCGGCCGGCACGATGTCGATTCGGGGCCGGTATTCGACGCCTTCGATGCGACGCGCGAACGCGTCGCGGACCGGCGTGAGCAACGTGTCGCCGAGCTCGACGAGCCCACCCGAGATCACGATGCGCTCCGGATCGAGGATGTTGGCGAGCCCGGCGAGCCCGACGGCCACGAGCTCGGCGTACTCGTCGAGCAGCGCCCGGCCGTCGGGTTCGCCGGCTTGGGCGGAGTCGCCGACGTGGACGCCGGTGACGGCCTCGGGATCGCCGCCGGCGCGCGCCACGATTCCCGGGGCGCGTCCGCCGGCGGCCCATTCACGGCCTATGCGCCCGAGCGCGTGCCCGGATGCGAACGCCTCCCAATGCCCGCGCTCACCGCACGCGCACATCGGACCGTTGGGATCGATCTGAAAGTGCCCGACCTCGGCCGCGAACCCGTGCGCGCCGCGGATCACCCGACCGCGGGCGATGATCCCACCGCCGATCCCGGATCCGAGCGTCACCATGAGCGCGTAGAGCGCGCCCCGCGCCGCACCGTGCACGATCTCCCCCCATGCGGCGGCGTTGGCATCGTTGTCCACCACGACCGGGAGACCGATCGCGCGCTGCAGCTGGTCCCGCAGCGGCGTCCGCCGGAACGCCGGGATGTTCGGCGCGTACCGCACACTGCCTTCGCGGTCCACGAGCCCGGCGGCGCCGACGCCGACGGCGGTGACGTCCGGAAACTCGTCCCGGAGCTTCCGCACCAGCGCAGCGGTCGTGGGAACCACGTCGACACCGCCGTCGCCGGTGTGGTCGCGCAGCTCGCCGAGGATGCTGCCGGCCCGGTCGACGACGGCGACGCGGACGTTCGTCGCGCCGAGATCGACGCCCATCGTCGGCGGAGCGGACTGCTCCGCCTCGTCCGTCACGCGAGGTCGATGCGGCGGACGCGCCCGGGGCCGTCCGGCGCGTCCTTGCCGGGCTCGGGTCCGCCCGCGTCAGCCGCCGCTCGGTGCGCCTCGACGGCGCGCTCCCCTGCGTCGACGACCGCCTTCGCCGCCAGCAGCAGCTCCTGGGCCGCTCTGAGCAGGTGCTCGGCGGCCTCGGGTCCGGCGTCGAACAACGCGGTCAGGGCTGCCTCGGCCGTCGCGCCCAACGGCTCCCGGTCCCTCGATTCGTCACCCGGCGTCGCCACTGGCCACCTCCACGAAGTCGACCTCGAGCCGCCCGTCCGTCATTCGGGCCTCGGACACCTCGCGCCGCCGCAGGCTCTCGGGCAGCACCACCGCGCGCCGGTGCGCCCCCACTGCGACGAGCAGCTCACCGTTCCTGCGCCCCAGCTCGACGTCGGTGCGGTCGGTGAAGGGCAGCTGCATCGACAGCACCAGTGCGTCGCCCTCGGCATCGACCCGGAACGGCTCGACGACCGACAACCGGGCCGAGGCGTCCTCCATGCCGTACAGCTCGGCGGCGAAATCCGACAGATGGTCGACGCCGACGAGCTCGTGGTCGGCGAGGTCGGCCGTGAGCACGGGGACGGGAGCGAACGCCTCCTTGATCGACTCGAGGTGCTCGCGTTGCACGCCTTTCCACGACGCGAACCACGGGTCGGCGATGGCGTCGGGCAGGAGGCGGTTCGCGATCACGGCGTCGACGTGGTATCCGAACAGCGACAGGTACGTGAACGTCCGGCGCGCCTCGCTGACGACAAGCCGCTCGGCGTTCACCACGAGACGGGCGCTCGTCACGGCGCCGTCGGTCAGCAGTGCGCGCACACCATCGAGTCGGTCGTAGAACCGCCGCACGGCGGTGAACACGTCGTCGCCGGCGATCGGCGGGCTGACGAGGCGAGAGAGAAGCGGCCGGATGGCGCGCGTCACCTGACGCTGGGCGGGAAAGACCCGTTCCATGTACCAGGTGAGCACGTCGGGCAGCGACAGCAGGCGCAGGGTCTCCGACGTCGGCGCGCAGTCGACGGCGACCACGTCGTAGTCGCCGGACTCTGCGTGCGCACGGATGTCGGCCAGCGCGAACACCTCGTCGAGGCCCGGGATCACGGCGAGCTCCTCGGCTTCGACCGCGCCCGCGCCGGCCCAGTCGAGCAGCGCGGTCAGGTACTCGCGCACCTCGCCCCACGACTCCTCGAGCCGGGCTCGGGCGTCGAGCTGCTGACCGAGCAGCGTCCCACGACCGAGCGTGGCGATAGGCGCCGGCTCGTCGCCGAGCGACACGTCGTCGAACGCGTCGCCGAGCGAGTGGGCCGGGTCGGTCGAGCAGACGAGCGTGCGCAGCCCCGCTTCGGCGGTCCGCAGTGCCGTCGCGGCGGCGACGGTCGTCTTGCCGACGCCGCCCTTGCCGGTGAACAAGAGGATGCGCATCTACGCCGTCTCGACTTCCTTCTTCAGCTCCTTCAGGGCGGTGCTGACGATCATGCCTGCGGTGCGCCGCTTCAGGAACCCCGGGAGCGGGATCGACGGGTCGATGGCGAGGTCGTAGCTGACCCGGGTGCCGTCACCGTCGGCGTCGAAGCGGTAGCTGCCGTCGATGGCGCGCACCATCTCGCCCTCGACGAGTGTCCAGCTGAACGCGGCGGGCGCCGCCGAGTAGTCGTACTGGAGGACGTACCGGGAGCTGCGGCCGAAGGCGGCGGCGCGGTACTCGACCTTGGCGCCTCGGCCCTCGGCGTCACGCT
The DNA here is from genome assembly GCA_046727755.1 of Actinomycetota bacterium. Taxonomy (GTDB): domain Bacteria; phylum Actinomycetota; class Acidimicrobiia; order IMCC26256; family JACDBD01; genus JALZAA01. The sequence goes on from JBKPDG010000002.1 coordinate 32,441, forward strand.
CGAGGACGGTCGCCTGCTTGATGTCCTTGGCCCACTCGGGGTACCGCTCGTAGTCGGTGGCCACCTCGTAGCAACGCTGCGGCGGGGCGTCGATGCGAATGCGCTCACTCACCTGCTCGGCCACTCGACCTCCTGTCTCCCATCACCTCTCCTCGGGCGGCGTCGGGCATGCGGCGAGGCGGGAACACACCGTGGCGGGCCCCCCACAGCCCGAGGAGCCCGAGGGGCAGCATAGGGACCAGGACACCGAATGGCTCGGCCGCGGCGGTGACGGCGGTCACGACCACGCACACGGCGAGCGAGACGAAGAGCTGCACACGCACCCGTCTCGGCGCCGCTCCCTGCACGAGGAACATGCTCGCGACGACGACGTCGTCGCCCCGCGTCGTGCGGGCGAGCGCGACCGCAAACGCCCACGACCAGACGACGAGCGAGATCGCGAACAGCCCGAGCGCGACCACGATCGCAGCCACGTCGAACTCGCTCACGCCGGCGGCCGCGGGGAGAGCCGTCACGGCGAAAAGCGCGTTGGCGACCCAGGAGACGACGATGATTCGCTCGCCGCGTCCCCGGTCGCGTGCCTCCGAACCTGACGCCGCCGACATCGAAACGAGCGTACCGGCCGTCCCTACTCGTCTCGAAGTGGCTGCAACGCACCGAAGTCGCCGCGCGTGACGGGAAGCAGCCGCGCCACCTGTCGGTCGTACGTCAACTCGTCGACGGCGCGCCTTCGAGCCGCGTCGCCCAGGCGCGTCCGCAGCGCGTCGTCGCTCAACAGCTTCTCCAGCGCGCCCCGCACCGCGGCGGTGTCGTGCGGGTCGACGACGAAACCGGTCTCGCAGTCAACGACCGCCTCGTGCGAGCCGCCGCTCCGCCCCGCGATCGCCGGCACGCCGCACGCTGCGGCCTCGACGAACACGATCCCGTACCCCTCGGCCTCGAGCCCACCCCATCGCTCCCGGCACACCATGGCGAAGACGTCCGCGCACCCGAACACGGAGGCGAGTTCGGCCTCGGGCACGCGCCCGAGGAACGTGGTGCGCCCGCTGATCCCACGTTCGGCGGCGCGGCGCTCGAGTCGCCGTGCGTCCCGGCCGGCGCCGCCCAGCGCGAGCTGCACGGCGGGATCGAGGCCCGCGATGGCGTCGATGAGGACGTCGAAGCCCTTGCGCGGCACGAGACGACTGAGTCCGAGCACGAGTGGGCGGTCGGCGGCGACGCCGAACCGCCGGCGGGCCGCGTCGCATTCACCGGCGTCGAGGGGACGGAAGCGGTCGGGGTCGACGCCCGGCGGGACGACCAGGGTTGGGAGCGCGGCATCGGCGGCGCGGGCGGCAACCCGGGCCGGGTACTCGCCGGCGGCGACGAGGCCCGACCCTGCTCGGAGGACTACCCGCGCGAGCGCGCGCCCTCCGGGCAATCGTGCCGGCACGTTGACCTCGGCGCCGTGCGCGATCAGCACGTGCGGCGCCGCCCGCAGCCGGCGTCCTACGAGTCCCAGCGGCAGCACCGGGTCGAGGAAGATCACGTCGGCTCCCCGCTCGCGCGCGATGGCGTCGACGCGGTCCGCCAGCCCCGGCGCAGGCAGCAACACGCGCTGGCGCACGCGCGCGATGTCGAACAACTGTGCCGCGTCCCATTCCGCCGCGCCCGGGTATGCCGTCGTGAGCACGTGCGTCTCCCCCGGCGGAAGGCGGCGCCAGAGCTCGTATAGATACGACTGGATGCCGCCCACCTTGGGCGGGAAGTCGTTCGTCACGAGGAGCGACGTCACTGGCGGAAGCGGCGTCTACGCCGGGACGCGCTCGGCGCGCGCGGTCGCGTCGGCACCGCGCGTCCGGACCCGCAGCCCGACGCCGGTCTGGAGAAGGACCACGCCCACGACGGCGGCGACGGCCCCGCCGGCGAACGCGCCGCGGTACCCGCTGAGCGCGGCGACTCCCCCGAGTATCAACGCTCCGACACCCTGTGACAGATCGAAGAAGCTGCTGAACGTCCCCACGACGGATCCGCGTTCGTAGTCGGGTATCGCGGTGAGAGCGAGTACGAGCAGCGCGGGGTAGAGGAGCGACATGCCGGCCGCGAACACCGCCGTCCCGAGCACCAGTCCCGCCACGCTCCGCCATCCGGCCAAGAGCGCGAGGCCGGCCGCGCCGCACGACAGCGCAATCGTCGCCGCCCGCCGCCCACCGAGGACGTCCGGCAGGCGCGCACCGAAGATCCGCACGCACAGGATCAGCCCGCCATAGAGGAGGAAGAGTGTGTCCGCGCCGTGCAAGCCGAGCTCCTTCACGTAGAGCGGGATGAACGCAGTGAAGCCCGCCAGGCCGATGAGCCCGAGGAAGAGCACGGCACCCGGCGCGAGGGCGGCGCGGTGAATCAGCTTTCCGGCGGGAACGTGTGGAACGCTCCGCGCGGTCTCGACGGTGATCATGCCCAGCCCGGCGGCGAGCAAGGCGAGCGACGCCGAGACGATCCACGCGGCAAGGAACCGGTCGTCGCCGAGCACGGCCTCGCCGAGGGCGGGCCCGAACGCGAGGCCGCCGTACACCGCCACCGACCAGTAGCTGACCGCCTCGCCTCGTCGGTCCTCGGGCGCGAGGTCGGTGATCATCGTGGCCGCCCCGACGAAGAAGGCGGCTTCGCCCACGCCGGTGACGAGCCTGATCGCGACGAGGTACGGCACCCCTTCGACGAGGCCGTACAAGGCGGTCGACGCGGCGACGATCAACGCCCCTCCGATGATGAGGACCCGCCGGCCGAGACGGTCGCCGATGCGGCCCGCGTACGGGCGGAGCAGGACCGCCCCGACGAACAGCGAGCCGACTGCCACCCCGACACCCACATTCCCGCTCGCGAGCGGGCCCTTCACGTACTGCGGGACGACCGGGATCAACATCCCGATGGCCATGAAGTAGCTGAGCCCGGACGCGACGACGAGCAGGAAGCGCGGCGTCAGGAGGCGTTCACGCTCGGCCATCGGCCAATCGTCGCCGCCCGGCGCCGAGCAGCGCCAACGGCTTACCCGCCCGTTGCGGCGTGGGCGAGCGCGTCCTCCCACGAGGCGCGCTGGGCGATCAGGCGGCGGTACTGCATCACCACCCGCGGACGGCTGAAGCCGAGGGCGCCCACGAGCCGGCCGCCGCGCCCGAAGACGGCGACGAACTTGTGCTCGTCGAGCGCCCCGTCGACGACCGCCACCTCGTCGTCGCCCCGGATGGCGCCGACGACCTGAATCTTCACGTCGTACTGGTCCGACCACACGAACGGCACCGGCGCGAACACGTCGGCGGCGCTCGCGTCGTCGATGAGCAGCCGGCGTGCCGCCGCCACGCCCTGCTCGGTGGCGTTCGTCCAGTGCTCGACCCGCATGCTCTCCCCGTCGAAGAGTGGGTTGGGCCACCGGACGACATCTCCGGCCGCGACGACGCCCGGCGCGGCGAGGCACGTCGCGTCGCACACGACGCCGTCGTCGAGTGTGAGGCCGCTGCCCTCGAGCCAGCGCGTCTCCGGCACGACCCCGACGCCAACGACCACCAGGTCGGCATCGACGGCGGCGCCGTCGGCGGTCCGTACGCGCTCGACGCGATCGCCCCCTTCGAACCCCGCGACCGTGACCCCACAGCGCAGGTCGACACCGTGGTCCCGGTGCAGCCGACCGCACGCCGCGCCCACCGTGGGACCGATCGCCCGGGCCATCGGCGTCGGGAGCATCTCGAGCACCGTGACGTCGAGCCCCCGCCCCCGGCACGTCGCCGCCACCTCCGAGCCGATGAAGCCGGCCCCGATCACGACGACGCGCGGGCGCGAGTCCAGGGCGGCGCGAATTGCGAGACAGTCGTCGAGCGTCCGGAGCACGAAGATGCCGTCGAGCGCGGGAGTGCCGGGGAGCGTGCGCGGGCGCGAACCGGTCGCGACGACCAGCCCGTCGAACGAGATCGTCTCGCCGCCATCGAGGGTGACGGCGCGCGACGCGACGTCGAGGCCGGTTGCGCGCCGGCGCAGCCGGAGGTCGAGCTCGAGGTCGTCGTACGGCTGCTTGCGCAGCGCGACCTGCTCCGGCTCCCACTCCCCCGCCAGCAGCTCCTTCGACAGGGGCGGACGGTCATACGGCAGGTGCGGCTCGGCGCCGACGAGCACGACCCGTTCGTCGTACCCGTCGTGTCGCAGGGTCTCGGCCGCGCGCAGCCCGGCGAGCGAGGCGCCGACGATGACGATCGTGCGCGGCGTGGCCACGGTGCCGGCACGCTAGCGCCGGGCGTGAAGTAGCAGAAAAACTGACTCCGACGTCATACTTAGAGAGCCGGCGGCCCTGACCGCGGGCAATCGGGAGCCTGCTTGCCTGCTTCTTCACGCGTCGATGTGAGTGGCCGCGCCCTCGCGCTACGCGACGTCGACCTCGACCGGTTCCTGCACCCGCGGACCGTCGCCGTCATCGGCGCGTCCGAGGCGTCGCGCAAGCCCAACACCGCGATGACGCGCAAGATCAAGAGCTGGGCTGACGCCCATGGTGCGACCTTCTATCCGGTGCACCCGACGCACGAGACCGTGCTCGGTGAGCGTTGCTATCCGACCGTGTTCGACGTTCCCGGCGACCTCGACCTCGCCGTGATCCTCACGGGCAAAGCGGTGGACACGTTCGAGGAGGTGCTGCAGCGCAAGGCGGCGTTCGCGGTGATCTTCGCGGCCGGGTTCGCCGAAGCGGGCAAAGATGGCGAGAAGCTGCAAGCCCGCCTCGATGAGCTCGTGCGTGACGGCGAGGTCCATCTGCTCGGTCCCAATACGAACCTCAACGCGTTCGAGGAGTTCCGCGCCGACCTCACCGGCCCGTCGATCGCGCTCATCACCCAGAGCGGCCACCAGGGACGGCCCGTGTTCCAAGGCCAGGAGATCGGCATCCGGCTCACGCATTGGGCGCCGACGGGCAACGAGGTCGATCTCGAGTTCGCCGACTTCGCCCGCTATTTCGCCGATCAGCCGGACGTCGGCGTGATCGCGGCGTACGTCGAGGGGTTCAAGGACGGCCGCACGCTCATGCTCGCCGCCGACCACGCCGCACAGTTGAAGAAGCCGATGGTGGTGGTGAAGGTGGGGCGCACCGACGAAGGCGAGTCGATGGCCATGGCCCACACCGGCCATCTCACGGGCTCGGACGCGGTGACGTCGGCGGTGTTCCGCCAGTTCGGGATCACCCGGGCCGAGGGACTCGACGACCTGCTCGACACGGCCGCGGCGCTCGCGCGCACGAAGCCGGCCGGCGGCGATGGTGTGGGCATCTACGCGATCTCGGGCGGCACCGGCGCGCACATGGCAGACATGATTGCGGCGGCCGGACTGCGCATTCCTACCCTCGCTCGGGCCACGCAGCGCGCCCTGCACGACGGGCTCATCCCCGGATACCTGCGCGTCTCGAACCCCGTCGACTGCGGCGGCCCGCCCGTCGCCGACCCGCGCGGCCGTCGCATCCTCGACCTGCTCGTCGCCGATCAGAACGTCGACCTCCTTGTCGTTCCCATCACGGGCGCGGTGGAGATGTTCAGCGAGCCGTTCACCCGCGACCTCGTCGAGGTGGCGAAGACCACCGACAAGCCCATCTTCGTGATCTGGGGCGCTCCCGCGGGTACGGACGACACCTTCTACTTCCGCCTCCTCGACGGTGGTTTACCTGTGTTCCGCACGTTCGCGAACTGCGTGAAAGCGGTGCGGGCCTACGTCGACTACTGGGACTTCGCGGCGCGGTACCGGCCGCCGTTCGCGGACGCGCCCACCGGGCCGTTACGGGCCGCGGCGGAGGCGCGCCGAATTCTCGCCGACGCGGCGCCGAGCGGAGCGCTCTCCGAGCACGCATCGAAGCAGATCCTCGCCATGTACGGCGTCCGCTCGAGCCGCGACGCCCTGTGTGCGAGCGCGGCACAGGCAGTGGCGGCGGCGAAGCGGGTCGGCTTCCCCGTCGTGATGAAGGTGTCGTCACCCGCCCTCACCCACAAGAGCGACCTCGGGCTCGTACGGGTCGGCGTCGGAACGGCGCGCGACGTCCGCAGCGTGTACGACGAGCTCATGGCCAAGGCTCGGCGCGCGGCCGGAAAGCGCGGTGCGGTCGACGGCGTGCTGGTGTGCGAGACGGTGACCGGCGGGGTGGAGACCGTTGTCGGCGTCTCGCAGGACCCGCTCTTCGGCCCGGTGGTCATGGTCGGTCTCGGCGGCGTGTTCGTCGAGGTGTTACGGGACGTGACGTTCCGGGTCCCGCCGTTCGGACGCGACGAGGCGGAGCGAATGGTGCGCGAGCTGCAGGGCTACCCGCTGCTGGAAGGCGCACGAGGTGCGAAGCCCGCGGACGTGGGCGCGCTCGTCGAGGTCATCATGCAGGTGCAGCGCCTGGCGATGGACCTCGCCGGCGACGTACGGGAGGTTGACATCAATCCGCTGATCGTGCGGCCGCGTGGTGCGGTCGCCCTCGATGCCCTGGTGGTGCGCACATGAGCGAGACGATCGAGGATGTCCAGCGTCGCTTGGAGGGCGGCGTCCTCTGGATCACTCTGAACCGACCCGACGCCGGCAACGCCATGACCGTCGCCATGCGCAACGAGATGATCGACTGGCTCGATGACGCCTCGGTGGACGCGTCGGTGCGAGCGGTGGTCATCACGGGCCGGGGCGAAAAGGGCTTCTGCACCGGCGCCGACCTCCGCGAGGCGCGTCCGCCGTTGGAGAAGCCGGAGGGTGCGCCCGACATGATCGTGGGCGACGCCGGTCGCACGATCCAACGGGGGTTCCAACGGTTGATCGCGTCGATCCTCGACTGCGAGAAGCCGGTGATCGCGGGCGTGAACGGCACCGCCGCCGGCGGTGGCATGCACCTCGCGCTCGCAAGCGACCTCGTGATCATGGCCGAGGAAGCCCGCTTCATCTCTGTGTTCGTACGGCGCGCCATCCTGCCCGACGCCGGTGGCCCCTACCTGCTCACGCGTCTCGTCGGGCCGCAGAAGGCGAAGGAGCTGTTCTTCTTCGGCGACGACGTGTCGGCGGCCGAGGCCGAGCGCATCGGCCTCGCGAACAAGGTCGTGCCTCGGGCCGAGCTCGACAAGACACTGGGCGAGTGGGCCGGGCGTCTCGCCCGGCAGCCGACGCGCGCGATCGCGTTCACGAAGTGGCTGACCAACCGGGCGCTCGAGACCGATCGCACGGGCGCGTTCTGGGAGGAGGCGTACGCGCAAGAGCTCGTGACGCGTTCCGAGGACACCCAGGAGGGCCGGGCGAGCTTCGTCGAGCGCCGGCCACCCGAGTTCAAGGGCTGGTAACCCGATGGGAGGACCGCTCGCCGACCGGACCGCGATCGTCGGCATCGGACAGACCCCGTTCGCCAAGGGGTTGCCGGACTCGGAGCTTTCGCTGGCGTGCCAGGCGATCGCGGCCGCGCTCGACGACGCCGCGATCGCACCGAGCGAGGTCGATGGGCTGGCGATGTTCTCGATGGAGGACGGGCGCGAGGTCGACGTCGCCCGCAACGTCGGTCTCGGCGACATCACGTTCTTCTCGGAGGTCGGCTACGGCGGCGGCGCCGGGTGCGGCGCCGTCGGGCACGCCGCCATGGCCGTCGCCACCGGGCAGTGCAACGTCGCGGTGGCATGGCGGGCGCGCAAGCGCGCCGCGAAGGGCAGCCGCCCGTGGGCGCAGGTCAGCCGGCGAGTCACCGGTCACTGGCAGTGGAGCCGCCCGTTCGGCGTCGTGCGCCCGGTCGACGAGATCGCGCTGCTGACCCGGCGCTACATGCACGAGTTCGGCGCAACGCGCGAGCACCTCGCCAACGTCGCCGTCGCGTTCCGTAAGCACGCCAATCGCAACCCGGCTGCCACCATGCACGACAAGCCGCTCACCCGCGAGCAGTACATGGACGCCCGCTGGATCTCCGAGCCGCTGTGCCTGTTCGACAATTGCCTGGAGACCGACGGCGCGCTGGCGGCGGTGATCGTCTCGGCCGAGCGGGCGAAGGACCTGCCGCAGCCGCCGGCCTACGTGCACGCCTTCGCGCAGAGCATCCCGCAGCAGCACCAGGTGATGACCAACTACTTCAACGACGACCCGCTGCTCGGACCGTCGTACGCGTGCGCGGAACGCCTGTGGGCACAGGCCGACGTGACGCCCGCCGACGTCCCCGTCGCCCAGATCTACGACGCGTTCAGCCCGCTGATCCCGCTCTCGCTCGAGGGGTACGGATTCTGCGCCCGGGGGGAGGGCGCCGCGTTCACCGACGACGGCGCGCTCGAATGGCCCGACGGTCGGCTACCGACGAACACGTCCGGCGGCGGGATGTCCGAGGCGTACGTGCACGGTTTCAACCTCGTGCTCGAGGCCGTGCGCCAGGTGCGGGGAACATCGACGAGCCAGGTCGACGGGGCCGAGACATGTCTGGTGACCAGCGGCGAGGGCGTCCCGACGAGCGCGCTCCTGTTGCGGAGGTAGGCGCGATGGAGGCTCAGTTCCTTCTCCCCGACGTCGAGGATCCGGACGCGGCCGAGTTCTGGGCCGGCTGCGCGCGCGGCGAGCTCCTCGTGCAGACGTGCGCGAACTGCGGATTGCGCCGCATGCCGCCCCGACCGATGTGCCCGCGGTGCCGGTCGCTCAAGTTCCGGTGGGACGAGATGTCGGGACGCGGGACGATCTGGTCGTTCATCGTGCCGCACCCGCCGTTGCTCCCCGCCTACCAGGAGCCCGCGCCGTACAACGTGATCATCGTCACGCTCGACGAAGACCCGACGCTGCGCATGGTCGGCAACCTCGTCGAGGGCCCTGAGGGCGCGATCAACGAGATCGACCCGGCTACGATTCAGATTGGCGACGCCGTGCGCGTCGTGTTCCACCGCGTGGAGGACGTCGCGCTCCCCCGCTGGGTTCGCGCCTGAGCGACGTCTCGTCAGCCGGTCACACGCGGCGTCACCGGTACCGCGACGGCGGCTGCGGCACCGGGAGCCGGCACCGGAGGCCCGACTGCCGGCGGCGCAGGCGGCGGACTCGTCGTTACCGGCGGCTTCGCGGTCGTCGGCGGGCTCGTCGTCGTCGGCGGGGTGGTCGTCGTCGGCGGGATGGTCTTCGTCGGTGGTACCTCAGAACCGAAGCAGATCGTGATATGGCTCGGAATGCCCCCCATCCAACGGAGCGTTGCTGGCGGCGGTACCTGAGAGCACCGGCGGATCGAACGTTGTCACCGCGTTGGGTTGATTGCCCTTGACGACGATGAACGCCGCGACTGGCACCGTAGAAACACAGTTGATGAAACCTGGAGCGCCGTTCGAGAGGGTGATCGTCCCACCCCCAGGAATGGTGTAGGTCCCCTCCGCCACCCTTCCACCCCGCGTCTTCGCGCGATTCGAAGGCGACCCCTGTGGCCTCGCACTTTTCCTGCGCGCCTCCGTAGGCACGCGTTGCCAACGACACAATCCGGCCACAAAGCCTTGCATGCGCCCGATTGCCCCATTTCATGCCCTGGACAGTCTGGGTATTCCGCGCCAAGTCGTGCCAGCGGCGAACTCGTTAGCATCCGCCATTCGGAGCGATCGAGGACGTCATGGTCCACGTCATGAGCGGACAAGTCAGCGAGCAATTCGAAGCGCAAGTCATCGGCTGACGTGGCGACAACGGAGTTCGCCGAGGTGCTCGCGGCCGCCCAAGAGGGTGCGCATTGGGCGATCGCGGTTCTTTGGCAGGAAATGCACTCACGATTGCTGCGGTTCCTACGCGGGTTGGATCCGGCAGCAGCAGAAGACATCGAGGCCGACACCTGGCTCGTGGCCGCTCGAGACCTGTCGAACTTCCGCGGCGATGACAAGCAGTTCCGCGCGTGGATGTTCACCATCGCTCGGAACCGTCTCATCGACTGGCGACGGCGTGAGGCGCGGCGACGAAGCGTCGCGGTAGCCCCAGAGATGTTGGGCGAGCATCCCGCCGAAGATGACCCAGCCGTGACCGCCGTCGACGTACTAAGAGCCGACGCCGCCGTGGCACTGGTTCGTGCGTGCTTGCCGCGCGATCAGGCCGAGGTGATCCTGCTCCGCGTGCTCGCGGGTCTCGACGTGGACGAGGTCGCTTCGATCGTGGGCAAGCGCCCGGGGAACGTACGCGTTCTCCAGCACCGTGGCCTCCGGCGACTCGCCGAGACCATGGCCCACGAGACCCCCGATCGCCGAGGTGTAACGAGATGACCTCCCGCGACGGTTTCCCGCGTGACATGGGTCGGTTCGCTCTCGACGCCGGCACGGCCGAGCGTCTCGTGACCGGTGCGGTGGACGTCGCCGACGCGCCGCCTGCGTACCGGGGAGTTGCGTGCACGTTGCAAGCGCTGCGGGAAGCTCCGGACAGCCCGGAGCTCTTTGGTGAGCCGGCCGCGGTCGAGCAGATCGCGGCCGCCGTCGCCCTCGAGCAGCGCGCCAGCGCGGCACCGCGCTCCCGACGCCGCCGCTCACCGGTGGGTCGGCTCGCGGCCGGGGCCGTCGCGGCCTTGGGACTCTTCGTGACCGGGGGACTCGCGTCGGCGGGGGCGCTGCCCGAACCGGCCCAGAACGTCGCGTCCGAAGTGCTGGGAGCGGTGGGCATCTCGGTTCCTGCCGGCACCGACGATCCCGCCGGCGACGTGCCCCCGATCCCGACGTCCAGCCCGGCGCCGTCGCCCGCGCCGACTCCGGGCCTGTCGAGCCCGAGCGCGCCGACCCAGAGCGTCCCCGCTACTCCCCGCGACCCTTCAAGCTCGAGCCCGCCCGGCAACGAGCGAGGCGATGCCGACGACAAACCAGATAGCGGCACTGGCCCGGAGCCGGCGAAGGGTCGGGGGAATCCGCATTCCCCAGACGGCGCGCCCAAAGGCGCTAGTGGGAAAGACCACGATCGGTAGCGCGCTGTAACGCGGCGGGCTCCCGGAACGTTCTACTCGCTCGACAACGGCGCGCACCCTCGTCGAGGCGGTCGCGACCCACGACGCTTCTGAGTTCTCTAGGCCGACGCCCGGTCGCCGGCCTAGAGACTCAGGAGATCCTTCTTCGCTCGTGGCTCTCAGTTTCCGGCGACGGTCATGCCAAGTCCGGGCGTGTAACGCGAGCGGCCCCGAGGTCGTTGTAGCGCGAACGGGCCCCGGGCCGGGTCTCCGTCCCAGAAGGTAGAACAGAGCCCTCACCCGGGGTCCGATCTCGGACGTTATTGCACCATTCGCGCAGTCGCAACGAACCGGGTGGAACCTCGGCTTGGCGGCCAGGCTCTCTGCGAGCGGATCATCGCGACGTGCGGTGCGGTTTGCCTTCAAGCGGGCGGAGGACGATGTCCTCCACCCGCCGAAGAGAAATTGCTCGACGCGCGATCGATCAGCCGGTGAACCGCGCCTGACCGACGACCGCACCCGGGGCCGTGACTTGCCCCGGCGGACCATCAACGATTCAACGGCGTTTAGGTTATTCGTCGAGTCTGAAGATCCGGACTGCGTTCCCGCCGATCATCCGGTCGCGCTCGTCAGCGGGAATGTTGCCCATCGTGTCCTCGATGACCTTGCGCGAATACGGCCAGTCGTTGCCGTGGTGCGGGTAGTCGCTCGACCACATGATCGTGTCGACCCCGACTCGCTCGCGTAGCTCGATGCCGGACCGGTCGGTGATGAACGTGGCGCTGTTGTTGCGCCGCCAGTAGAAGGACGGCGGCTCGCTGATCGGCAGCTCACCCCACGAGCGGTTGCGCCAGTACTTGTCGTCCAGCATCTCGATGAAGTGCGGTAGCCAGCCCACGCCGATCTCGATCCACGCGATGTGGAGCGCGGGGAACCGGTCGAAGACGCCAGTGAAGATCATCTGCGAGATGTTCCCGGCCGACATCGAGAACACGTGGCTAAGGCTGCCGACGGCCTTCGCCTTCGTCGCCTCCCCCTTGCCGCCGTACATCTTGTTGCCGGCCTTCGCCGCCGCCTGCCGCTGTCGCATGCGTTGTTCCCGGCTGACGATGTTGATGTGCACGGTGACCGGCATTCCCTCGTCGACGGCTGCCGCCCAGAAAGGGTCGTCCGCGGTCGAGACGCTCTCCCCGCCCGACGGCCAGTTCGAGATCACCACGCCCCTGGCGCCCCGCGCCTTCGCCTTGCGCAGCCCGTCGATGGCGGAGTCGATCCCGAGCGAGGGGATCTGCGGCATGCCGATGAGTCGCGCCGGGTCGGGCGCGCAGAACTCCTCGAACAGGAAGTTGTTGTACGCCTCGACCCCGGCGAGGACGAAGTCGGGATCCTCGTCGCCGAGGAAGTGGCTCATCGTGCGCTGGGGCGGAAACAGCACCTCGGCGTCGACGCCATCGATGTCCATGTCCTTGACGCGTGCCGCGCCGTTGTAGCAACCGCGTCGAGCTTCGTCGTACGTGACGCCCAGCCACCGGAACTGGTCGAACGGCATCCCGGGCGTCGAGACGAGCCCGATCGGGTCGGGATCGCCGCCGACCGCGGTCAGCCATGCGTCTCCACCCTCGGCGTCCTTGACGAGCTTGGGCGCCTTCTCCTGGTACTTCTCCGGCAGCCAGTTCTGCCAGATGTCGGGCGGCTCGAGAATGTGGCAGTCGGCGTCGACGATGCGGTACGAGGTCATGCCGGCGTTCCTCCGTGCGAGGGTGTAGCTCTGACCGGGACGATTTTGCTCAGGGTAGCCTGACACGAGCGTCAGGTCGACGGCCCAGGCCGAGGTCTGCGAGGTGGAGTGGCGATGACGGAACCGTTACTGGCCGGTGTGCGCGTCGTCGACCTCGCCGGTGAGCCGGCGGCGATGGCAGGGCGCATCCTCGCCGACCTCGGCGCCGAGGTCGTGCTCGTCGAGCCGCCCGGCGGGCATCCGTTGCGGGCGCAACCCCACCGCTTCCTCGCGTGGGCCGCGGGCAAGACGAGCGTCGTCGTCGACCACCCCGACGATGCCCGACTCGACGAGCTGCTCGCGACCGCCGACGCCGTGATCGAAACGCCCGGGTTCCCGGGCTCGTGGGAGCTCGACCCGGAGCGCGCGCCGCACGCCGTCTGGGTGAGTGTCACGCCCTTCGGCCGCACCGGACCGCGATCGGCGTGGCGGGCGTCCGACCTCGGCGTGATGGCGTCGAGCGGGAACATGTATGCGACCGGCGATCCCGACCGTCCGCCGGTGCGCTGCAGCGAGCCGTCGGGATACGCCCACGTCGGCGGGGAGACGGCATACGCAGTGCTCGCCGCGTTGGCGTCGGGCCCGCCACTGCGGGTGGACGTCTCGATGCAGGAGGTCATCTTCGTCGCCAACATGGTCGGGGTCGCGCAGTTTCCGAAGACACGACATCGGGGCACGCGCGGCGGCGCCAACATCGGCCGCACGCGCGAGATCTGGCCCTGCAAGGACGGTTGGATCTCGTTCGGGTTGCGCGCTGGCAAGGCGCGCGTCCCGAGCCTCACGACCCTCACCAGACTCGTCACTGAGGAGACCGGCGTCGACGCTGGTGTGCTGACCCATTGGGACTGGAACGACTTCTCGCAGAACACAGCTTCTGACGACGAGCTCAAGGCCATCGAACAGCCGGTGGCCGAGTACTTCGCCCGCCACACCATGCAGGAGCTCTACGAGATCGCGTGCGAGACGAACCTCATGCTCGCCCCGTGCAACTCGCCACGGGAAATCTACGCGAGCGCGCAACTCGCGGCGCGCGAGTTCTTCGTGCCGGTGGGCGACGTTGGCCGCTTCCCGCGCTCGTTCGTGGTCGTCTCGAGCGGCGACGGCGCGGCCGCGCCGGCGCGGCCGTCCGGTCCGGCACCCGAGTTGGGCGCACTCGACTCCGCCACGTTGGGTCGGAAACCGGTGCCAGGCGCGGGGTCAGCGACCCAACGGGCGGGGCGAGCGGCGTGGGACCGCACGAACATCCTCGAGTTCGGGTCCGGGGCGGCGGGGCCGATCGCGACGCGCTACTTCGTAGAGCACGGAGCGACCGTGTTGCGCGTCGAGTCACGAAGTCGCCCCGACTTCCTGCGGGTGTACGCGCTGGGGCCCGACAACCCGCACGGCCTCGAGGGCGCGCCGATGTTCGACGGGCTCAACGTGAGCAAGCGGAGCGTCACGCTCAACCTCAAGCATCCCGAGGGTGTCGCCGTCGCCAAGCGGCTCGTCACCGAATGGGCCGACGCCGTCGTGGAGAACTTCGCGCCCCGAGCGATGCGCGGCTTCGGGCTCGACTACGAGACGCTCGCCGCCGGCAAACCCGACCTCGTGATGGTCAGCTCGTGCCTCCAGGGCCAGACCGGCCCGCACCGCAACTACCCCGGGTTCGGCAGCCAGGGCGCGGCGCTCGCCGGCTTCAACTGGCTGACGGGATGGCCGGATCGCGAGCCCGTCGGGCCGTACGCCACGATCACCGACTCGCTTGCGCCGCGTTTCGTCGCGTCCGCGCTGGCGGCGGGCCTGCTCTACCGCCGGCGGACCGGCCGCGGTGTGTACCTCGACGTCGCCCAGGTCGAAGCGGGCAGCTACTCGCTCAGTCCCTGGCTGCTCGACTACGAGATCGACGGCGTCATCGGCACGCGCATGGGAAACCGCTCGCCCCGGGCGGTACCGCATGGCGCGTTCGCGTGCCAGGGCGAGGATCGTTGGATCGCCATCACGTGCTGGACCGACGACGAGTGGGCACGGCTCACCGGCATCCTCGGTTTCGACGATCCGTCACTCGCCACGCTCGACGCGCGTCTCGAGCGCGTCGATGAGGTCGAGGCCGCGGTCGTGGCGTGGACGCAGACGCGGACGCGCGAGGAGGCCGCCGACCTGCTGCAGGCGGCAGGGATCGAGGCCGTCCCCGTGCAGGACTTCGGCGACGTCCACCAGGACCCACAGGTGCAGCACCGGGAGCATTTCGTCCCGCTCACCCACCCGTACATGGGCGACGGCCTCTACGAGCGCACCGGTACGCGTGTCGGCGACGCGCCCCACGGCTACGACCGGTCGGGCCCGACGCTGGGCCAGGACAACGACTGGGTGCTCGGCGAGGTGCTCGGTCTCGCGCCGGACGAACGGAAGCGCCTCGAAGCCGACGGCGCGTTGGACTAGCTCGACGGGGCGGTTGCATCGCCAGAAGCTCTCGCGGACGATGCGAGTAGTTTTCGTTGCGTGGACCTGCGCTATTCGTCGGACGACGACGCGTTCCGGACCGAAGCGCGCGAGTGGCTGACGGGCCAACTCACGGGTGAGTTCGCGGTCGTACGCGGGCGTGGCGGCCCGGGCGACGAGCACGCCCTGTTCGACGAGCGCCTCGCTTGGGAGCGCGCCCTCGGCGCCGCACGGTGGACGTGCCTGTCGTTCCCGCAGGAGTACGGCGGCCGCGACGCGACGCTGCTCCAGCAGGTCATCTTCTACGAGGAGTACGCGCGCGCTGCTGGCCCGGGCCGGGTCGGGATCGTCGGCGAGGGGCTCATCGGCCCAACGATCCTGCACTTCGGCACCGACGAGCAGAAGCGCCGCTTCTTGCCGAAGATCGCGTCGGGTGAGGAGATCTGGTGCCAGGGCTACTCGGAGCCGAACGCGGGCTCCGACCTCGCCAATGTGCAGACACGCGCCGAACGCGACGGCGACGAGTGGGTGATCACAGGCCAGAAGATCTGGACGTCGCTCGCGCACTGGGCCGACTGGTGCTTCGTTCTCTGCCGCACCGACCGCGACGCGCCGCGTCACCGCGGCATCTCCTATCTGCTCGTGCCGATGCGCCAGCCGGGGATCGAGATCCGTCCCATCGTCCAGCTGACCGGCACGTCCGAGTTCAACGAGGTGTTCTTCGACGGCGCCCGC
>JBKPDG010000003.1:0-10699 GCA_046727755.1 Actinomycetota bacterium
GAGTCGAACGGCGCCGCGGTACGGTCGAGGTACGGGAAGGTGGTTTCCACCAATCGCGACCACACGTTGAGGCCGACGGGAACGGGCACGGTGGCTTAGGGTACACCGTGTTACGATCACGGCCACGACCCCCTTCGCCAAGGAGCGCGCCATGAGCGACCGGCTGATCTCCGGCGACAACCACATCGATCTGACCTACTGCCCACCCGATCTGTGGTCGTCCCAGGCGCCGGCCAAGTGGCGGCTCCTCGTGCCTCGCGTGGAGGAGCTGGAGGATGGCTGCCACTGGTTCGTGGAGGGGCACGACCAGGGGATGTGGAACGGGGTCGGGCCACGGTTCCTCAAGTACGAGCCGGGAATCTTCGGGCACATCGACGAGATGAAGGCCAGCGGCTTCACGTGGGACTATCGCCGAGGCGCCCAGCCCCGCCCCACCACGCCCGAGCTGCGGCTCGCCGATCTGGATCGCGACGGTCTGGACGCGGAGATCGTCTACGGCTGCCTCATGATCAACGACCTCATCGCCAGCGCGGACCTTCGAACCTGGACCAACCAGGTCTACAACGACTGGGCCGCGGACTTCGCCAAGCGCAGCGACCCCAACCGGGTCTTTCCCCTGGCCATCATTCCCAACACCGACCCGCTCGCGGCGGCCGCCGAAGTGCGGCGCTGCGCCAGGCTGGGACTCCGGGGCGGGGATCTCGCGTTCAAGCGCCTGAGCGTCCCTCTCTATCACCGCGGCTGGGATCCCGTCTGGGAGGCCGCCCAGGAGTGTCGGTTCCCGATCTCGTTCCACTCCACGGGGTTCAAGGGACTGCGGGCGCCCGACACCCCCGAGATGGAGAAGGAGTACGCGGTGCCCTGGCGCATCGTGCGGGCCAGCCTGTTTCAGCTCGACGGGATGGAGGTGCTCGTGTCCTTGATCGCCTCGGGGGCCTGTGAGCGATACCCGGACTTCAAGTTCGTCCTCGGAGAGTCCGGCGTGACCTGGATCCCTTACGTCTTCGATCGCCTGGACACGGAGTACGCGGATCGCGGCCGGGCCCTCGGGTTCTCCCTGAAGCCGAGCGACTACTTCCGGCGCCAGGGTTACACCACCTACCAACAGGACCAGTATCTCGAGCCCGCGATCCCAATCGTCGGCGAGGACAACATCATCTGGGGGGCCGACTATCCGCATCCCGACTGCCTCTGGCCCGACTCGCGTCGTCACCTCGAGAAGAACCTCGGCGGACTCCCGGAGCGCATCCGCCGGAAGATCACCAGGGAGAATGTGACCAGGCTCTACCAGCTTCCTTCGGAGGCGCGTTCCGTTTCCTGAGGCCGAATCACCTCACGTCGCCGTCGGCATCGCCGCATTGTCCCGGAGCCGCACGGAGTGCTATCGTGGCGCCGTGCGGCTCTCGGTGCTCCGCCTGCTGACGATTTTGCTCCTGGCTCTCGCGGTGGCCCCGGCCTGGGCCCACGCTCCCCGCCTCCCGGAGCCGCCTCCCGATCTCGCCGAGATGGTCGTGACGCCGTCGGGGCCCGCGCGTTCACCCGACCCTGTCGTGCGGCTCCGGCGGACACCGGAGCAGGTCTTCATCGGGCGCTCCGGAGTTGCCATGGCCGAGGTTGCCGGCGTCCTGATGGTGGCTCTGGGCCTCGCTGCCTTCGGACGGTTCTGGCGGCGGGACCACCGGGCGGCGCTCGCGGCGCTGACCTCGGCGCTGGCTCTCGGCTTCGTGGTCGAGACCACCCCACATCTGGTTCACCACACGCTCGACACCGACCAGGGAGCCAGCTGCCAGGCTGTCCAGAGTGCCGAGCGAAGCCAGGCGGCGGTGGGGAATCTCGACGTCACCCCGGTCCCAGCGCCCGTCTACCTAGCCGCCGTGCCGTCGCGCGTGACCGCCCCGACCTTGGCTCGGCCCGCGCGCCGCGGGCGCGCCCCTCCCGCCTAGGCCTCCTTTCCCGAAGTTCGTCCTTTCCACGATTGCGTTGGCCTGGAGAAGACCCTGAAGGTCGAGGTCAAGGCGGGCCCCCACACACGCGTGTTCGAGCTGGAGCCCCGGTTCCGGGCGCCCGGCCGGTACGACGCGGTCTTCTACCCCACGGTGGCCACGACGTACACCTACCGGGTCTTCGGTACGATCAACGGCACGTCCTTCGACGTCACCTTCGCGTGCAACCCTGGGGGTCACGTCGCGGGAGAGGACAAGACCGTCGTGAAGGTCTCGGCCGACGTCACGCGGAAGGGGCTCGCCGGCAGCTTCGGGTGCCCCAGGCCGCGGAGCGAGGCCGAGTTCCCGCCGGCGCGCTGAGCCGCACGACGTCCCGCCTGCGGCCGGTGCACGTGTCCCTGCGCGCTGGTCAAGGCTCGCGTCCGAGGCGGTGCATGACGGGAGCTGGGGGGTGGGAAAGGTCCCACCACGCGGCCGCCGCGGCCCCGGCGGCGCCGAGGGCGAACCCGGCGACCACGTCGAGAGTCCAGTGGGCGTCGAGGACCATCCGGGAGAGGCCGATGGCAAGCGTCGCCAGCACGGCCGCGAGGCCGATGGCGACCCGGAGGCCAAGCGAAAGGCCGGACCGACCCACGAGGTAGATCGTCGCGACGGCGAAGGCCGCGACGGCAGTCGCGTGTCCGCTGGGAAAGCCGAGCGCCGAGCCCTGCGGCCGCCGCCGGACTACCAGTTCCTGCAGCGCCTCGCCGGCTAGCGGCGCTGCGACGAGGACAGCGGCCCACAGCCACCACCGGCGGCGGGCGTGACGGGACACTGCCAGGAGCAGCAGGAGGCCCGGCACGATACCCCACCACGTGCCCAGTGGACGGATCGTCCGGGCGAGCGACCGCATCTCAGGGGAGGCGGTGCCACGAACGAGGGCACGCAAAGCCGTCTCTCCCGTCAGGACGCCGGTGGCTGCCACGATCGCCGTGATGGCGACGACACCAGCCGCGGCCACCGCGAGGAGCCCCCAGCCGACCGATGAAGCGCGGGTCATCGTGTCGCGGACACAGGAACGCACTCAGGCCGCCGGCCCGCTCGACGAGCCGGCCCGGGCTGGGCGCGGCGGTCGGGGCGTCATCCCATACGGAGGCCCGACACGTGGTACTCGAGGACGCGCACCTCGTAGCGGGCCTCGCGACCGGTCGGGGTCAGCTCGAGAGAGAAGGGGATCGGCTGGCGGTCGAATCCGGACTGGAGGTACGTCGTATCGCGGCTCACGATGCGCCCCGCCGCGTCCACGCCGAAGAGGGCGAGGGTCAGCGTGGCCTCGGTGTTGAACGAGGGCTTCACTCGCCCGACCGCGCGCACCTCGGACGCGTCACGCTGGAGAGCCCACTGGATGGCGAAGAACTGATCGTTGGTCTGAAGGGGGAGCTCGGCCGGGACGTCGATCCGGGCGGGCCCGGCGCACCCGGCCAGCCCCGCTACCGTGGCGAGGACCGAGAGCAGGTGCGAGACCTGTCGCCGGAAGCGGCGACCGACTGCCGGGGCCGCGGATCTCATCTCGGCGCCCTCCTGTCCGTTGAGACGGCTCGGGCCCTGGGGAACGATTCGGCAGCCTGGCCAGCGAGCCCTCCGATCAGGATACCCAGGCCGCTGACGACCAAGACGAGGGCCGTGAGCTCAGCCGGCCCCACGGCTTCGCCCAGGACGAGGGCGCTCGTGAAGAGCCCGACGATGGGAATGCCCAGGGTTCCCATCGCCGCGACGGACGCCGGCAGGATCCCCACGAGCCGGAACCAGGCCCAGTGGCAGAAGATCGCGCCGATGAACGTCGAGTAGGCGGTGCCGAAGAGCGCGGTCGTCGACAGGGAGGTAAGCTGCGACAGAAGTCCGGCATCGCCTTCCTTGGCGAGGCGCAGCGCCGCACCGAGGGCGATCGGCACCGCGCCCAGGACGAGCTGCCAGCCCGTGAGGGCGGTGGTCGGCATGGTCCAGCGCCTCTCTTTGGTCAGCACGGTCCCGATCGCCCACGACACGGCGGCACCCAGCATGAAGAGCGTGCCCGCCGGCGCGTTCCAGATGGCCGGCGCTTCCGGGAGCACGAGCGCGGTCAGCCCGGCCAGCCCCAAGCCCAGCGCTGCCAGCCGGGACCGGGTGATGCGCTCGCCGACCATGAGGCGCGAGAAGACCACGGTCCACAGCGGCATCGTGTACGCGATGATGGCCGCGCGCCCCGCCTGGACGAGCATGATCCCGTAGGCCGAGCAGAGGTGCCACGCCGTGATGTTGAAGAGGGCCACCACGGCCAGCGGCCACCGTTCAGCGCGCGGAACGCGGAGACTCTGGCCGCCCGCGCGGGCGAGCATGAGGAGCCCGCCCCCGCCCACCACGAGGCAGACGGTCCTGAACGTCCACGGGTCGAGCTCGCGCAGCGCGACCTTCAGCGCCGGCCAGGTGCTGCCCCAGAGGACGGTGAGCACGGCAAGGAGAAGGACGCCACCCAGCGGCCGCTCGCTCAACGAGCAGCACGCGCCCCGCGCCGGAGCACCTCCTCGATTGCGTCCACGTCGTAGACGCACCCGCCCCAGGTGCCCCCGCCGACCGCCTGGAGCGCGGCCCAGAGTCGGGTGTCCGCCGGAAGGTCCGGATCGGGCGCGAGGTCGGCGCGGAGTGACCGACCGGCGAGCACGCGGGCTCCCTCGGCGGGGGACCACTCGCGGTCGCCGTGGCCGACCAAGTCGATCGAGCCCTCGAGCCGGTTCCGGTCGATCACGATGCGGACCTGGTCGCCCTCGACGAGCTTGCCGATCGGACCGCCCGCCAGCGCCTCGGGCGCCACGTGCCCGACGCAGGCGCCCGTGGACACGCCCGAGAAGCGGGCGTCCGTCAGGACGGCGACGTGCTTGCCGAACGACAGGTGCTTGAGGGCGGCCGTGATCTGGTAGATCTCCTCCATGCCCGTGCCCATCGGGCCCCGGCAGATCAGCACGAGGACGTCGCCGGCCTTCACGCGCTCGGGCCCCGTACTCTTGATCGCCGCGATGGCCGCGCGCTCCGTCGTGAAGACGCGCGCGGGACCTGTCTTCCGGTAGACGCCGTCGGCGTCGACCACGGAGGGGTCGATCGCCGTGCTCTTGATCACGGAGCCCTCGGGCGCGAGGTTGCCACGCGGAAACGTGATCGTGCTGGTGAGCCCTCGAACCCGCGCCTGCTCCGGCGACATGATCACGTCGTCGGGATCGACGCCGTCCAGGCTGCGCAGTCGGTCCCGCAGGGCGAGCCGGCGCTCCGAGCCCTCCCACCAGTCGAGCGTGCGCCCGAGCGTATCGCCGGAGGCGGTGAGGCACCCGAGATCCAGAAGGCCGAGGCGCCTCAGGTGGAGCATCACCTCGGGCACGCCGCCCGCCATGAAGACGCGGATCGTCGGGTGATAGCGTGGCCCGTTGGGCAGCACGTCCACGATCCGCGGGACGCGCCGGTTCACGTCGGTCCAGTCGTCGACGGTCGGGCGCCGGAGACCCGCCGCGTGGGCGATCGCCGTGAGGTGGAGCAGGAGATTCGTGGACCCGCCGAACGCGGCGTGAACCGTCATGGCGTTCCGCACGGCCGCGTCGGTCAGGACGTCTCGCGTGGTGAGCCCGCGCATCTCTAGATTCACGAGCGCGCGCGCGGACCGCCGGGCCCCGTCCAGCCAGATCGGCTGCCCCGAGGGCGCCAGCGCCGAGTGGGGCAGCGCGAGGCCCAGGGCTTCGCCGACGACCTGAGAGGTTGCCGCCGTGCCCAGGAACTGGCAGCCCCCGCCGGCCGAGCCGCACGCGCGGCACCCCATGTCGGCGGCGTGCTCGAGCGTGATTTCGCCGTGGGCGAATCGCGCGCCGATGGACTGCACCGTGCCGGCGTCCTCCGCGTCGCGAGCAGGGAGGGTCACGCCGCCCGGGACGAGCACGCAGGGCAGACCGCGCGTGGCCGCGAGCGCCATCATCATCGCGGGAAGTCCCTTGTCGCAGGTGGCGACGCCGAGAACGCCCCGTCGCGTCGGCAGCGAGCGGATGAGCCGGCGGAAGACCTGCGCGGCATCGTTCCTGTACGGCAGACTGTCCATCATCCCGACCGTGCCCTGGGTCCGGCCATCGCACGGGTCGGTGACGAAGCCGGCGAACGGCAGGCATTCCAAGCCGCGCAGCTCACCGGCGGCCGCTTCCATCAGGAGGCCGACCTCCCAGTGTCCGGTGTGATAGCCGAGGGCGACCGGCTGGCCGTCGGGCGCGCGGATGCCGCCCTGGGTCGACAGGATCAGATACTGGGGCCGCCCGAGCTCCCGAGGGTTCCAGCCCATGCCAGCGTTCTGGGTCCAGCCGAAGAGATCGCCGCTGGGTCCTTCGAGGAGCATCTCCGGCGTCAGCGGGAGGCTGCCCGCCGGTCCGGCTCCAACCGTCTGGACGTCGAGGAGACCCGACGCGGCCGGACCGCCGACGATCTCGTCGAAACCGATCGCCACCTGTTTGCCTGCCCGTGCGCTCATGTCACTCCCTCCGCGCTGGCGTCCGCTGTGCGGCCCCGCCAGTGTACACGTCCGCTCGCCCGGATGGCGGGCGCGCGCGCTGCCGGTTACGCGCCGGCGAGGAGCGCCCGCTCGGCCAGCGCGGGGGGAAGCCCACCGCTGCCCGCCAGACGGTCGTGGAAGTTGCGGAGGGCCTCCGTGCCGCTGCCCGCACCTCGCGGGAGATGACGCTCCCGGATCGCGAGGATCTCCAGGCACCCCACGAGATAGGACGACGCCTGCGTGGGCCAAGCGGCGTAGCGCGCGACCTCGGCCCGGGCCGTCGGCTCGGTCAGGTTCGCGCGCTCGGCCATGAAGCGTTGCGCCTCCTCGAGGGTCATGTCGCCGGCGTGGAGGCTCGTGTCGACGACGATCCGCGCTGCGCGGAACAGCATCGCCTCGACCTGGTAGAGCTCGTGCCGCGGGTCCGCAAAGAAGCCCTGCTCCCGCATCATGTGCTCGGCGTAGAGCGCCCATCCTTCGCTGAAGTACGACGTGTGGAACGTCAGGCGGATCGGGCTCGGGTGCGCCTTCATCGTGACCAGGTGCCAGTGGTGGCCCGGATACGCCTCGTGGACCGCGGTCGTCGGGATGCCGGCGTGGCTGTTGTTCTCGAGCCGCTGCTGGATTTCCGCGGGCGAGGCGCCGTCAGGTGGGAATGGGACGAAAAAGTGGCCGCGCCGGGACGCCGAGAAGGCGGGGGGGCTCGCGTACGACGCCACCGCGAGCACGGGGCGCTGGAAGGGCGGTGACGGCTCCACGAGACACTCCTCGCCGTCGGGTAGGCTCACGAGCTCCCGCTCGACGAGGAAGGCCCTGGCCCGCTCGGTCCAGTCCTCGTACGCCTGGCGCATCGCCGCGGGAGACTCGGGGTGGTCGCGATTCAGCTCCTTCAGCGTCGCCGCCCAGTCCTCGGTCCCGGACACCCGGCGCGCGAGCCGGCGGAGCTCGCCGGAGAGCCGCTCGTACTCCTGGCGACCGCGCTCGCGGAGCGCGCCTGCTTCGAGCGAGACGTGCTCCTTCTCGCGCAGGAGACGGCTGTAGCGGGACTCCCCGAGGGCGAAATCACCGGTCGCGCGGCTCCGCAGCCCCTCGAGGAACCCGGCGAATCCCTCGAGAGCCGTCGCCGCGCCCACCCCCGCCTCGGCCAGCGCTCGGCGCAGTCCCGGATCCCCGACCTCGGACGGAAGCAGGTCCCGGACGTACCGCGCCCCCGCGCGGGCCTGGCCGAGCGCGCGGTCCACGAGGACGGGCGCGACGAGCTCGGGGACGAGGTTGCGCCGGCCGTGCTCGAGCGCCTCGGGCATGGCGGCGAGACGCGCGAGGGCGGCGCTGACGAGCGCGGCATCGGGGCGCAGGCGGTGGAGAAACAACCCGAACACGCCCTGGAGCCCGAGGCCCACGTAGAGCTCTGGCTGCCGGCGCCAGGCTTCCCACTCGGCCATAACGGCCCGCCCGGTGAGGATCGAGACGACGAAGTCCCGGTCGATCCGCTCGTCGGGAGTGAGGCCGGTGTCGGGCACCGCCCGGAACCGCACCCGCCACGCGGCGCTCCGTCGCTGGCGCTCCCGGATTGCCGCTTCCGAGAGGTCGTCGAGGCGGTCGTCAAACTCGGTGAGCCCGAGGCCGCTCGCCCTGACCGGGGAGGCTTCGTGCTCCTCGGACAGGAACGCCCGGCAGAGGGCGCGGAACGTGGTCATGCGTCGACCTCCGCGTGCGGGGGGCGCTTAGCCGGCGGCGGCGCCGGCGCCGATCAGCTGCTCTCGACCCGGCTGGCGAGCCAGCGCGCGGTGCGCAGGAGGCGCGCGTCGCCGTGGCGCGGACCGACGAGCTGGATGCCCATCGGCAGGCCATTCGCGCCCCGCATGAGCGGCAGGGTGATCGCCGGCATCCCGGTCAGCGTCCACAGCGTGCAGAACGATGGGTCGCCGGTGGAGTGGAGGCCCCCCGGGGCCGTACCCGGGGCGGCCGGGGTGAGGATGGCGTCGTAGCGCTGGGCGAACAGGTCGGTCAGCCCCTCGGCGAACGCCGCTGCACGGGTGCGTGCCAGCTGGTAGTCCACCGCACGGACGTCGCGACCGCGCCCGAGCTGGGTACGGAGAGCGTCGGAGAGCCGGTCCCGGCCCTGGTCCCACTCGCGGCCGAGGTTCGCCGCCATCTCGGCCTCCATGATGGCGCGGTGCCACCCGAACGCGTCCTCGGACTGGACCAGCTCGACCTCCTCGAGGCGGTCGCCGAGGACTCCGGCCAGCTCCGTGAACGCCTCGCGGGTATCGTCAAGGGCGCGGTCCCACCGCGAGGTCTTGACGAGCGCGAACATCGGCGACAGCGGCGGCTCCTCGGACGCCACCTCGCGGAACGGGATCCGTGCGCGCGGCCGCGAGTCCGGGTCGCGCTCGTCGAACCCGACCAGCTGCTCGGCCAGGAGAGCGACGTCGTCGAGCGTCCGGGCGAACACCCCCATCGTGTCGAGCGTGCGCGAGAGCTGGAGGACTCCGTGACGGGGGATCAGGCCGTGCGTCGGCTTGAACCCGTAGACGCCGCAGAACGAGGCCGGCCGGATCACGGAGCCGTTCGTCTGGCTCCCAACGGCGGCCGGCACCATGCCCGCCGCCACGGCGGCGGCCGAGCCGCTCGACGAGCCGCCCGGGGTGTGCGCGGCGTTGTGCGGGTTCCGCGTCTTCCCCGGCGCGTAGGTCGCGAACTCCGTGGTGACGGTCTTGCCCATGATCACGGCGCCGGCCGCACGGAGCATCGAGACCAAGGTGGCGTCGCGGGACGGGGTCCGCCCGGCGTAGAGGGGCGATCCGTGCTCGGTCGGCATGTCGCTGGTGTCGATGATGTCCTTGACCCCGACCGGCACGCCGTGAAGTGGCCCGACCGGCCGGCCCTCCAGCCGGCGGTCATCGGCTGCACGCGCCTGCGCGCGAGCGTGGTCGGGGTCGAGGAAGGCCCAGGCCTGGACGTCGGCATCCACCTCCTCGATCCGGGCGAGGCACGCCTCGACCAGCTGGAGCGAGCTGATGACCCCGTCCCGGACGAGCCGCGCCGCGTCCGAGGCGGACAGCGCGTGGAGGTTCGTCAGGTCCATCCTAGTTCCGGTAGAGCTCAGTTCCCGTACAGGAACTCGGGCAGCCAGAGCGTCATGCCCGGCCAGATGTACATGAACGCGAGGCAGAGCGCGACGATGAGCATGTACGGCATCATCCCGGCGAAGATCTGGTTGAGCGTCACGTGCTTCGGCGCCACGCCCTTGAGGTAGAACGCCGACATCGCCACGGGCGGCGAGAGGAACGCCGCCTGGAGGTTCACCGCCACCATGGTGCCGAAGAGCAGCGGATCCACCTTGAAGTGGCTCAAGAGCGGGATGAAGATCGGGCAGAAGATCACGATGATCTCCGTCCACTCGAGCGGCCACCCGAGCAGGAAGATGATCAGCTGGGACATGATCAGGAATCCGACCGGGGACAGGTTCATCCCGAGCACCCACCGCTCGATCAGCCCCTGGCCGCCGTGCAGCGCGAAGACCGAGGAGAACAGGGCGGAGCCGACGAACAGCCAGCACACCATGGCGGTTGTCTTGGCGGTGAGGAACGTGGACTGCTTCAGGTTGTCCCGGAGCTCTTTGGACCGGCCGAGGTGGACGAGGCCGGGGACCACGGTGCCTAGGAAGGTGCCCCCAATCGAGGCCGCCACCAGCAACGACGAGAGCGGCTCGCCTTGGTACCACCCGAGGGCGAAGCCGAGGACGGCGCCGACCAGGGTCCACCACCACACGTCGCGTGCGTACTTCGACATCACGGCCAGGTACAGGGCGCCCAGCGCCCCGATGGCCGCGGACTCGGTGGCGGTGCAGATGCCGAACAGGATCACCGCGAGCACGACGATGGTGAGCACGCCGAGCGGCACGACCGACGCGATCAGCTCCTTGAGGATCTCGAGCTGCTCGCCGTCCATGCGTCGGTAGTAGACGAGGAGCACGAGCGCGGCGAGTGCGGCCAGCCCCCAGAACCACTGGTTGAAGTGGGCTGGGACCCGGCTGACCGTCGAGACCGGTGCCCGGGCCGCCGCCCCCCCCATCTCCTCGGGCGGCGCGTCGGCGCTCCGCGCCGGCTCGTCACTCTGGATCTCCGTCTCGGCAGCCCCCAGCTCCTGTGGCGCCTCCTCGGCTGGGGCGGCTGGAGCGGCCGGGGCGGCGGGCGCGGCAGCCGCGGGAGGCGCGGCCGCC
>JBKPDG010000004.1:0-12042 GCA_046727755.1 Actinomycetota bacterium
GGCTGCGCCAGCCGCTCGTGCCCAACATCGCCGTCGAGCCCGCGGAGGCCGACGGACGCCTCGACGCCCGCATCCGCGCCGGACGGCGGGGGCGCCACACGCTCCCGAACCCGGCTGCGAGGGTGCGCGGCCCGCTCGGGCTCGCGGCTTGGTACCGGCGGGGCGGGGACCCGGCCGAGGTGCTCGTGTACCCCGACCTGCCGGCGGCGTGGCGGCTCGTGCTCGCGGTGCGCCAGGGTCGGTTTCGCGACCCGGGACGCCTCACTCGCGGGCCGCTCGGGCTCGGCACCGACTTCGAGTCGATCCGCGACTACTTGCCCGACGACGACATCCGCCAGGTCAACTGGCGGGCGACGGCGCGCCTGGGCCGGCCCATGAGCAACCAGTACCGGGTGGAGCAGGACCGCGACGTCGTGTGCCTTCTCGACGCCGGCCGGCTGATGGCGGCGCCGCTCGGCGATCGCACGCGCCTCGACACCACCGTCGACGCCGCCACCGCGGTCGCGCTCGTCGCCGACGAGGTGGGGGACCGGGCCGGCGTCATCGCGTTCGACGATCGCGTGCGACGTCGTCTGCCGCCGGCGCGGGGTGGCGGCGATGCCGTCGTGCGCGCCGTGTTCGACGTGGAGCCCACGATGGTCGACTCGGACTACGAGCTCGCGTTCCGTGCCGTCGGGAGCGGCAAGCGCGCCTTCGTGCTCGTGCTCACCGACCTGCTCGAGGAGGCGGCCGCGCAACCTCTCCTCGACGCGATGCCCATGCTCGCCCGCAGGCACGCCGTCGTCGTCGCCGGTGTCGCCGACCCCGACCTCGAGCAGATGGTGCACATGCCGCCACGGGCGCCTGCCGACGTCTACGCCGCCGCCGTCGCGATCGACGTGCTCGACGCGCGCGCCCGCGTCGCCGCCCAGTTGCGCCGCGCCGGCGCCGACGTCGTCGAGGCGCGCCCCGACCTGCTACCGAACGCGTGCGTCGGCGCCTACCTCAGGGCGAAGGAACGGGCGCGGCTGTAACCACATGATGCGTATCTGAGCGACGCGTGGCGTCGTCGAGATACGCATCAGTGCGTGCCGGACGCCCTCGCCAGAAGACCAATGCCCAGTAGACGGCGGCGAGGCTGAAGCCGACGGTGATGACCGGGCCGAGGCCGAGGCCCCGCGGCGTGATGAAGCCCTCGACGAGCCCGGCCAGCACGAGCCACGGCGCGGTTCCCAGCACGATCTCGACGGCGACGCGCGCTTCCGCGGCGAGCGCGACCCCGCGGCGGCGGTGCCCCGGGCTCACGAGCGCCCATCCCATGCGCAGCCCCGCCGCGCTCGCGACCACGACGCAGGACAGCTCGAGCACGCCGTGGGCGGTGACGAGCTCGAAGAACGGCTTACCGTTGCCGGCCCAGATCGACAGTCCCGTGATCGCCCCGAACAGCACGCCCTGGTAGACGAGCAGTGCCGCGGTGCCGATCCCGGCGGCGATCCCGCCCGCGAACGCGACGATCGTCACCCGGATGTTGTTGGTGAAGATCTTGCTCGAGAAGGCCGCTTGCTCGTCGGTCGTGAGCCCGAGGTCCGTGCCGCGCTCGCGCGGCTCGGTCACCGACCGGTACTCGGACGGCACAACGCCGCTTGCCGCGCCCGGGTCGCGCACCGCCCACACCGAGGCGAGCACCCACGGGCCGAACAGCAACAGAGCCGAGATGATCAGCAGCGCGGGCCGTTCGCGCACGCGCCGCCAGTAGCCCGTCGTGGCGAACTCGGCCACCGTTCCGCCCCGGCTGGCGCGGTCGTAGACGAGCGGACGGGCGCGGGTCACGAGCGCCTCGAGCCGGGCGACGGCGGGATCGCCGGCGAAGCGCCGGCGGGCGAGGGCGAGATCGGCCGCGGTGGCGCGATACAGCGCGCCGAGCCTGCGCACCCCGTCGGGACCCAACGACTCGGCTCGCCGCCCCGCCTGCGCGACCAGCGCGTCGAGCTCGCGCCACCGGTCCCGGCGTGTATCCACGAAGACGTCGAGGTTCAGACCGGGACCCCTCTTTCGTGCTCTCACTGTTACTTTCGCCCGGTGGCCACTCTCGACGACCGGGTCACCATCGCGACGCCGGAAGGCATCGAGCTCGAGCTGGTGCTGGCCGGGGTCGGGTCTCGGTTCGCGGCCGCGCTCCTCGACATCGTCGTCCAGCTCGGCGCCATCTTCGCGCTGGCCATCGTCCTGGGACCGCTCGGCAGCAGCGGGTACGTGGTCGCGGCGTATCTCGTGGCGACCTTCCTCATCCTGTTCGCGTACGACATCGTGCTCGAGACGTGGAACCGCGGCCGGAGCATCGGGAAGCTCGCCGCTGGTTTGCGCGTCGTGCGCGTCGGCGGCGAGCCCGAAGGGTTCCTCACCGCGGCCGTGCGCAACTTCCTCCGCATCGTCGATTTCCTGCCCGCGTTCTACGTCGTCGGCGTGATCTCGATTCTGGTCACGGGCCGGAACCAACGCCTCGGTGACCTCGCCGCCGGAACGCTCGTCGTGCGCGAGCGGCGACCGGCGGTGATGCCGGCGGCAACGTACGTTCCGCCGCCAAGTGTGGCGGCGCCGCATCTCGAATGGGACGTCAGCGGAGTGAGCGTCGACGACGTCGCGACGCTCCGGCAGTTCCTCGAACGGCGCGTCTCACTGAGTCCCGGCGCCCGCGCGCACCTCGCGACCGATCTCGCTGCGCGCGTGCGACCGAAGGTCGTCGGCGCGCCCGAAGGATGGCATCCCGAGAGCTTCCTCGAGGGCGTCGTCGCGGCGAAGACAGCCCGGGGATAGCGCGTCGCTTCCGGCTACTACGCTCGCCGGTCGTGAGTACGGCGACGGCGCCGACAGCCGCGACGCCCGCGGTCCCCGACGCACCGCCCCCGACAAAAGGGACGACCGCGCTCGGCATCGACCTCAAGCCGCTGCGCGTCGCCGGGGCGGGGATGCTCGCCATCGCCGCCGTCCGGCCGTGGCTGCCGGCGACGCTCGGGCCGCCGTGCCCGCTGCGCACCGTGACCGGCGTGCCGTGCCCGTTCTGCGGGATGACGCGCGGCGTCACCGCCCTCGTGCACGGCCACGTGAGCGCGGCGTTCACGTACAACCCGGGCGCGTTCCTCGTGGTGGCGATGGCGATCGTGCTGCTCGTCGCGTGGCGCTGGCAGCGGGTGCGAATCCCGGTGTGGGCGGTGTTCCTGTTCTTCGCCGCACTGTGGGCGTTCCAGCTGTTCAAGTACTCCACCGGAAGACCGCTGTAGTGACCCAGCCTGTCCCGCCTCCCGGCGGCGCGCCGGCAGGACCGTCGGGCCCGCGGGCCGACTTCTGGTACCGCCTCGGTGGCTTCCTGATCGACTGGGTGATCCTGAGCATCATCGGCCAGCTCATCGGGTTGCTCTTCAGTCGCAGCATCGTGTCGCAGATCCTCATCGGCCTCGCCGCCGGCATCGCGTACAGCGTCTACTTCATCGGCAGCGGCAGCGGCCAGACGCCGGGCATGCGCCTGCTGGGCATTCGCGCCATCGACGCTCGCACGCACGGCCGGATCGAGTACGGCACCGCCTTCGTGCGGTACCTCGTGGCGATCGGGTCCGGGCTCGCCTGCTACGTCGGATACCTGTGGATGCTGTGGGATCCCGAGAAGCAGACGTGGCAGGACAAGGTGGCGGGCACGTACGTGGTCCCGACCTCGGCGTATCCGGTCGAGCGGTGGCCAGGCTGACCCGTTCGGTCCTCCGCGCGCAGCCGTAGACCCTCACCACGCGCGTCGATAGGGTACGCGCCGTTTGCGAGAAGCTGAGGCGAGGGAGGCCACCCGATGACCGCGACACCGCCGGAAGAACCGGACCGCGGGCCCGCACCGCCGCCGCCCCCGCCGCAACCAGCGACGCCGTCTTACTCGGCAGGCGGCACGTCGGGCACGCCGAAGACGAACGGGCTAGCCATCGCGTCACTCGTTTGCGGCATCGTCGGCTGCTTCTGGATCACCGCCATCGTCGCGATCGTGCTCGGCTTCATCGCCCGAAACCAGATCCGGGAATCCAGTGGCACGCAGCAGGGAGACGGAATGGCGCTGGCCGGGATCATCCTCGGCTTCGTGTGGGTCGGCCTCGGGATCATCCAATTCGGCTTCGTGCTCACGTGATCCCGCGCTGGCTCATCGGGGCAGATCTCGTGCCGTTGGGAGGACCATCGTGAGCACCGTGCCGCCGGACGACGAGAGCCCGCAGCCCCCGCCTCCCCCCCAACCGCCG
Source organism: Actinomycetota bacterium (assembly GCA_046727755.1). Classification (GTDB taxonomy): domain Bacteria; phylum Actinomycetota; class Acidimicrobiia; order IMCC26256; family JACDBD01; genus JALZAA01. The sequence goes on from JBKPDG010000004.1 coordinate 4,251, forward strand.
CCGTCGGCTCCCCCGCCGGGACCGACGCCGCCGCCCGCGCCGCCCTCGTACGGACAGCCGGCGGGTGGCTACGGCTACCAATCCACCCCGAAGACCAACGGGCTCGCAATCGCGTCGTTGGTGCTCGGCATCGCACAGATCTTCATCTGCATCGTCGGCGGGATCCTCGCGTTGGTGTTCGGGTACATCTCCCGGCGCCAGATCGACGAGTCGGGCGGCACCCAAGGCGGGCGCGGCCTGGCGATCGCCGGGATCATCCTGGGCTGGGTCGGCATCGGCCTCGGCATCGTGTACATCGTCGTGATCATCATCGCCGTGCTCGTCTCGGACGACGACGACACCGCCCAGGCGATGGTCCGGTACGCACTGTCGTCCTAGCTGCGTGGCCTCGACCCCGCTCTCCGACGAGCGGCTGCCGATCTTCACCTCGAACACATTCGAGATCCCCGGGCTTCAGAATGATCGAGCACGCCAAGGCCCTCGGCGGCAACGCCGTCGTCGGCGTCACGTTCGACTCCAACAGCCTCGGCGAGAACGGGGCGCTGGCGGAGTTCGTCGCCTACGGCTCGGCGGTCGTCGTCAAGACGAGCTGACGCGCAAAGGGGCGGCCCGGGGGCCGCCCCTCCACGTTCGAGTGCTCCGGGGGTTAGGGCCGAACCGCCCCGTGCGCCTCCCAGAACGCGCTCAACGCGTTCTGCGTCTTCGCCAGCCAGATGAAGTGGCCGACGATCGGCAACAGGATCCACAAACCGGTGACGCCGGTGACCGGCGGCTCCTGCCCTTCCGCTCCATAGAGGTGCCCGACCTCGGACGACATGATGAACGGGTTCACGACGCCGATGACGAAGGCGAGAATCAGCCCGACGAGACCGCCGATGCCGTTCCCGCTGTAGTCCTTCATCTCCTGGAACGTCTTGTACGTCCACACCAGGAAATAGATGCCCAGCGTGACGAGTGACAAGAGGAAGACGACGACCCAACCGCGCGGCTTGCCGAGCGGACGCCCACCTGCCGGCGCGGGTGCTGGTTGTGCCATGTGACGGCCCTTTCGTGAGGAGCTGGATTACGACGGGAGCGGGGCCGCGCCCTTCGACACCCAGTAGTCGTTCAGGGCGACCTGCACGCGGTTCATGTACAGGAACCAGCCCGCGATCGGGATCAACAGCCAGAGCCCTTCGATCGGCTCCACCGGCGACTCCCTGCCGTCAGCCTGGTACATCTTCTGGATCTCGACGATCACGAGGAACCAGCCCGCCACCAGCCAGCTCAGCAGCGCGCCGAGGCCGCCGCCCAGGCCCTCGCCGTTGTGCTGCTTGAGCTCCTCGAAGGTCAGGTAGGCCCAGTACAGGCCGTAGATACCGCAGGTGACCAGGCTCAGCAGGGCCACCGTCGTCGGGTTCCGCGGCTCCCCGATGGGGCCGCGGCCTCCGACCGCGGGTGTGGGTTGCGGTTGCGTCATCGACTCTCTCCTGTCTCTCTCGCGAACGGGGACTGCCTATCGGGCAGGGCGGCGAAAGTCAACGACCACTGCGCCGGAGTCCGATGCCAAACGGTGCACTACGCGTCGACTTCGCGCCGGCCCTCGAGCGCGCGGCCGAGCGTGACCTCGTCGGCGTACTCGAGGTCGCCTCCCACAGGGAGCCCGCTGGCGATGCGAGTCACCCGCAACCCCAGGGGTTTGAGGAGCCGGGCGAGGTACATCGCAGTCGCCTCGCCTTCGATGTTCGGGTTGGTCGCGAGGATCACCTCTTGGACGCCCTCGTCGCCGACCCGCGCGAGGAGCTCTTTGACCTTCAGCTGGTCCGGACCGATGCCCTCGATCGGCGAGATCGCGCCGAGCAGCACGTGGTACCGGCCACGGTACTCCTGGGTCCGCTCGACGGCGACGATGTCGCGGGGCTCCTCGACGACGCACAGCAGCGTGGGGTCGCGTCGATCGTCACGGCAGTACACGCACAGGTCGCCCTCGGCGAAGTTGAAGCAACGCCGGCACCAGCTGACGCGCTCCTTCGCCTCCACGATGGCGCGCGCAAGCCGCTTGGCGTCCTCGGGTGCTGCCTTCAACAGGTAGAACGCGATGCGCTGCGCCGACTTGGGACCGATCCCAGGGAGCCGTCCCAGCTCGTCGACCAGGCCCTGCACCGGCCCTTCGAAAGGGGATGCCACCTTCTGTCAGCCGAGCGCGCCGCCGAGGCCCGGGCCGAGACCGCCGAGGTCGAGGCCGCCCGTCGCCGCGCCCATCCGCTCGGTTTGCAGCTCCTGGGCGCGTCGCATCGCCTCGCCGACCGCCGCCACGACCAGGTCCTCGAGCATCTCGACGTCGTCGGGATCCACGACGTCGGGCGAGATCCTCACGGTCTGGACGTCGCCGGCGCCGGTCACCACCGCCGTCACCTTCCCGCCGCCGGCCGATCCTTCGACCAGGGACGTGGCCAGCTCCTCCTGCACCGCGGCCATGTCGGCCTGCATCTTCTGCACCTGGCGCATCATCTGGTTGAGCTGCTTCTGATTTGCCACGTTGCCTGTCTCCTGGGTGGGATCACCCTCGCCGGCTCCGCCACCACCCTGTCGGCTCCGCCGACAGGCGTTATTCGTGGTGGCGTTCCTCGACGACGGTGGCGCCCAGCGACTCGGTGAGCAGGTTCGCGGGGCCTGCCGACTCTACTCCCGGTGGGGCGCCACCCTCGTCCGGTTCGAGGGCGACGTCGTCGGGCTCCCCGGGCTCGGTCGCAGGGGCCTTCGCCTTCGCGGCGGACGCTCGCTCACTGCTGAACCCTTCGTGCGCGACCAGGTTGAAGCGCAGGCTCCGTCCGACATGGCGGGACAGCGCGTCGCGGATCGTGTTCGCTTCGCGCCGGAACCGGGGACGCGCTGCCTCGATGAGCCTCGGTGACACACCGAAGGTGACGACGTCGCCCTCGACAGTCAGCGGCTGGGCCTCCTGCACGGCGCTCCGTGTCGCCACCGGCAGCTCGGGCAACACCGTGGCCCACGCCAGGATGACCTCGTCGACGTCGACGGACGGCGACGGCGCGTCCTGGGGCGCCTCCGCAGCCTCTCCTGTCGGCTCCGCCGACTGCTCCGCAACCTCTCCCGTCGGCTCCGAAACCTCTCTTGTCGGCACCGCCGACGACGCTGATTCGGGCTCCGACGGGGGCGCGGGTTCCGAGCGACGCTTGCGCAGCGCGCCGACCGCGACCCCGGGCGGACGGGATGCCGGCTCTCGTTCCGGAGCTTCCGGCCGGGCGCGGGCGCCGGCGTCGCGCTGTCTGGCCACGGTCTCTTCGAGCTTCTCGATGCGCTCCATCACCGTCTGGATCGGCGGCCCGACCTCACGGCGTGTGAGGCGGACGAGGGCGATCTCCAGCACGAGGCGCGGGTCGGCGGCGTCGGTGCCGCGCATGTCGACCACCGCCTGGCCGAGCGTCTCGAGCACCCGCACGAGCGTGGTGTTGCCCAGCGTCCGGCCGAGCTCGTCGAGCCGGCGCTGCTCGTCCGCGGGTGCGTCGACGCGCACCTGGCCGCTGCTGGCGTTGAGGAGGAACGCGTCGCGCACGGACCGCAGGACGTCCTCGGCGATCCGGCGCGGCTCGTGGCCGGCGTCGAGCAGGGCGCCCACCGCCACCAGCACGCCGGCCGGGTCCTCGGCCGCGACGGCGTCGAGCACGGCGGCCCGCAGGTCGAACGGCGTGCCGCCGAACAGGTCGGCGATGGCGTCAGCGTCGAGGCGGTCGGCCCCGTGGGCCAGCGCCTGGTCGAGGAGCGACAGCGCGTCACGAGCCGAGCCGCCGGCGGCGCGGGCGATCACGGCCAGCGCTTCCCGGTCGGCATCGACGCCGGCGAGGGCGAGGCCCTGGCGGAGCACCGCCTCCAGCTCGTCGCCCGAGAACAGCGTGAACTCGAGGTGCTGGGTCCGGGACCGGATCGTGGGCAGGACCTTCTCGGGGTTCGTCGTCGCGAGCACGAACACCACGTGTTCGGGCGGCTCCTCGAGCGTCTTCAGGAGCGCGTTCGAGGCCGCCGCGCTCAGCATGTGCACCTCGTCGATCAGATACACCTTGCGCTTCGACGTCGCGCCCAGCCCGAGATGCACGCTGTCGGTCAGGTCGCGGATGTTGTCGACGCTGTTGTTCGACGCCGCGTCGAGCTCGAACAGGTCGAGGAATCGGCCCCCGGCGATGGCGACGCAGTTCTGGCACTCGCCGCACGGCTCGCCGTCCGCGCCGAGGTTCAGGCAGTTCAGCGCCTTGGCGAGGATGCGGGCGGTGGTCGTCTTGCCGGTGCCGCGAGGCCCCGAGAAGAGGTAGGCATGGCCCACGCGGCCCTCGCGCACTGCGTTCCGCAAGGCCGCCGTCACATGGTCCTGCCCCACGAGCCCGGCGAAGTTCTGGGGGCGGTGCGTGCGGTAGAGCGACTGGTACGCCATCGCATTGGACTCTACCGAGAGCGGTACCCTGCGACGTGAGAAGCCCTTCGACCTTGGGGGGGTTCGCGATGAGCGCAATCGAGTACCGCCCCGGCACCGCGCTCCTCGTCGTCGACGTGCAGAACGACTTCGCCGACCCGAAGGGCAGCCTCTACGTGCAGGGCGGCGAGGAAGTGGTGCCGATCATCAACCGCGAGATCGATCGGGCTCGGGCCGCCGGCATCCCCGTCGTCTACACCAAGGACTGGCACCCGGAGGAGACCCCGCATTTCGCGGAGTACGGCGGCCGGTGGCCGGTGCACGGCGTGCACGACACCTGGGGCGCCGAATTCCCCGCCGACCTCGAGGTGGCCGGCGAGGTCGTCCACAAGGCGAAGGGCCCGGAGGACGGCTACTCGGGGTTCAGCGTCACGCACCTCCCGACGGGTCAGCGGCGCGAGACCGGCCTCGAGCAGCTCCTCCGCGACCGCGGTGTCCGCCACGTCGTGATCGCGGGGCTCACCACCGACTACTGCGTCAAGGACACCGCGCTCGACGCGGTGCGCAAGGGCTTCGACACCGAGGTCATCGTCGAGGCGACCAGGCCGGTCGACGTCGAGCCCGGCGACGGCGAGCGCGCCCTGCGTGAGATCGAGCAGGCCGGCGTCACACTCGTCTGAACGGCCGTCGTTCCATGACACGGGTCGACGACGCCAACATCGCGCTGTTCACCGATCTGTACGAGCTGACGATGTCGGCGAGCTACCACGCGCACGACCTGGATCAGCCGGCCACGTTCGATCTTTTCGCGCGCCACCTCCCTCCCGAGCGCGGGTATCTGGTCTCCTGCGGCCTGGACTCAGCTCTCGACTACCTCGAGCACCTGCATTTCGACGACGTCGCTGTCGACTACCTCCGCTCGCTCGACTTGTTCGACGAGTCGTTCCTCTCACTGCTCTCGACGTTGCGGTTCACCGGCGAGGTACGGGCGATCCCCGAGGGCGAGCTGGTGTTTCCCAACGAGCCGATCCTCCAGGTGACGGCGCCGCTGGTCGAGGCGCAGCTGGTCGAGACGTTCCTGCTCAACTGCATCGGGTACCAGACGATGATCGCGACCAAAGCGGCGCGGGTCGCCACCGCGTGCGGTGACCGGACGTTCGTGGACTTCTCGCCCCGCCGGGATCACGGCACCGACGCCGCGTTGAAGACGGCTCGCGCCGCCTACGTCGGCGGCGCGGCAGGCACTTCGCTGGTGCTCGCCGGCCTGGAGTACGGCCTCGAGCTGAGCGGCACGATGGCGCACTCGTACGTCATGCGCTTCGACAACGAGGCGGATGCGTTCTTGACGTACGCGCACGACTTCCCCGGCCGCGCGATCTTCCTCATCGACACGTACGACACCGAGCGCGCTGCCCGCATCGTCGTCGAGCTGGCCGGGAAGCTCGCGCCCGAGGGCTTGCTGCCGCGCGCGGTCCGCCTCGACTCGGGCGACGTCGACACGCTCTCGCGCTCCGTGCGCAACATCCTCGACGAGGGCGGGCTGACGGACGTGAAGATCTTCGCGTCCGGCGACCTCGACGAATACCGGATCCAACAGCTGGTCTCCGCCGGCGCGCCCGTCGATGCCTTCGGGGTCGGCACCCAGCTGGGCACGAGCGGCGACGCCCCCCACGTGGCCGTCGTGTACAAGCTGGTCGAGGACGCGGACGGACCGAAGGTGAAGCTGTCGACGGACAAGGTGACGCTGCCAGGCCGGAAGCAGGTGTTCCGCCGTGAGGACGGCAGCGCCGCGCCATCAGATGTGCTGGCGCTGCTGGACGAGCCCGTGGCGAACGCCCGGCCCGTCCTCCAGCCCGTCATGCGCGACGGCAAGCGCGTCGGAGATCGCGAGGCGCTGAGTGCGCTGCGCGACCGCTGCCGGGCCTCGGTCGCATCGCTCCCCGCCCGATTGCGTGCCCTCGAGCCCGAAGGGCCGCCCTACGAGGTGCGGATCTCACCCGGCCTCGACGCCCTCGTCCACCGGCTCCACGAGCAGCTCGGCGCGCCGTGAGCGACGGCGGCGACTTCCGTGCTCGCGTGCGAGATGCGCTCTCGGCGCGCCTGACACCACACCGCGACGGTGGCTCCTTCACCGTGCTCGGGGCGGGCAGTGACGACCTCGAAGCGGGGCGTGCGTACCTGCGCGCCCTCGCCGACGGGGGCTGGGCGGTGCCCACCTGGCCGGAGGAGTACGGCGGCCTCGGCGCGACACCGGCGCAGGCGGCGGTCGTCGCCCAGGAGCTGGCGCACTTCGACGTCCCCGACCTGTACCCGTACGTGATCGGCCTGGCCATCGCGGGCCCGACGCTCATCTCGCACGCGACGGCCGAGCAGTGCTCCCGGTGGCTCCCGCCGATCCGCACCGGCGAAGAGATCTGGTGCCAGCTGTTCTCGGAGCCCGACGCCGGGTCTGATCTCGCGTCGCTCGCCACCCGGGCCGAGCGGGACGGCGAGCAGTGGCGCGTCACCGGCTCGAAGGTGTGGAGCAGCCGGGCGCACTACTCCCAGCGGGGCCTGTTGCTCGCCCGCACCGACCCGAGCCTGCCGAAGCACGCCGGCATCACCGCGTTCGCGCTCGACATGGACGCGCCCGGCGTCACGGTCAGCCCGTTGCGGCAGATGAACGGCGACACCCATTTCAGCGAGGTGCGCTTCGACGGCGCTCTCGTCGCCGACCGCGATCGCATCGACGCGCCGGGGGAAGGATGGCGCGTCGCCCGCACCGCGCTCACGTATGAGCGCGGGGCCGGCGCGGTGGGTGGCGGCGGATGGGGCGCGGACCTGAGGGAGCGCCTCGTCGACCTGGCTCGCGGTCGGGGCGCGTCCGGCGACCCGGTCGTCCGCCAGCGGATCGCCGCGACGATCATCGAGCTCGAGGTGGCACGCCTGACCGCCCGGCGCGCCCGCGACGCCGCCAAGGCAGGCCGGTCGCCCGGCCCCGAGGGATCGGGAGCGAAGCTGCGGGGCAGCGCCGGTCTCAAGGCCGCCGCGTCCCTCGCCCTCGACCTCCTCGGCCCGGACGGGATCGCGGCGGTCGACGGCGACGGCGAGTGGCAGACGCTGTTCCTCACCAGCCCGTCGATCTCGATCCGGGGCGGCACCGACGAGATCCAGCGCAACATCGTGGGCGAGCGCGTGCTCGGCCTGCCGCCCGAGCCACGCGCCGATGTGGACATCCCGTTCTCGGCGCTGCCGCGGACCGCCTCGCGCGAGCGATGACAACGCCCGGCTTCGAGACCGAGGTCCAGTCCCTCGCTCGGCGCATCGCGGAAGACGGCCGGCGCGAGCACGCTCACGTATACCGAATGAGCTGGTGGACCGACCGCACCCTCGAGTGGGCGATGCGTC
>JBKPDG010000005.1:0-7119 GCA_046727755.1 Actinomycetota bacterium
CGGAAGGTCGCAACCATGGCCGAACGACGCGCCTCGCTGATGGAGCCTCGGACCGAGAGCCTCCTGGACCGCGTCGACTCGAAGTTCACGCTGGTCACGCTGGCGGCAATGCGCGCCCGGGAGATCAACGACTACTACAACCAGCTGGGCGAGGGCCTCGGCAAGATCGTGCCCCCGCAGGTCACGTCGGTGTCACGCAAGCCCCTGTCGATCTCGCTCGAGGAGATCGAGGCGGGCAAGATCCGCGCCGTCCCCAAGCCTCCCGAAGAGGAAGCTGAAGCCCCGGCCGAGGCCGCGCTGCTCACCGACGCCGAGGAAACCGACCAGGCCTAGCAGGCGCAGGCGACGCCCATGGTCGCGCCGAACCCTCCCGATCCACTCGTCGCTGTGCGCGGACGTCACGTCGTCCTCGCCGTCACCGGCGGGATCGCCGCCTACAAGGCCGTCGACGTCTGCCGCCGTCTCGTCGACGCCGGCGCGCACGTCGCTCCCATCCTCACCGACGACGCCCAGCGCTTCGTCGGTGCGCTGACGTTCTCGGCGCTGGCCTCGGAGTCGGCGCGCACGTCACTGTTCGAGGGCCCCGACCCGATCCCGCACACGACGATCGGCCGCCGCGCCGATCTGATCGTCGTCGCACCCGCGACCGCCAAGGTCATCGGCAAGTACACGCACGGCATCTCGGACGACCTGGTCACCGCCACGTTGCTCGCCACGAGTGCGCCCGTCGTGCTTGCCCCGGCGATGCACACCGAGATGTGGGAGCACGCTGCCGTCCAGGAGAACCTCGCCGTGCTGCGCGAGCGCGGCGTCCATGTGGTCGATCCCGAGGAGGGCCGCCTCGCCGGCGGCGACACCGGGCCCGGTCGGCTCGCCGACCCCGCGCGGATCGTGGCCGCCGCCGCCGGCGTGCTTGCAGGAACGGGCGACCTGGCCGGAGTGCGCGTGCTGGTCACGGCGGGGGGCACGCGCGAGCCGATCGATCCGGTGCGGTTCGTCGGGAACCGGTCGTCCGGGAAGATGGGGTACGCGCTCGCGGAGCGCGCCGCCCGGCGGGGCGCCGCCGTCACGCTCGTCACGACGATCGGTCGGCCCATGGAGGCGTCCGGCATCGCCGTCGAGCGCGTCGAGACGGCCGACGACATGGCCCGGTCGGTGCTCTCCCGCTTCGCCGACGCGGACGTTGTCGTGATGGCCGCTGCGGTCGCCGACTTCCGGCCCAAGGCGGTGGCCGACGAGAAGCTCAAGAAGCGCGACGGCGTACCCGAGGTCGTCCTGGAGCCCACGCCCGACGTGCTCGCCCTGCTCGGTGAGCGCAAGCAGGCGGGGCAGCTCCTGATCGGGTTCGCGGCCGAGACCGAGCACGTCGAGGAGCACGCCGCCGAGAAGATGGCTGCGAAGCACGTGGACCTGATGGTGGCGAACGACGTGTCCGCACCGGACGCCGGGTTCGAAGTCGACACGAACCGGGCAATCCTGCTGTACTCGTCCGGTTCTCGGGAGGAAACGCCCCTGCTCGACAAGCGTGAGCTGGCGGATCTCCTCCTCGATCGAGTCGCGGCGGTCCTCGCCGACGATCCCACATGAGCGAAGCGAGCGCCGTGAAGGCGGCTTTGCCGACCGCACCGCAGGAGCCGGAGCTTGCGACGGCGCCGGACAGGACGACGAAGGAGACGAAGTGAGCCGGTTCATGTTCACGTCGGAGTCGGTCACCGAGGGCCATCCCGACAAGATGTGCGACCAGATCAGCGACGCGGTCCTGGACGGGATGTTCGAGCAGGACCCGTACAGCCGGGTCGCCTGCGAGAGCATGTGCACGACCGGCATGGCCGTCGTCGCCGGCGAGATCAGCGCGAACGCGCACCTGGACATCCCGCGCCTGGTCCGCGACACGATTCGAGGGATCGGATACACGGACGCGTCGTACGGTTTCGACGGCAACTCGTGCGCGGTGATCACGTCGATCGACGAGCAGTCGTCCGACATCGCGCAGGGCGTCGACAAGGCCTACGAGCTCCGCGCGGGGGAGGGCGACCACTACGACGAGGTCGGCGCAGGCGATCAGGGGATGATGTTCGGCTACGCCTGTGACGAGACCGACGACCTGATGCCCATGCCGATCTGGCTCGCACACCGGCTCGCGCAACGGCTGGCGGCAGTTCGTCGCGACGGCACGCTGCCGTTCGTCCGGCCCGACGGCAAGACGCAGGTGACGATCGAGTACGAGGACAACGTCCCGAAGCGCCTCTGCAACGTGCTCATCTCCACGCAGCACGAGCCCGGCCTCAGCATCGCCGACACGCTCAAGCCGGCGCTCCTCGAGCACGTCGTGACGCCCCTGCTGCCCGCGCAGTTCGCGGGCGACGACTTCGAGATGCTCGTCAACCCGACGGGCAGCTTCGAGAAGGGTGGGCCGCACGCCGACTGCGGGCTCACGGGGCGCAAGATCATCGTCGACACGTACGGCGGCATGGCCCGGCACGGCGGCGGCGCGTTCAGTGGCAAGGACCCCACGAAGGTCGACCGGTCGGCGGCGTACGCGGTGCGCAACGTCGCCAAGAACGTGGTCGCGGCGGGTATCGCCCGGCGGTGCGAGGTCCAGGTTGCGTACGCCATCGGCGTGGCGCGTCCCGTGTCGGTGATGGTGGAGTCGTTCGGCACGTCGCAGATCGACCCGCACAAGCTCGGCGCGCTGGTCCAGGAGCATTTCGACCTGCGGCCGGCCGCGATCATCGAGCGTCTCGACCTGCGGCGCCCGATCTACCAGAAGACCGCCGCGTACGGGCACTTCGGGCGGCGCGAGCCCACGTTCACGTGGGAGCGCACCGACGAGGCCGAGGTGCTGCGCAAGGCGGCGGAAGCCCTCGCATAGCCGACACGCGGGTCTGCCGGGTCCAACCTGATCTCCCGGCTGTCGCGCGCGCGTTCGACTACCTCGTTCCCGAAAACGTCGCCGGCGTGGTGCGCGTTGGCACGATCGTGCGCGTCCCGCTCCACGGGCGGCGAGTGCGTGGCTGGGTCGTCGCCGACGGCGTCGAGCCCGAAGCGGCGCCGTCCGAGCTACGGCCGCTGGCGAAGGTGGCGTCGGCAGGCCCACCACCCGATGTCGTCGAGCTGTGCCGGTGGGCGGCATGGCGATACGCCGGCCCGCTCCCGTTGCTGCTCCGGTCGGCGTCACCGCCCAACGTCGTGACGCCGTCCGCCGGCGACGAGGTCCACACCGCAGTATTTCCCCCGCTCGACGCGCCCGCCGGCATCGATGCGACCGGCTTCGATGCGCTCGTCACCCGCGAGCGGGGGCTGCTCGCGTGGCCGCCGGCCGCCGAGGGGCGCGAGGTCGTGGGCGCGCTGGTCGCCGACGAGGGGTCGACGATCGTTGTTGCGCCCGACTCGAGCCGCGTGCGCGCCCTGGTCGAGGATCTCCAACGGCGCGGCCGCGAAGTGGTCGTCGTGCGGGGGAACGATCCCGACGCCCGTCGCACCGAGAATTGGGACCGGGCCCGGGCGGGCGCGGGCGTCGTCGTCGGCGGCAGGATCGCGGTGCTGGCGCCGGTTCCCGATCTGGCCGCCATCGTCGTGCTGGACGAGGGAGACGAGGCGCTCGAGGAGGAGCGCGTGCCGGCATGGAACGCGCGAGAGCTCGCCCTCGAACGCTCCCGCCGCGCCGGCGCCCGCTGCACGCTCGTGAGCCCGGCGCCGACGCTCGAGGCCGAGACGTCGACCGGTCCGCCGGCTCGTCCGGGTCGCGCGTTCGAACGCGACGGCTGGCCGCGCGTCGACGTGGTCGACCTACGTGACGAGCCGCCGGGCAGGGGACTGTTCTCCGATGCGCTCACCACTGCGCTCCATGCGACGGTGGATCGCGGCGCCCGTGCCGTATGCGTCGTGAACCGCAAAGGTCGCGCCCACCTCCTCGTCTGCCGCCAGTGCGGGCGCATCGCGCAATGCGAGGTGTGCGACGCCGCCGTCGTCGAGAGCGAGGCGGGCTTCGTATGCCGACGGTGCGGGGCGGAACGGCCGCGCGTCTGCCTGCATTGCCACAGCACCCGGTTCACCGGCCGCCGACCCGGAGTCACGCGCGTGCGCGAGGAGATGGCGGCGCTGCTGTCGCGTGTGCCAGTGGCGGAGGTCGACGCCACGACCCCTGCGCTCCCACCGGCCCAGGTGCTGGTGGGGACGGAGGCGGTGCTCCACCGCGTCGATGCCGAGCCTGCGGGCGTCGAGCTGGCGGCGTTCCTGGAGTTCGACCAGGAGCTGCTGGCGGCGCGCTACCGGGCCGCCGAACAGGCGCTGTGGCTGCTCGTCCGGGCCGCCCGCGTCGTCGGCGGCCGTCGGGGGGAGGGCAGCTTGCTGGTGCAGACCCGCGTTCCCGACCACGACGTGATCGAGGCGGCGCGCACCGCCGATCCGACGGTCGTCGCCGCCGCCGAGCGCGCCCGACGACGCATCCTCGGGTTCCCGCCCTTCGGGGGGCTGGCCGAGCTGCGCGGCGCTGCCGAGGCGGTGCACGTGGCGTGCGCGGAATTGCGAGCTGTGTCCGGATTGCGGGTGCTCGGTCCGGTGGCGGTGGCGTCCTCGTCGCGCGCGCTCGTGCAGTCGCAGACAACGGAAGCGTTGTGCGACGCGCTCGCCGAGGTCGATCTCACCCCGGCCCGCGAACGCGGTCGCCTGCGCATCGACGTCGACCCGCTCCGGGTCTGACTCCGGTACTGCGCCGGTACACTCCATTGATGGCCACCCATCCTGTGCGCCTCTTCGGGGATCCGGTGCTCAAGCAACGTTCCCGCGAGGTCGAGGACCTCAACGGGAGCCTCGTCGCGCTCGCAGAGGCCATGTACGAGACGATGTACGAGGCGATCGGCATCGGCCTGGCTGCGCCCCAGATCGGGGTGCAACGGCGCATCTTCACGTACGACGTCGGCGAGGGGCCGCATGTGATCATCAACCCCGAGATCGTCGACGCGTCGGGGGAGTGGATCTACAACGAAGGCTGCCTGTCGGTGCCCGGCATGCACTTCGAGATCGTTCGCCCGAAGGTCGTCACGCTCCGGGGCCTCGGGCTCGACGGCAACGACCTCGAGATCGAGGCCGACGAGGTCCTGGCGCGGCTGTTCCAGCACGAGATCGACCACCTCGACGGCGTGCTGCTCCTCGACCGTCTCGAACCGGACGAGCGCAAGCGCGCCCTGCGAGCGATCCGCGAACAGGATCTCGCGACCGTCCCGCGGAGCGCCGGCCCCGCTCTCTGACGGCGACGCGCAAGCGGTGCGCCTCGTCTTCCTAGGAACGCCCGCCGACGCGGTGACCCCGTTGCGGGAGCTCGTGGAAGCTGGTCACGACATCGCGCTCGTGCTGACCCAACCCGACCGGCGGCGCAGCCGCGGCGGGCGGGACGATCCGAGCCCCGTGAAGCAGGCGGCGGCGGAGCTCGGGCTCCGGGTCGTGACCCCCACCCGCGCCCGCGACGCGATCGAGGACGTCGCCGCGTCACGCGCCCAGCTCGGGGTCGCGGTGGCATTCGGCCAGCTCTTGTCGCCCGCGTTCCTCGACGCCCTCCCGCACGGCTTCGTGAACCTCCACTACTCGCTGCTCCCCCGCTGGCGCGGCGCGGCTCCGGTCGAGCGCGCGATCCTCGCCGGCGACCTCGAGACGGGCGTATGCCTCATGCGCATCGACGAAGGCTTGGACACCGGCGGCATCTACGCATCGGTGTCGACGGCGATCGGGTCGAAGGAGACCGCGGGCGAGCTCCACGCCCGGCTGACCGAGCTCGGCACCGGCCTGCTCCTCGAGCACCTGCCGCGCGTGCTCGAAGTCGAGCCGGTCCCGCAGCATGGCGAGCCCACGTACGCCGAGAAGCTCACGGTGGAGGAGTTCCGCATCGACGGCTCACGCCCAGCCGAGGCGCTGGCGCGCGTCACCCGAGCCGGGAACCCGCGACCGGGCGCGTGGATGATCGTCGACGGGAAACGGGTCAAGGTCTTGCGCGCTCGGGCCGAGCCCGGAGACGGCCGGCCGGGCATCGTGCGCTCGCCCGGTGAGCTCGTCACCGCGGCCGGCGTGCTCCGACTGGACGAGGTGCAGCCCGAGGGCAAGCCGCACATGACGGGCCAAGCGTGGATGGCGGGTCTGCGCGACCGGACGCTCGTGGTGGAGCCGGTCGCAACCTCGTGAGCAGTCGGACGACCGCGTTCACGGCGCTGCTCCGCGTCGAGGACGGCGCGTACTCGAACGTCCTGCTCCCGGCGATGCTGCGCGACTCCGGTCTCGACGCCCGTGACCGGGCGTTCGTGACCGATCTCGTCTACGGCACGCTCCGACAACAGCGGGCGCTCGATCACCTCCTCGGGCTCGCAGTCGACCGCCCGCTCGACGAGATCGACACGCCGACCCGGGTCGCGCTGCGACTCGGCGCGTACCAGCTCACGCGCAACGTGCCCGCACACGCGGCCGTGAGCGAGACGGTTGCCGTGGCGCCGCGCCGGTCCCAGGGTTTCGTGAACGCCGTGTTGCGCGCGCTGTCCGGAAAAGGTCCGGATTGGGCGTGGCCGGGCGGCGAGGACCCCGCCGCCCTGGGGGTGCGGCTGTCGTACCCCGACTGGATCGTCGAGGAGCTCGTCGCCAGGTACGGCCCCGACGACGCCCGCGCCAGCCTCGCCGTCGCCAACGAAGCCCCTCCCGTGGCGCTTCGCGTCAATCCCGAGCGAGCCACTGCCGACGCCGTAGCCGGCGAGCTGGAAAGCGCGGGTGTCGAGGTGACCGGCGGGACCCTGGCCGGCGGGGCCTTGCGCGCGCGTGGGATCGGCGATCCGGCGCGTCTGGCGCCGGTGGCCGACGGTCGGGCGACGCCGCAGGACGAGGCCAGCCAGGCGGTCGTGGAGATCCTCGATCCGCAACCCGGTGACACGGTCCTCGACTCGGCGGCCGCGCCCGGCGGGAAGGCCACCGCCATCGGCGAGCGAGTCCGACCGCGCGGCCGGGTCGTCGCCTGCGACATCCATCCCCGGCGAATCCGGCTCGTCGACACGGCCCGGCGACGGCTCGGGCTCGATCGGGTCTTCCCGGTCGTCGCCGACGGCCGGGCGCCGCCGGTCCGCGCCGGCGCCGCCGACCGGGTGC
>JBKPDG010000006.1:0-14657 GCA_046727755.1 Actinomycetota bacterium
GTCACGCCGTGACCCAGCGGCGATCGCTTCGAGGACGCTGCCGAAGGTTTCCATGGCATCGCGGTGCAGAAGTCTGCCGTAGCTGACGCGCGCCACGCCGAGCTCCGCCAGCTCGGGCAGCGAGGGCGCTCGCGGTGTCTCGAGGATGTTCACCGGTGCGGAAGCTTCCGACATCAGGGACCGCAGTGCGTCCAACTCCCAGAGGGCGATCGGGAACACGCAGTCTGCGCCCGCTTCGACGTAAGCGTGCGCCCGTTCAAGCGCCCCTTTCACGAGGACGCTCTGGGGAGTCTCCGATTCGCGAAGGATGTCGGCGAGGAAGACGTCGATGCGCGCGTTGATCACGAGCCTGTAGCTCGCGTCGAACGCGGCCTCACGCACCGCACGAAGCCACTCCGCGTGCTGCGCCGGGTCGCGCAGCTCGCCGGCGGTGTGGTCGGTGTCCTCGAGATTGCAGCCGGCGGCGCCGACCTCCGCGAGGGCGGCGACGAGATCACGCGGCTTCATGCCGTACCCGGCCTCGGCATCCACGGTCGCGGGAACGTCGACGCTTCGGCTGATGCGGGCGGCGGCCGCCAGCATCTCGTCGGCAGGCGCGTGCTCGTGGTCCTCGTAGCCGAGCGCGGCGGCCACGCCCCCGCTCGTCGTCGCGACGACGGGGAAGCCGGCAGCTTCCACGGCTCGTGCCGAACCGACATCCCACGCGTTGGGCAATACGAGCGGGGTGCCGGGCACGTGGAGCGACCGGAGCCGATCGCAATCGCGGTCGATCATCTGGGAGCTCGACATCTCCGCCTCCTTCCGCGGTCATGCGTTCCCGTCATCGTCGCGCTCGAGACTGCGGTGAGGCGCGGAACGGTGCTTCGAGGGAACATGCGACGACCGTACGAAGGAACTGGAACGTGAGGAATTCCAGATCTGTGGGGGTATCCCGCTCAGCGCAGTGACGCGCCGATGGCAACCATGCGCTCGGCCGGCAGGTCGCCCTCGATGCGAATCGTGAGGCCTTCCCGCGGGAAGATCAGCGCGTTCCCGACGAGGCGGCCGTCCTCGGTCAACCCGGCGCCGGTGGCGTCCTCGTACGCGAGGAAGTGGTCGCCGCCGGTGATGAAAACGCCCTCGTACGGACCGATGGCCACGGATTGCGAGCGCGACCCGTTGGTCAGGTACTTGTTCAGGAACCCGCTGCCGTCGCCGGTGAACTCCTGGATCAAGAGGCCGATGCCGTCGGTGTGCTTCGCCGCCGGCAGGCCGGGGCGGGCCCGGTAGACGAGCGAGGTCACGCCCCCGGCCTTGTCGTCGAACCACACCTCGTCGGGCGACGCGAACCCGCGGGCAACGGGTACGACGGCAGGCATGCGTGCACGGGTGGCGTCGAGCGTCGTGAGGGAACCGAGCGCGAGTGGCCCGGCGACGACACGGCTCGGCGGCGGCTCCTCGTGCACCCGCACCGCGCCGATGTCGAAGAAGCTCGTGACGGCAGCCCGCGCCGGCGGGATCACGAGCGTGACGGTCACGGCGAGCGTCGCGACCAGGGCGGCGACGAGCCGCCGGCGACGCGCGCGCTCCGGCACGTGAAGGCGCGCCGACGACTGCTGCAGCTGACTGGTCACCGCGCTCGAGAGGTCGACCGATCCGAGTGCAGTGTCGAGCTCGTGCGAGTACGCGCGGAGCTCGGCTTCGACGAGCAGGCGAGAGTTGCTCTCAGGCATGGTGCACCTCCCGGTCGAGTTGCCGTTCAAGCCGGTCGAGCGCGCGTGACAGGCGCGATTTCACGGTTCCGCGCGCGATGCCCAGGACCTGCGCGGTCTCGGCTTCGCTGAGGTCGAGGAGATAGCGACACGCGACGACGTCGCGATAGCGCAACGGGAGCGAGTCCAGCGCGGCGCGCACCGTGCCGTCTCGCCGCCGGGAGAGCGCCTCCTCCTCGGCCGACGGCGCGTTGGTGGCGGGCAGCCCGCGCTCGCCCGGGGCGCGCACCGCCCGAGTCCACCGCTGCGACGAGCGGGTCTGGTTCCGGGCCACGTTGGCGACGACCGCGAGCAGCCACGGCCGGAAGGGCGCTCCCGACCGGAAGCGGTGCAGGAACCCGAAGGCGCGGACGAACGCCTCCTGGGCCGCGTCGTCGGCCACGCTCACGCCGGCGATGGCGGCGGCCGTGCGACGGGCGTCGTGCTGGTACCGGCGCACCAGCTCGCCGTAGGCGTCCACGTTTCCCTGCTTCGCCCGCTCGATCAGCTCGACGTCGTCCGTGGTGCTCCTTCCCCCTGGACCCTCGGGAGGGCCTCACCGGTTCTACACCGGCGCCAGGTTCGGGGTTCCGGCGCGCTCGGATGCGGGGTTAGCGGTGGCTGACGTCGCCGGTGCAGGGCGCCGCCGGTCGATCCGGAGGCTCTTGCGCCGGAACGGCCTGTCCCATGCAGCGGAGCGTTGCCGGGCGGCGGGTCCGTCAGCGGGGTTCGTCCCCTCGCACGACGACATCGTGCGCGTCGGCCGAGCCGTGCGGCGCACCCTCGGCGTGCTGCAGGGTGACCCCCACGGCCTGGTCGCGTCACTCGTTCACGTCGCTGTCCTCGCGCGCCGCGGCGTCACGGCTTCGCTGGTCATCGGCGTGCGCCCGGACAAGGAACTCGGTGCCCACGCGTGGGTCGAGGTCGGCTGGATGCCGGCACTCCCCGCGGCGAAAGACAAGTTCGCTCAACTGATCACCCTCTAGGTCCCGCCGGCCGCCGAGCGAGTGGGGGGTCTCGCTCGGCCGGTCCGGCGGCGGGCGCGACGGTTAGGTCGCGAGGCGGTAGCGGTGCACGGCGATCGGCGCGGCGACCGCGAGGATCCCGACGCACCAGGCGATCGCGACCACAAGGTCGTAGGTCGTCGGCCCGCCGATGGTGAGGTCACGGACCGCCGTGATCACGGCCGACACCGGCTGGTGCTCGGCGAAGTACTGGAGCCAGTCGGGCATCGTGTCGACGGGCACGAACGCGTTCGACGCGAACACGAGCGGCGCCAGAATCGGGAACGCAGCCGCCTGCGCCGTCTCGGGATTCGCGACAACCAGACCCACCGTGGCGAAAACCCAGGACAACGCGTAGCCGAATAGCAGGATGAGCAGCATGGCGCCGATCAACGGAAGCACGCCGGTGTGCACGCGCCATCCAACGGCGAAGCCGACGACGAACATGAGCGCGACCACGAACACGTTCCGGACGAGATCGGCGAGCGTCCGGCCGGCGAGGACGGCGGAGCGGGCCATAGGCAGCGACCGGAAGCGCTCGATCAGGCCTTCTTGCATGTCGGCGGCGAGCCCGATTGCAGTGTTCAGCGCCCCGAAGGCGACGGTCTGGGCGAAGATCCCGGGCATCAGGAAGTCGACGTACGGGACGCCCGGTACGTTGATCGCGCCGCCGAACACGTAGCGGAAGAGCAGCACGAACACGACGGGCTGGATCGTCGAGAACACGAGCAACTGCGGCACGCGGCGGTACGCAATGAGGTTGCGGGCCATGACGGCGAACGAATCGCTGGCCGCCGTCGTGAAGCGGCGGATTCCTCGAAGGTCGACGTCGGGCGTGAGGCCGAGCGGGCTGACGCTGGTGGTGGTCATGCGGCGCCTCTCGTGGCGTCTTCGGACGGCTCTTCGGGCTCGACACGACGGCCGGTGAGCGCGAGGAAGACGTCGTCGAGGCTGGGCTCGCGGACGGCGATGCTCGCGGGCGCTACGCCTTCGCCGTCGAGTGTCCGCAGTGCATCGACGAGCACTCGGGCACCGTCGACGACCTCGAAGCGCACGTCCGACCCGTTGACCTCAGGTGGTCGGCACGCGAACTTCGCCACGATGCTGTGGGCGCGGCGGGCCTCGCCGGGGTCGGGGAACTCGACCTCGATCACGGTGCCGCCGATCCTGGACTTCAGTTCCGTTGGCGCGCCCTGCGCGATGACCTGACCGTGGTCGATGACGACGATGTCGTCGGTGAGACGATCCGCCTCCTCCAGGTACTGCGTGGTGAGCAAGAGCGTCGTTCCCTCGCTCTGGAGACCCTCGATGACTGCCCAGAGCTGTTTTCGGCTGTACAGGTCCAGTCCGGTCGTGGGCTCGTCGAGGAACAGGACCGGCGGCCGGTGGACGAGCGCGGCGCACAGGTCGAGCCGCCGGCGCATGCCGCCCGAGTAAGTGCGCGCCGGACGGTCGGCGGCGGCGGCGAGGTCGAACTGCTCGAGCAACTCCGTCGCGCGCCCCTCGATGATCCCGCGCGGGAGGTGCGTGAGCCGGCCGATCAGCCGCAGGTTCTCGCGGCCGGTGAGGTTGCCGTCGACGGCCGCGTACTGGCCCGCGAGGCCGATGCGGGCGCGGACCCTCTCGGGCTGCTCGACGACGTCGAGGCCCAACACGCTCGCCCGGCCGGCGTCGGGTCGCAGGAGCGTGGTGAGCACCCGCACGGCGGTGGTCTTGCCGGCGCCGTTGGGGCCCAGGAGCCCGAACACGGTCGCGGGCGGGACCTCGAAGTCGATGCTGTCCAGGGCGACGACGTCGCCGAAGCGCTTCTGCACGCCTTCGACAGCGATTGCGGTGTCGGGCATGCGCGCTACGTTCGCGCCGATGCTTGAAAGTGTCAAGTGTCGGAGATCACAACTATTGGGTACTTGAAGTATCAGCCGCGGGTCGCGTACTCTTGCAGCCGTGGCACGGACACGACCCGCGAGTAGGGCGACGCTCGCGGCCGACGTGTGGCGGGCGATCTTCGAGTTCTTCTGGAGCTCCGGCTCGCGCCACGTCGCGGTGAGCCAGGAGCTCGGGTTGACACCCGGTCACGTGAAGGCGCTGCTCGAGCTCCAGCCCGACCAGCCCCGGCCCATGGGCGCGCTGGCGGAGTCACTCCACTGCGACGCTTCGAACGCGACCTGGCTGGTCGACCGGCTCGAGGAGCGCGATCTCGTCGAGAGGGGAACCGTGCCCACCGACCGGCGTGTGAAGACCGTCGTGCTCACGTCGCTCGGCGTCAAGACACGCGCCGCCGTGATCGAGCGGCTGCACGAGCCGCCCGAGGATCTGCTCGCGCTCGACCGCGACGATCTCGAGGAGCTGCGCGCCGCGCTGGCCAAGCTCCCGAAGAGTGAGGTGCCGTTCAGCGCGTAGGCTCGGACCCATGAAGATCGTGGTCGACCGGGATCTGTGCGAGAGCAACGCAGTCTGCATGGACATCGAGCCGTCGGTGTTCGAGGTGGACGACAACGACGAGCTCCAGATCCTGAACGAGCATCCCGACGAGTCCCTCCGTCCCAAGATGGAAGAGGCCGTCCGGCGCTGCCCCAAGCAAGCCCTCTCGATCGAAGAGGACTGACCGCGACGGGAGAGTGATCTCGGAGCGGTCCCTGCTCGTAGTGATGGGAGGGCTCTACGCCTGATCACGCATGAGGAGGGGCTTGGCCGTGTCCATCACCAGCGTTTCTGCTGTCGTGACCGTTGCTGATTTCAAGGGTGGGCTGGCGTGGTACGAACGGTTCTTCGGACGGCCCGCTGACCAGCGCCCGATGGATGGCTTGGCGGAGTGGCATCACACGGAGAGCGGCGCCGTCCAGGTGGTGCACGACGCGGAACGCGGCGGCCGTGCGCTTCTGACACTCGGGGTGGGTGATCTTGACGGATTCCTCGCCGAGCTCTCCTCGCGTGGCCTGACCGTCGGTGACGTCATCGCAGGGGTGATCGCCCGTATCGCGTCGATCACCGATCCCGAGGGCAACGTCATCACGTGTGCGCAGCTCTACCCGCGGGATTGAGGGAGCCGCTCAGATGGCGCGCTCGCGGCCTTCCCAGTACGGGTCGCGGAGCTTGCGCTTGTAGAGCTTGCCGTTGGGATCGCGGGGCATCTCGACGATGAAGTCGATCGACTTGGGTGTCTTGAACCTCGCGAGCTTGTCGGCGCAGAACGAGAGGATGTCGTCGGAGAGCTCGGGCCCGGGGTCGACGCCCGGCGCCGGTTCGATGACCGCCTTGACCTCCTCCCCCCAGTCCTCGTGCGGGATGCCGAACACGGCGGCGTCGCCGACCTTCGGGTGCGTGAGCAGCACGCTCTCGATCTCGGCCGGGTAGATGTTGGCGCCGCCCGAGATGATCATGTCGGACTTGCGGTCCCGGAGGAACAGCCACCCGTCCTCGTCGAGGTAGCCGACGTCGCCGACGGTGAAGTACTTGCCCCGCCGGTTCTTCTCCGTCTTCTCCTTGTCCTTGTAGTACTCGAAGTTCCCCGTCTGCATCGACATGTAGACGGTGCCGATCTCACCCTGCGGCACCTCGTTGCCGGCGTCGTCGAGCACGACGACCTCCGAGATCGGCCACGGCTGCCCGACCGTGCCCGGCTTCTTCAGCCACTCCTCGGCGAACACGATTGTTCCGCCGCCCTCGCTGGCGGCGTAGTACTCGTCGATCACCGGGCCCCACCACTCGATCATCTGGCGCTTGATCTCCGGCGGGCACGGCGCGGCCGCGTGCACCATGTGGCGCAGCGACGACATGTCGTACTTCGCCTTCACGTCGTCGGGCAGCGCGAGCAGACGGTGGAACTGCGTCGGCACCATGTGGCTGTTCGTGACCTCATACTTCTCGATGAGCTGGAGCATGCCTTCCGGCGTCCACTTGTCCATGAGCACGACGGTGTGGCCGGCGTGCAACGCAGCGCCGGCGAAGACGAGCACCGCGGTGTGGTACAGCGGCGAGCCGCAGATGTGCACGTTGTCGTCGTGGGGCTGCAAGCCGAACAGGAACAGCATCCCCGAGAACCCGATGGCGCCGTCCTCGGGCGCGGCGCCGACGAGTGGTCTGCGGACCCCCTTCGGCTTCCCGGTCGTGCCCGACGTGTAGTTCATGACCGCGCCCGTTGTGCGATCCGCCGGCATGGTCGTGGGCTGACCGGCCTTGAGGTCCTGGTACGGCCGGAAGCCGGGGACGTCGCCGACGGCGAATCGCTGCTCCTTCGGGAACCCGATCTCCTCGGCGGCCGCCGCGCACTCGTCGGCGAAGCGCTCGTGCCCCACGAAGGCCTTCGCCTCGGAGTCCTGGACGATGTACGCGATCTCGGCGCCGACGAGATGGAAGTTGATGGGGACGAGATAGAAGCCGGCCTGGAGGGCGGCGAGGTAGAGCTCGAACACCTCGACGCTGTTCGGGAGCACCATCGCCACCGCGTCGCCGGGCTCGAGGCCCGCCGCCCGCAACCCGTGCACGACCTGGTTGCTCGACGCGAGCAGCTCGACCGCTCGCACCTCGCGCTCGTCGGGGTCGACGAGCGCCAGCTTCTCGGGGTCTTCCCGGGCGATGCTCCAGAAACCGAGCTCGGCCATTCCAGCGTGCTCCTTACGCCTTGACTGCTTGGGATTCGTGCTTACTCGCCATCGTCTTCGCGGCGCGGTAGTCGGGTTTCCCAACCGGGGTGCGGGGGATCGCGTCGGCTACGACGAGCTGGCGCGGCAGCTTGTACCCGGCGAGCTTGTCGCGGCAATGGTCCTGGAGCTCCTCGAGCGACGGCTGCGCCGCTGGCCGCGGCTGGACGATGGCGGCGACGCGTTCGACGTAACGGTCATCGGGCACGCCGACGACGACGGCGTCGAAGACGTCCGGATGCGACTTGAGCACCGCCTCGACCTCCTCGGGGTACACCTTCTCGCCGCCGCTGTTGATGCACACCGAGCCCCGGCCGAGCAGGGTGATCGTGCCGTCGGGCTCGACGACGGCGTAGTCACCGGGGACGACCCACCGGGTGCCGTCAGCAGCGATGACGAACGTGGCCGCGGTCTTCTCGGCGTCCTTGTAGTAACCGAGCGGGATATGGCCGCGCCGGGCGAGCAGCCCGACGACGCCCGACCCGGGTTCGACGGGTCGCAACTCGTCGTCGAGGACCGTCATGAACTCGCCCATGGTGAAGCGGGGACCGGCGGCGGGCCCGGCGGTGTCGAACACCGTGCCGCTCGCCCCGGTCTCGGACGCGCCGAAGCTGTCCATCACCATCGCGTCCGGGAGCTGGGCCCGCAGCTGCTCCTTGACCGGCGGCGACAGGATGGCGCCGCCCGAGCCGACGATGATCACCGACGACGTGTCGTACGACGCGCCCGGCGCCGCCAGCGCCTCGGCCAGCGGACGGCCCATCGCATCGCCGACGACCATCACCGAGTTGCACCGCTCCCGCTCGACAGTGCGCCAGATCCGGTCGGGATCGAAGTGGCGGCCGCAGTTGAGCACGACCGTGCCCCCGGCGAAGAGGTTGATGAACGCCATCCACTGACCGCCGCCGTGCATGAGCGGCGCGTTGACCATCGGGATGGCGCGGGCGTCCTCGGCGGGGATTCGCTCCGCGAGCTCTTCAGGTCTCGTGATCGGCGGCTGGCCGAAGCCACCGCCGCCGAGGGCGGCGAAGAAGATGTCCTCGGAACGCCACATCACGCCCTTGGGGACGCCCGTCGTGCCGCCCGTGTAGAGGAGGTAGAGATCGTCGGGGGAGCGGGGCTCGAAGTCGCGTGCCGGCGACGCTGCCGCGAGCGCGTCCTCGTAGGGGGTGGCATCCGTCGTCGCGTCGCTCCCGTCCTCCAGCACGACGTAATGCCGCACCTGTGGGAGCTCGGGGCGAATCGTGTCGAGCAGCGGCGCGAAGGACCGCTCGTGCACGACGACGACCGAGTCCGAGTTCTCGAGGATGTAGCGCGTTTCGTCGGCGACGTAGCGATAGTTGACGTTGACCGGGACGGCGCGGGCCTTGTACGTGCCGAGCATCGCCTCGACCCACTCGGCGCGGTCCCAGGAGTAGATCGCGACCTTGTCACCCGGCTCGACGCCGCGGTCGAGGAGATGGTGGGCGAAGCGGTTGGCGCGCTCGTCGAGCTGGGCGTAGGTGAGGCGGCGGTCGCCGGCGACGAGCGCCAGTCGCTCGGGCACCGCGTCTGCGACGATCTCGTAGAGGTCGGCGAGGTTGAACTCCATCCCGGAGCAAAGTAGAACACGTTCTCATCAAGGGCGGCAACCGACGCCGTCCGTTGGGGGGTCAGGTGGCGCGCATCAGGGTGCCCGAGGGCGATGGACCGGAGATCGCGCGGGTGTGGTCGTTGCGACCCGAGCTCGGGAACGCGGTCGCCGAGCTCTCGGGCGCCGTCTACGGCGAGAGCAAGCTGCCCGGGCGCGTGCGCGAGTGCGTCCGCATGCGGATCGCTCAGATCAACCAGTGCCCCATCTGACTGGGCTGGCGGATTCCGCAGTTGGCGGAACAGGGCGTCACCGAGGACATGTACGCACACGTCGCCGAGCATCGCGACCATGACGAGTACTCCGCTGCAGAGTGCATCGCGATCGAATACGCCGAGCGGTTCGCGCTCGCTCATCTGGAGCTCGACGACGAGTTCTTCGTGCGCCTTCGGGAGCACTTCAGTGACGCCGACATCCTCGACCTCACGATCTGCATCGCGGACTTCCTGGCGTTCGGGCGGCTGACCGAGGTGCTGCGGCTCGACCAGGAGTGCTCGCTCGAGTTCCCGCAGTGACGGCGGCCCGGGCGCTGCTGTTCTCCCCGCTGCGCATCGGGCCCGTCACCGCGCCGAACCGCATCGTCTGTGGCGCGCACTTCACGCAGTTCGTCGAGCCGGCGACGACGGTCGGCGAGCCCGGCTACTACGGCGCCCGCTACGGCCGGTACCTCAGCGAACGCGCCGCCGGCGGGACGGGCGTGATCATCGCCGGGCAGGCACAGGTCCATCCCACGACGGCGTACCAGATGCGCAACAACGCGATCGCGTGGGACGAGCGCGCGATCCCGCACTTCGAGGAGGTGACGGCACCGGTCCACGAGCACGGCGCGCTCGCGTTTCTCCAGCTCGCGCACAACGGGGGCGTGAACGACGGCACGTGGTCGAAGCTGCCGGCGTGGGCGCCGTCGGCTGTCGCCAACTACAACGAGCCGCCCAAGCCACTCGAGCGTGACGAGATCCGCGAGGTCGTGGAGCACTTCGCACGCTCGGCTGCAAACGCCGCCGCCGGGGGCTTCGACGGCATCGAGGTGCACGGCGCCCACGGGTACCTGATCCACGAGTTCCTCTCGCCCAAGAGCAACCACCGCACCGACGAGTACGGCGGCAGCCTCGAGAACCGGATGCGCTTCGGCGTCGAGGTGCTCGAGGCGGTCCGCACTGCAGTGGGCGACGGCGTGGCCGTCGGACTCCGGCTCGTCGGAGACGAGGAGCAGCGGGACGGGTCCGGCCTCAACGCCGACGACGCCGCCGAGATCGCCGCGCGGCTCGAGGACGCTGGTCTGGTCGACTTCGTGCACGTGAGCGTGGGTGTATCGGGGATGGGCATGGTGCGCCCGCTCTATGCACCGCACCTGCTCGGCGTGTACGCGGCGCACACGGTCAAGAAGGCGTTGCGCGACACGCCCGTGTTCGCGGTGCACCGCATCCTCACGCCCGACGAGGCCGAGGGCATCCTCGAGCGAGGCGAGGCCGACGCGGTGACGCTCGTGCGAGCGCTGATCGCCGATCCCGAATGGGGCGAGAAGGCGCGCGCCGGCGCCGACGACGTGATCCGCCGCTGCACCGGCTGCAACCAGGGTTGCTACGGGAACCTGATCCAGAGCCTGCCGATCAACTGCGTGACGAATCCCGCTGTCGGCCGCGAGGCTGAGCTGGGCGCGGACACGCTGCGCCCGGCTTCGCGTGCGAAGCGCGTCGTCGTGGTCGGCGGTGGGCCGGCGGGGCTGGAGGCGGCGTGGGTCGCGGCTGCGCGCGGGCACGACGTGTCAGTGCTCGAGGCGGGTGACGAGCTGGGCGGCAAGATCCGCCTGGCTCAGCAGCTCCCGGGGCGCGAGGAGCTCGCCGACTTCGCCGACTGGCGGATCGGGGAGTGCGATCGTCGCGGGGTCGACGTGCAGCTCGGCGTCGAGGCGAGCGCCGACGACGTCCTCGCGCTGCAGCCGGATGCTGTCGTCGTCGCCACCGGATCCCGCGCGACGACGGCGGGTGCGTCGAAATGGCATCCGATGCCCATCCCCGGTAGCGACCAGCCGTTCGTGCTCGACCACGAGCGCGCGCTCATGGACGCCGACGCGCTCGGCGGCCGCATCGTGATTCTCGACGTGGTCGGCCACATCGAGGCCGTCGGCCTCGGGGAGCGGTTGGCTGCGAGCGGCGCCGACGTGACGGTGGCGTGCCCGCTGCCGACGCCCATGCTGCTCGACCCCGAGACGATGGCCGCCGCGCTGCCACGCATGGCGCGTGCCGGCGCGCGCTGGCGGCCGAACACCGCCATGGTCTCGATCGGCGACCACGAAGTGAGCCTCATCGACACGCTGTCGCTGGTGATGGAGACCGTGCCAGCCGACACGGTCGTCATCCGCACCCACGGTCGCCCGAACGACGAGCTCTACTTCGCCCTTCAGGACCGCGTGCCTGAAGTGGTGCGCGTCGGCGATGCAGTAGCAGCGCGTCCTGCCGATCGCGCCATCTTCGACGGCCACCGCGCCGGGCGGGCGCTGTAACCGTGGTCGACGACGCGGTCACGGTCGAGATCGCCGACCGCGTCGCCGTCGTGACGCTGAACCGACCCGACCGGCTCAACGCGTTCACCGGCGGCATGGGCGACGTCCTCGGCCGGGCCTATGCCGCGTGCGACGCCGACGACGGTGTGCGGGTCGTCGTGGTGACCGGCGCCGGGCGCGCCTTCTGTGCCGGCGCCGACATGGAGCCCGACACGTTCGCGGCGCCCACCGGTGACGAGTTCACGTCCTCACCCGTCGACCCGCCGGCGTGGGAGGTGCGCAAGCCGGTCATCGCCGCGATCAACGGCCCCGCCATCGGCATCGGCCTGACGCTGGCGATGCAGTGCGACATCCGCCTCGTGGCCGAGGACACGAAGCTTGGCTTCGTGCATGTCCGTCGCGGTGTCATCCCGGACGCGCACTCGCACTGGACGGTGCCGCGCGCCGTCGGGTTCGCCCGCGCCGCCGACCTGCTGTTGACCGGACGGACGTTCATAGGTCGTGAAGCCGCCGAGCTCGGGCTCGTGAGCCGCGCGCTCCCAGCCGCCGACGTGCTGCCTACCGCGCTCGAGATTGCCCGCGACATCGCCGTGAACACGGCGCCAGTGTCGGTTGCCTTGAGCAAGCGCCTGCTGTGGGCGAGCCCGACCCTCGACCGCGACGAGGTCGGCCGCCTCGAGACGGAGTACCACCGCCGAGTGATGGGCACCCCCGACGCCCGCGAAGGCGTCCTCGCCTGGCTCGAACGCCGCGACCCGAAGTGGACCGGCAAGCCGTTCTGATGCGTGCGCTGGGTGGCTATATGGCACCCAGCGCACGCATCGTTAGACCGCGGGGAGCGGTTCCGGGCCCGGAGCCGGCAGGCGGAGCTTGGCGGCGAGGAGGCGGGTGACGATGTTGTTCCTGTCCATGTCGGTCTCGGACGGGAGCAGCTCGAACTCGACGACGAGCGCGGCGATGCGCATCATCACGACCGCGAACCGCAAGCCGGCGAAGACCTCGTAGAACTCGAGGTCGTGCGGCTCCCAGCCGGTCAGCTCCTCGTACCGGGCGACCATCTGCTCTCGCGTCGGAAATCCATCGAGACGCGGGAGGCCTGGCGGACCTGAGCCGTACGCCCCGCCCTCCGCGTCCGGCGCCGGCATGCCCTCGTGGAAGTGCCGGTCGAGGAACAGCCACCACGCCAGGTCCATCATCGGGTCAGCGAGCGTGACCATCTCCCAGTCGAACACCGCGACGACGTTGCCGGCGTCGTCGAACATCTGATTGTTGATGCGGGCGTCGCCCCACGCCAGGGCGAGGTGCTGCGCGCCGGTCGGCTTGTTGGCCTGCACCCACTCGAGGGCCGCCTCCGCGACCGGCTGGGGCCGGCCCTGCGCCGCCCACTCGAACGACCGCTCGTAGTACGCGATCTGCTGGTCGATGCCGGGCGCGCCGTACTCCGGCTTGTCGAGGAAGTCGAAGCCGAGCGCGCGCCAGTCGGTCTGGTGGATCTTCGCCAGTGCGCCGAGGCCGCTCTCGACGACCCGCGCCCGCACCGCCGGCGTCGCCTCGTCGAGCAGCCACCCCGTTTGGGTGTACGGCGGGTTGTCCGACGGCACCTGCCCCTCGACCTTGCCCATCACGAAGAACGGGGAGCCGAGGACGGACTCGTCGTCCTCGTACCAATGCACCGGCGGCAACGGCACGTCGGTCTGCTCCGACAGCGCCTTGATCACCTTGTACTGCGAATCGAAGTCGGCTTCGAGAAAGATCGTGTGCGAGGTCGGCTTCACGCGGATCACGAAGCCGGCCGATCGGGTCTCGCCGCCCTCCTTCCACGACGCGTCGAAGATCAACGTCTCGTTCGAGAAGCCGGTGAACGCCGGTCCGATGAGCTCGGAGATCGTCAGGTCGCGCGCGTCGGGCAGCTTGCCCGCCAGCCAGTCGCGGATGACCCCGCGGGCTTTGTCCAGATCGCGTTGCTCGGGGATGGGCATGGTTGCGTTCCTTAGAGCACCGCGCCGCTGTCGCGCAACCGCTCGATCTCGTTCGCGGCAAAGCCCCAGCCCGAGAGCACGGCGTCCGTGTCGTCACCCGGATGCATCGCCGGTGACGGCGCCGCCGCCGGGCTGCGGCTGAACCGGGGCGCGGGCGCGGGCTGCGGCACGCCGGCGAGCTCGACGAACGTGCCCCGGGCGCGAGTGTGTCGGTGGTCGGGCGCCTCGAGCGGCGTGAGCACCGGCGCGAAGCACGCATCGGTCCCTTCCAGAAGCGCGCACCAGTCCTCACGCGTCTTGGTCCGGAACACCTCGGCGAGCTTCTTCTTGTCGTCCGGCCACCGGGTCTTGTCGTATTGCCCGTCGGGGTCGGCCTCGAGACCGAGGCGCGCCATCAGCTCGGCGTAGAACTTCGGCTCCACCGTTCCGACGGCGACGAACTTGCCGTCGGCCGTCTCGTACACCTCGTAGAACGGCGCACCGGTGTCGAGATGGTTCGTGCCCCGCTCGCCCCAGAAGCCGCTCGCCCGCGCTCCGTAGAACGGGGTGAGCATGAGTGCGGCGCCGTCGACCATCGCCGCGTCGACGACCTGCCCCGCGCCCGTGCGTCCGCGCTCGATCAGCGCGCATGCGATCCCGAACGCGAGCAGCATCCCGCCGCCGGCGAAATCGCCGAGCACGTTGATCGGCGGCGTCGGCTTCTCCCCGGCGCGGCCCAGCGGCTCGAGCGCGCCCGCCAGCGCGATGTAGTCGATGTCGTGGCCGGCGGCCTGCGCGTACGGCCCGTCCTGACCCCAGCCGGTCAGCCGCCCGTATACGAGCTTCGGGTTGCGGGTGAGCGCGACGTCGGGCCCGATGCCCAACCGCTCCGCCACGCCGGGACGGAACACCTCGAAGAAGGCGTCGGCCTGCTCCATCAATCGCAACAGCGCTTCGACGCCGTCGGCCTGCTTCAGGTCGATGGCGACGGCCTGCTTGCCGCGGTCCATGGCGCTGGTCGCCGGCTTCGAGTGGTCGACGGCCCGGGCGGCGTCGACCCGGTCGACCCGCAGCACCTCCGCCCCCATGTCGGCGAGCAGCATCCCGCAGAACGGCCCGGGCCCCAGCCCCACCATCTCCACGGCACGCAACCCCTCGAGCGGACCCGGCATTAGAACCGATTCTATTATTG
>JBKPDG010000007.1:0-3989 GCA_046727755.1 Actinomycetota bacterium
CGCCGAGCCCTCCTCGAGCCCGATGTGGCGTTCGCCGCCGTCGGTCACGTCCGCTCGTTACCCGCCCCTGGCGTATGCCTGGGCTGCCGCCGATTCCAGTTGCTGGGCCGTGCCGTCGACGTTGGACGGGTTCTGCAGGAAGTCCTGGAAGATCTTCCATTCGCCCTGACCGTCCGTTGCCCCGAACGAGGCCGGCTGCAGGTCGGACATGTCGTACTGCACGTTGGTCGACGTGACGAGCGCGTTGGCAATCTGGCGGAACGTGGCATTCGAGTACGCGTTCGGCGGGACGTTCTTGTTGGCTGAGACGTAGCCGCCGGCCTTCGCCCAGACTTGGGCCGCCTCCGGCGTCGCAAGGAACTTGATCAGCTCTTTGCCGCCCTCCGAGTTCTTGAAGAGCACGGCGACGTCACCGCCACTCACGACGGGCGCCGGACCGCCGCTCATCCCTGGGAATGCGAAGAGCTTGGCATTCTTGCCGAGCTTGGCCTTGGTGACGCTCGAGACCTGGCCGGCGACGAAGTCGGCCTCGATCTCCAAGCCCGCCTTCGGTGGGCTGGCGTAGAGGTTTTGGACCGACTGCGGGAACTCGGTCTGCAGCGTCCTGCTCGTCCCGCCCACGAGGTAGTCCGGCTGGACGACCTGGGCCATCGTGCTCAGCGCCTGCTTCACCGAGTCATCTGTCCAGGGGATCTGGTGTTTGGCGAGCTGGTCGTACTTCTCTGCGCCCGCCTGCGCCAGGTAGATGTTCTCGAAGATATCCGTAATGGTCCATCCGTTGGCGGCGCCGATGGAAAGCGGCTTCACGCCCGAATCGGCGATCGTTTTCATGTCCGTCAGGAGCTGATTGAAGTCCGTCGCGGGTTGCACGCCGGCGTCGCGGAAGACCTTCGCGTTGTACCAGACGAGCGACTTGTTGGCGGACTTGAACCACACCCCGTACAGCTGTCCGTTCACCGATCCGAGCTCGCGCCAGATAGGCGCGTAGTTCGTGTCGACTTCCGCTCCGGCCACGTCCTCGATCGGCTGCAGCGCGCCCCGTTGCGCGAAGTCGCGGAGCAGCCCCGGCTGCGGGAGCACCGCGACATCGGGTGGGTTGCCACCGGCAATACGCGGCTCGAGCACTGGCGCGATGTCGTCACCCGTCGAGGTGAACCTGACCGACGCCCCCGTCTTCTTCTCGAAGGCGTCGAGCACCTTCTTGAAGTTCTTCTGCTCGGCGCCCGTCCACACCGCCGCCACCTCGACTCTCTCCCCGTCGAGGGGCTTGTCCTGCGCCGATACCGCGGGACCGGCCACAGCCGCGAGGAGCAACGCGGCGGCGACCAGCCCGACCAACCTCTTGAGGTTCGTCATCTCCCCCTCCGTTGTCAGCCCTGCCCGTCTCCTTTCGTCTTGGATCCGTTGCTTCCCAGCGCGAGTCCGGTCTCGAGGTCGAAGAAGTAGAGGCGGGCCGTGTCGACGACGAGCTCCGCAGGCTGTCCCTCCTGCGCCCGCGTTCCCGGCTGCACGCGGGCCACACAATCGGTGTGCTCGGCGCCGGCACGTTGCTCGAGCGTGGCGTCGCCGATCTCGGCGCGTTCGCGGACGAGGTCGCGCGTGTCCTCGGTGAAGACGGGCCTGGCGTCGAGCGTGAAGTGGACGTACGCATCGGCGCCCATCACCTCGACGAGCTCGACGTTGCCACGGATCCGTCGGTCCTCCGGAGCGTCGGTCGCGATCGCCGCGTCCTCGAGGCTCTCGGGCCGGATGCCGAGCACGACGGGTCGATCCGTGTGCTCAAGCAAGCGGGGACGGGCGGCGACGAGCGGATCGGCGACGCGCAGCCGCTGGCCCCCGAAGCTCACGTTCAGGTCGCCGTTGGACGCCTCGAGAGTCGCTTCCACGAGGTTCATCGCCGGTGATCCGATGAAGCCGCCGACGAACAGATTGACGGGGGCGTCGTAGAGCTCCTGGGGCTTGGCTGCCTGTTGAAGGACGCCGCGTTTCATCACCGCGACCCGATCTCCCATCGTCATGGCCTCGGTCTGGTCGTGGGTGACGTAGATCGTGGTGGTACCGAGGTCGCGCTGGATGCGGGCGATCTCGGCCCGCATCTGCACACGCAGCTTGGCGTCGAGGTTCGACAGCGGCTCGTCCATCAGGAACGCGCTCGGCTCACGCACGATGGCGCGACCCATCGCGACGCGCTGGCGCTGTCCGCCCGAGAGGTTCCGCGGCTTCCGGTCGAGGAACTCCTCGAGCCCGAGGATGCGGGCGGCTTCGGCCACGCGCCGCTTGATCTCGGCCCGGTTCTCCTTGTGGAGCTTGAGGCTGAATCCGAGATTCTCGGCGACGCTCAGATGGGGGTAAAGCGCATAGTTCTGGAAGACCATCGCGATGTCGCGGTCCTTGGGAGCCATCCGGTCGACCACGCGATCGCCGATCCGGACGTGGCCTTCGGTGATCGTCTCGAGCCCGGCGACCATGCGCAGCGCGGTGGTCTTGCCGCAGCCGGAGGGACCGACGAGCACCATGAACTCGCCGTCCGCGATGTCGAGATCGAGCTCGGAGACGGCGACGGTGCCGTCACGGTAGATTTTCGTGACCTCGTCGAGCGTGACGCCGGCCAATCCAACCCCCGGTGCCAGCCAGTCGCGCCCCTGCGCTCGTGGAATACCCACCCCTATTGGCGCCGAAACCGGAGCCTGTCTCAGTCTTCGCTGGGGGGCCGCGGGTACGGGAACTTGGCGCCGACTCCGCCGTCCACCACCAACGTCTGCCCGTTGACGTAGGCGCTCAAGTCGCAGGCCAGGAACAGGATCGCGGCGGCGATGTCGGCGGGCTGCGCGACCCGACCGAGGGGCGTGTTGTCAATGTTTCGTCGGCGTCCCTCGTCGCCCAAGAAAGCCGATACCCGAGGCGTCCAGACGACGCCAGGCGCGACCGCGTTCACGCGGACCCCCGACGGTCCGAGCTCGACCGCGCCCGTCCGGACCAACGACATCAGGCCGGCCTTGGCGGCGCCGTATGCCGCGTGTCGTGGCGCGCTGGTGAGCCCCGAGACCGACGCCACGAACACGAACGGCCCGCCGCCTGCCGCCGCGATGGCCCGCCCGCCGTACTGCATTGCGAGCACGGCGTGGCGCAAGACGATGTCGAACTGCCAGTCCCACGTCTCGTCGTCGACGTCGAGGAGGTCGTAACGCGTCGCCATGCCCACGATGTCCACCACACCGTGGATACGCCCGAGCGCAGTGCCACTGTCAGCGAAGAGTCGCGCGACGTCGGCGCGACTCGTGGCGTCACCAACCCAGGGGACCCCACCGACTTCGGCTGCGATGTCGTCCGCCAAGTCGGCGTCGACGTCGACGCACACCGTTCGCGCGCCGGCGGCAGCAAGGGCGTGCGCGGTCTGACGGCCGATCCCCTGGCCGGCACCGATGACGACGAAGCCCCGGCCGTCGAGCTGGAGCAACGCGGGGAAGTCGGGGACCGGGGTGTCGTCAGCGCGAGTCACGCGATGCTCACCCCGCAGCCGGGTCGCCGGCGCCGATGCGCACGCCGAAGAGGCGACGGGCGTTCCCACCGAGGATCGCGGCCTTCGCCTCGCGTGGAAGCGCGCACTCGATGATCTGCGGGAGCAGATGACTCGTGCGCCGCCCCACCGGCCACGAGTACAAGTCGGTGCCGAACAACACCCGCTCAGGGCCGAAACGGACCGCGAACTCTTCGATGAAGTCGAAGTTGTAGCTCAAGCTCGTGTCGAACACGATGTTGGGTGCAACGTCCGCTACGAACGAGCATTGCCGCGTCGCCTCGTACGACGAGAAGGCGTCCAGGGCGACGATCGTCAGGTCCGGGAGGGAACGCGCGATCGACGCGAGTTTCCACAACGACTCCTCGGGGGTGTCGTCCATCGCGTGGATGATCGGCACGAGCCCGAGCTCGCCCATGCGCTCGAGGTATCTCCGGATCCACTGGCTGTCGATCGACACGCCCTGGAAACG
>JBKPDG010000008.1:0-31719 GCA_046727755.1 Actinomycetota bacterium
CCGGTCCCGTCGTCGCTGCCGTCGTCGACGACGACGATCTCGCGCTCGACGGGCAGCTCCACTGCTCGCATCCGGCGCACGATCTCTGCGACCGTGGCGCGCTCGTTGAATACGGGGACGATGACTGACATCGTGCGGAAACTGCCCGCGGCCTCGTCGCTAGGACCGTCCTCGCTCACGCTCCCTCCCGAACCATTCGTAGGTGCGGGCGAGACCTTCGCGGAGGTCGACCTCGGGACGCCAGCCGAGCATCTCGGTCGCCAAGGTGATGTCCGGTCGCCGGCGCGTCGGGTCGTCGACGGGCAGCGGCTCGAAGGCGATCTCGGAATCCGATCCGGTGACCTCGAGCACGGTGCGGGCGAGCTCGAGCACGGTGAACTCGTCCGGGTTCCCGATGTTCATCGGGCCGATCCAGTCGGAGTCCAGCAGGGCGAGGATGCCGCGCACCTCGTCGTCGACGTAGCAGTACGAGCGCGTCTGCAAGCCGTCGCCGTATATCGTCATCGGCTTGCCGTCAATGGCCTGGACGAGAAAGTTCGAGACGACGCGGCCGTCGCGTTGCCTCATCCGGGGCCCGTAGGTGTTGAAGATGCGCACGATCTTGACGTCGATCCCGTGCTCCCGGTGGTACGCCATCGCAATGGCCTCGGCGAAGCGTTTCGCCTCGTCGTAGACGCCGCGCGGGCCGACCGGGTTGACGTGGCCCCAGTACGACTCGTTCTGCGGATGGACCTGCGGGTCTCCGTAGATCTCGCTCGTCGACGCCAGCAAGTACCGGGCGCCGGTCGTCTTGGCGAGGCCGAGCGTGTTGTGGGTACCGAGCGAGCCGACTTTCAGCGTCTTGATCGGGTACTCGAGGTAGTCGCGCGGGCTCGCCGGGCTCGCGAAGTGCAGAACGGCGTCGACGGGGCCGTCGACGCCGACGTACTGGCTGACGTCGTGCTCCATCAGCTCGAAGGCGGGCATCTCCAGCATGTCGGCGATGTTCGCGACCCGGCCCGTCAGCAGGCTGTCGATCGCGAGAACCTCCCACCCTCGATCGAGGAGTGCCCGGCAGAGGTGGGAACCCAGGAACCCGGCGCCACCGGTGACGACGGCGCGCGGCATCAGCGCCCGAGGCCCGCGTAGGCGAAGCCCCGCTTGCGCATGGCGGCGGGGTCGAGGAGATTGCGGGCGTCGACGATGCGCCGGGCGCGCAACATCTCGCCCACCCGGTCGAAGTCGAGCCAGCGGAACTCGTCCCACTCGGTGAGCACGACGACGACGTCGGCGTCGGCGCACACCTCGTAGGCGTCGGCGGCGATGTCGAGCTCCGCCACCCAGTCACGCGCCCGCTCGCCGGCGACGGGGTCGTAGGCGCGGACCTCGGCCCCTTCGGCGAGCAGGCTTGACGCTACGCCGAGCGCAGGTGAGTCGCGCAGGTCGTCGGTGTTGGCCTTGAACGTGAGTCCCCACAGGGCGACCCGCGTCCCATTGAGCCCGTCCGGCACGACAGCCCGGATCTTGTCGACGATCCGTCCGTGCTGAAGCGCGTTCACCTCGGCAACCGCGGCTAGGAGCCGGAACTCGTAGCCCGCATCCCCAGACGTGTGCAGGAGCGCGGCGACGTCCTTCGGCAGGCACGACCCTCCGAACCCGGGACCGGGGTGGAGGAACTCGAAACCGATGCGCGGGTCGTAGCCGATGCCGAGAGCGACCTCGCGCACGTCGGCGCTCACGGCTTCGCACAGGTTGGCGACCTCGTTGATGAACGACACCTTCGTCGCCAAGAACGCATTCGACGCGTACTTGATGAGCTCGGCCGATGCGGCGTCCGTCACGAGGATCGGCGCCCGCAGGCTCCGGTAGAGCTCCGACACGCGCACCGCCACCGCGGTGTCCTGGCAGCCGATGACGACCCGGTTGGGCTCGAGGAAGTCGCGCACGGCGGTGCCCTCACGAAGGAACTCGGGGTTCGACGCCACGCCGACGGAACCGGTGGGAACGCCGGCCTCGGCGAGCAGCCGCTCGACGAGCGCCGCGGTACCGACGGGGACCGTCGACTTGTTGATGACGACCGACCCCGGGCCCAGGACCGGCGCAATCTCCCGCACGGCGCTCTCGAGGACGGAGAGATCGGCCGCGCCGTCGTCGTTCGGGGGCGTCTGGACGCACAGGAAGACGAACTCGGCGTTGCGGACGGCGGTCGCAGCGCCGACGACGAACGTGAGCCGGCGCGCCGCGAGACCTTCCGCTACGAGGGCGGGGAGGCCCTCCTCGAGCACGGGCACTTCCCCCTTGCTCAAGCGCGCCACTTTCTCGCGGTCGAGCTCACCGCACACGACGTCATGGCCGAGCCGGGCGAAGCAGGCCGCCGTCGTCAGCCCGACGTACCCGCCGCCGACAACCGCGATGGCGCTCATGAACGCAGCGTCCGGTTCAGCATTGTGTGGGGTCGGCGGGCGGCCCGCCGGACTGGCCGTTCGCGCCCCCGCCGGCCGTTGGAGGCGGAGGCGGTGCCGCTGGGGCAGCCGTGGTCGCGGGGCTGGGCCCGGCGGGCGCCACAACTGCGCTGAAGTCCCGGCCGAGCACGATGTCGACGTCCGCCTCGGTAACCGCTCTGTCCTCGATGAGCTTGCCGACCCCGCCCAAGTAGCTCTGCACGACGTCGGCCTTGTCCTGCGATCCCGGTCGGTAACGCACTTCCGTCGCGCGCAGCGCCGGCTTGTTGCCGACGCCCCCGGTCACGAAGCCCGCTTGCTGCAACTCAGCTTGCGTCTTGCCGGCGATCCCGGCCTGGCCTGATCCGTTGAAGACGCTGACGCGGACCTCGGACGGCTTCGGACCGTTCTGCTGATCGGGCGAGGGGCCGAATTGCCGGAGGCGGGCGAGGACGGCCTCGGCTTCGGGCTGCTTCGGCTCCTGAATCGACCCGAGGGTTCTCGAGCTCGCGCCGACCGTCGGGAACGTCACCATCTCGAGGCTGTTCGGGTCGTTCGGGTCAACGCGGCGGAAGGACCTGATCAGCTTCTTGACGTCGTCGCTGTTGAGGGCTTCGTCGGCCTTCAGCTTGGGAATCGTCCGGTCGGCGATGTCGAGCGCGGTTCGCAGGCTGCTCACGGACCTTCGGAACGCCTCGGTCGCGAGTCGTTTCATGAACGCCTGCTGCCGTTCGATACGAGCGATGTCGCCACGCGGGTCCGTGCGCCACACTCCGTCGATGTACTCCTCCAACCCGCGCGAGCGCACGTAGTTGAGGGCGAGCGACCCGTCGAGTGTGTAGCAGCCGGGCTTGGGAAAGAAACGGACGAACTCGAAGCCACTCTTCTCGTCCCGTGCCGGCGCCCGAAAGTACACGGGCACGCCGCCCATGGCGTCGACGATCTCCTTGAAGCTCTGGAAGTCGACCTCGAGGTAGTGGTGGATCGGGATGTCGAAGTTCTGCGCGAGTGTGTCGACGACGCGCTGGGGCCCGGCGTTGAAGGCGGCGTTGATCTTCGACGGTCCGACGCCGGGAATTTCCACGACCGTGTCGCGCGGGAAGGACACGAGGAATCCCGTCTTTCGCGCCGGGTCGACGTGAATCACCATGAGCGTATCGGAACGTTGACCGCCCTCGACCGACGGATCACCGAACGCTTCCCGTTCCTCCGGTGTCTGCACGTTGGCGCGGGTGTCCGACCCGATGAGGAGGAAGTTGGCCGGCTCGCCGGGGTCGGTGTTATCCGCCGTGTCGACCTTGACGCGGGGGATCTCGTCGATCTTCCGGTCGAAGAAGGCGTTCACGCCGACGACGCCCACCAGCACGAGAGTCAACGAGATCGCCAGCGCGACTGCGAAGCGCCCGAGCAGGACGCGGGGGTACGAGCGTGTCATCGGAGGGGTCATGCTACCGGCGGCACCGCTGATTCCTCGGTCGCCGGAAAGCAGGCAGTGCCGACCGGCGGCGCCGCTACCCTGCGCGCGTGAGCGCCGCTGCGTTGCTCGCCGCCCTCCCCGCCACCGTCGATGTCGCCGTCGTGCGGGACGGCCCTCGTGTCGTCGTCGCCGTCGAGCCCGACGAGGTGCGAGTTGCGTCGGGCGCAGACGCACTCGCGGCGCTGGACCGCCTTCCGCCGGGATGGTGGGCGGGGTTCCTGACCTACGAGCTGGGCGGCGCGGTGGAGCGGGTGGCGCCGAGCGAACGCGCCGGCGACACGCCACACCTCCCCGACCTCGTCGTCGCCCGCTTCACCGCGCGCGTCGTGCTCGACCGGTCGTCGGGTCGGTCCGAGGTGCAGGGTCACGGCGAAGCACGCGGCGTGCTGAAGCGCGCGCTCGAGGCGGCGCGCGCCGGCATGCTCGTACCAGCTTCGCCCGATCTGGCGCACTGGCATACAAGCCTCGGCCGTGCCGACTTCGAGGACCGCGTCGCCACCATCCTCGAGCACATCGGCGCCGGTGACTGCTACCAGGTCAACCTCACCCGCCGGCTGACGTGCGACCAGGCCGCCGATCCGAAGGCGCTGTTTGCCGCGCTCGATCGGCGCAACCCGTCTCCGCACGGCGCGCTGCTGCGCTTCGGCGGCGCGTCCGGCGCGCCGGCAGTCGCCGTCGTGTCCGCGTCGCCGGAACGGTTCCTGTCGTGGCGCGGACGACATGTCGAGACGCGTCCGATCAAGGGGACCGGGGCCGATCGCGCGACGCTGGCCGCGAGCGCAAAGGACCGGGCCGAGAACGTGATGATCGTCGACCTCGCCCGCAACGACCTCGGACGCGTGTGCGAGCCGGGCTCGGTGGTCGTCCCGGCGCTGTGCGCGCTCGAGACCCATCCCGGTCTCCACCACCTTGTGAGCACCGTGCGCGGGCAACGGCGCGCCGGCATCGGGGTCGGTGAGCTCGTGCGGGGAACGTTTCCACCCGCGTCGGTGACGGGTGCCCCGAAACCGCGCGTGATGCAGCTCATCGAGGATCTCGAGCCGGTCCGGCGCGGCGCCTACTGCGGGGCGGTCGGATGGATCGACACCGAACGCGATGCGGGCGATCTCAACGTCGCCATCCGCACGTTCACGGTCGCGGACGGACGCACCCACTTGGGCGTCGGAGCCGGGATCGTCGCCGACTCGGAGCCGGCTTCGGAATGGGCCGAGACCGAGCTCAAGGCAGCGCGTCTGCTCGGCGCCGCCGGCGCCGAGCGTTCCGGTGCACCCGAAATGCCGCTGGCGGGGGCACGCCGGTGAGCGCGCCGATGTTGTGGCTCGACGGGCTGCTCGTACCGGTGGATGAGGCGCGCGTGTCGCCGTTCGACCATGGGCTGCTCGTCGGCGACGGCGTCTTCGAGACGCTGCGCGTGTACGACGGCGTGCCGTTCGCGTGGACCCGCCACCATGCGCGTCTCGTCCGGTCGGCCGCCGGGCTCCGCCTCCGCGCGCCCGGATCGCACGAGCTGCGGGCCGCGGTCGACGAGGTGCTCGCCGCCAATCGCCTGACCGACGGCCGGGTGCGGGTGACGGTGACTGGTGGTCCGTCGCCGCTGGGCTCCGAGCGCGGCGGTGGGCCGCCGACGGTGATCGTCGTGAGCGCGCCGGCAACGCCGTGGCCACCGACCGTCGACGTCGTGATCGTCCCGTGGAGCCGCAACGAACACGGCGCCGTCGCCGGTCTGAAGACCACTTCGTACGCCGAAAACGTGCGCGCGCTCGCACACGCCCGTGAGCGCGGCGCCGGCGAGGCGATGTTCCTCAACACGCGCGGTGAGCTCTGCGAGGCGACGGGATCCAACGTGTTCGTGATCCGGGACGGTGTCGTGCTGACGCCGCCCGCCGACGCCGGCTGCCTCCTTGGTGTGACCCGCGCCCTCGTCCTCGAGCTGTGCGCCGATCACGGTGTCCCCGCTGAGGAGGCGGCGCTCGGCCGGGCGGCGCTGGGCGACGCCGACGAGGCCTTCCTGACCTCGTCGACCCGCGAGGTGCAGCCGATCGGACGGGTCGACGGGCGGGCGCTGGCGGCCGCCCCCGGGCCGACGAGCGAGAAGCTGGCCAGGTTGCTGACCGAGCTGATCGCGCGCAACCCCGATCCCTGATGCGTGCGCTGGGTGCCGCAGAGGCACCGAGCGCACGCATCACGCGTCTCTGAGGTGGACGACGTCGCCGACGCGCACCTCGAGCACGTCGCCGTGGTCGTCCTCGATGCGGAGCTCGCCGCCGTCGCCGATCCCGATTGCCCG
The DNA here is from genome assembly GCA_046727755.1 of Actinomycetota bacterium. Classification (GTDB taxonomy): domain Bacteria; phylum Actinomycetota; class Acidimicrobiia; order IMCC26256; family JACDBD01; genus JALZAA01. The sequence goes on from JBKPDG010000008.1 coordinate 6,185, forward strand.
GCCGACCAGGTCGCCGTCCGGCCTCTCGACGCGGACGCGACGGCCCAGCGTCCCCAGCCGCTGCCGGTACGCGTCGACGACACCGCCGAGATCGGCATAGTGGCGGTCGAGCTCGGTGAGGAACGCATCGAGCAACGCACGCCGGTCCACGGAGTGACCGGCCTCGAGGTTGCACGCGGTCGCCGTCGCGGTGAGCTCGGGCGGGAACTCCCGCCACTCGACGTTGACACCCGCGCCGACCACCACCGCGTCGCCGTCGCGTTCGGCGAGGATCCCCACCAGCTTACGGTCCGCGACGACGAGGTCGTTCGGCCACTTGAGCTCGGGCGTGAACCCGGCGACGCGTGCGATAGCGTCCACCAGCGCGACACCACACGCCATCGCGACGATCGGTGTCTGCTCCGGCGCGAGAGAAGGCCGCAGCAACACGGACACCAGCAGCGACGATCCCGGCGGCGCCACCCACCCGCGTCCTCGGCGGCCGCGCCCCGCGGTCTGGAAGTCGGTGACCGCCACCAGTCCCTCGGGCGCACCCCGGCGCGCCTCGTCGAGGAGGTAACGGTTTGTCGAGTCGAGGGAGTCGAACCAGCGAACCTCGTGCGTACGCTCGATCGAGTCGCCCTCGGGCATCGCCCGTAGGATACGGCCACCGTCCAGGCGCTCCAGGAGCTGTCATTGCCAACCCGTCCGTTCACCAAGGTGCTCGTCGCCAACCGAGGCGAGATCGCGATCCGCGTGATGCGCACGTGTCGCGAGCTGGATGTTGCGACGGTGGCCGTCTACTCCGAGCTCGACCGTGACGCCGCCCACGTGCGCTACGCGGACGAGGCGTACGCGCTGGGCGGGCAGAGCGCGGCCGAGAGCTACCTGAACACCGACGCGATCATCGACGTGATCACGCGCAGCGGCGCCGAGGCAGTACACCCCGGGTACGGGTTCTTCGCCGAGAATGCCGACTTCGCCCGCGCCATCACCGAGCGGGGCGTCACGTGGATCGGACCGCCGCCGGACGCGATCGAGATCATGGGCGACAAGATCTCCGCTCGCACGGCGGCCGCATCCGCCGGCGTCGACGCGGTGCCCGGGACCCTCGAGCCGATCACGGACGCCGACCAGGTGATCGCGTTCGGTGAGCAGCACGACTGGCCCGTCGCGATCAAGGCCGCGTTCGGCGGGGGCGGGCGGGGCATGAAGGTGGTCGACGGGCCGGACGAGGCCCAGTCCGCGCTCGACTCGGCCGCTCGTGAGAGCCAGGCGTACTTCGGCCGGCCCGAGACGTACCTCGAGCGGTACCTCACCCGGCCGCGTCACATCGAGATCCAGGTGTTCGCTGACACGCACGGCAACGCGGTGTGGCTCGGCGAGCGCGATTGCTCGACGCAGCGCCGTCACCAGAAGCTCATCGAGGAATCTCCGGCGCCGGGAATCGCCGACGACGTGCGCGCCGCCATGGGCGACGCCGCAGTGAAGGTCGCCAAGGCATGCGGCTACGTGAACGCGGGCACCGTCGAGTGCCTCTATCAAGACGGCGAGTTCTGGTTCCTCGAGATGAACACGCGGCTCCAGGTCGAGCACTGCGTGACCGAGATGGTCACCTCGCTCGACCTCGTCGCCGAGCAGCTCCGGGTGGCGGCGGGCGAGCGCCTCTCGTTCACGCAGCAGTCCGTGGAGCGCCGTGGTCACGCCATCGAGTGCCGCATCAACGCCGAGGACCCGGCGAAGAAGTTCCTCCCGTCGCCGGGGACGATCACCCGTCTTCGTGTCCCCAGTGGTCCGGGGGTCCGCTGGGACGGCGGCTACGACGAGGGCGACACGATCTCCCAGTTCTACGACAACCTCATCGGCAAGCTCGTGGTGTGGGGAGCCGACCGAGAGGCCGCGCGGCGCCGGATGCTCCGGGCGCTACGCGAGCTCGAGGTGAGCGGCGTGCGCACGACCGTGCCCGCCGACCTCGCCCTGCTCGACCACCCGGACTTCGTCGCCGGGACCCACTCGACGAGATGGGTCGAGGAAGAAGTCGACCCGGCTTCGCTCGCCGACACCGCGGCGGCGGCTCCCGTCGCGCCGGGCCGGGACGCCGAGACCGACGCGGCGCCGCTCGAAGAGCGCACGATTCCCGTCGAGGTCGACGGCAAGCGGTTCTCGGTGCGGGTGTGGCTTCCGGAGGTGTCGGCCGGCGATGCCGGTGGCAGCGGCGCCCGGGGCGGCAAGGTGAGCAAGCCGAAACTGGCGGCCGGCGCCGGTGGCGGCGGCGACGGCACCGTCAGCGCGCCGATGCAGGGCACGATCGTGAAGGTCCTCGTCGCCCAGGACGACACCGTCGAGCCCGGCCAGGCCCTGCTCGTGCTCGAGGCCATGAAGATGGAGAACCACATCAACGCCGAGCGGGGCGGGACCGTGAAGGAGGTCCGGGTGACCGCCGGTGACACGGTCGGCACCGGCGACGTGCTGATCGTGATCGAGTAGCGGGCAGGGGATCGTGGGCGCGCCGATCTTCCACGTGGACGCATTCGCGTCCGGGCCGTTCACCGGCAACCCGGCGGCGGTGTGCCTGCTGGACTCGCCCGCCGACCCGGCCTGGATGCAGGCGGTGGCGTCCGAGATGAACCTGTCCGAGACCGCGTTCCTCCACGAGCTGGACGGCACGGGCGAAGTCGGACGGTTCAACCTGCGGTGGTTCACGCCGACGGTGGAAGTCGACCTGTGCGGCCACGCGACGCTGGCGAGCGCGCACATCCTCTGGGAAGCGCACCGCCTGCCGGCCGAGGCGGCGGCGCACTTCGAGACGCGCAGCGGCGTGCTCAGCGCCTCCAGGGCCGGCGACGACGTGGAGCTCGACTTCCCGGCTGATCCCGTCACGGCGGCCGAGCCCGATGCAAGCCTGCTCCACGCGCTCGGCATCGAGGACGGCGTCGCGTCGTCGGGACGCATCGGGTGGGTGCTGGAACTCGCCGACGCGGCCGCGGTGCGCGACGTGCGCCCGGACTTCGCCCGGCTGGCGAGCTTCGACCTCACGGTGCTCACCGCCCTGTCCGACGACCCGGCGTACGACTTCGTCTCGCGCTGCTTCGGCCCGAAGTTCGGCATCGACGAGGATCCGGTGACCGGCTCGGCGCACTGCGCGCTCGGCCCGTACTGGGCGGAGCGGCTCGGCAAGACCGAGCTGACCGGCTACCAGGCGTCGGCGCGCGGTGGCGTCGTACGTGTACGGATCGACGGCGACCGCACTCTGCTCGGAGGCCGCGCCGTGACCGTCACCCGGGGCGAGCTCGTCTAGCTCGATCTAAGACGCCGCTTCGGCCAGCGACTCGGACAGCGTCGGGTGCACGAGGAGCGAGTCGACGATGTCGCTGACGGTGAGCCCGTTGGTGACGGCGACCGCGATCACGCTGATGAGTTCGGCGGCGTTGCGCCCGACGATGGATCCGCCGAGCACCACACCGGTCGCCGGATCGGAGAGGATCTTCACGAACCCGCGCGGGTCGCCCTTGATGTGCGCCTTGGCGTTCGACGAGAACGGCACCTTGGTGACGCGGATCTTCCTGCCCACGGAGAACGCCTCGGCCTCGGCCAGCCCGACCTCGGCGATCTCAGGGTCGGTGAAGATCGCCTGCGCCGCTTTGTCGTAGTCGAGGTGTCGATGGGGACGGTTGTGCAGGCCCATGAGGTGCTCGGCGATCTTGCGGCCCTGCATCGCGCCCACCGACGACAGCGGCAACTTCCCGGACACGTCACCGGCGGCGTAGATGTGCTCGACCTTCGAGCGGCAGTGGTGGTCGATCGGGATGTAGCCGCCGGCGTCGACTTCGACGCCTGCTTCCTCGAGCCCGAGATCCTCGCTGTTCGGAATCGAACCGACGGTCAGTACCGCGTGCGAGCCCTGTACGACCCGCCCGTCCTCGCACGTGACGCGGACCGTCTCACCGGTGCGCTCGATACCGTTCGCGCGGGCGCCCTTGAGGAGTTTGACGCCCCGACGCATGAACTCGTCCTCGAGTGCGGCCGCCACCTCGGGGTCCTTGAGCGGCAGCACCTGCTGGCGCGAGACGAGCAGGGTGACCTCGGAACCGAGGGCGTCGAACATGTGCGTGAACTCGACGCCGGTGACGCCCGAGCCGATCACCACGACGTGCTCGGGCAGCGCGGGCGGCGGGTACGCCTGGCGGGTCGTCAGCACCCGCTCGCCGTCGACCGGCGCGAACTCGGGCACCCGGGGACGGGAGCCGGTGGCGACGACGATGAAGTCGGCCTCGAGCTCCTCGATGCCCTGCGCGGTCTCGACGACGACCTCGTGCGGCCCCTTGAGCCGCCCGGTGCCGCGGAGGAGCCGGACCTTCTGCGATTCGAGCAGCTCGACGATCGACTCGTGGAGACGCTGCTCGATCGACGAGACGCGCTCGCGCAGCGCGTCGAGGTCGACCTCGCCCTCGGCCTGCAGGCCCATTACGTGGCTGCGGGAGAGCTCGGTGAGCTCACCGCCCGTCGCGATCATCGCCTTGGACGGAATGCAGTCCCACAGATGCGCGGCGCCGGCGATGACGTCGCGCTCCACCAGCGTCACCTGTGCACCGAGCGTGGCCGCAACGGTCGCGCACATGTTGCCGGCGGGACCGCCACCGAGGATCGCAAGTCGTACCTGGGAGATGCGCGTCACGTACCCAGGCTACGGCACCCCTCTAGCCTCGGTACCCGTGGCAGAGCTGCGAATGGACGAGCTGTCCGGTCGGTTGGTGCTCCTCGCGCCCGGGCGCGCCGCGCGCCCGCACACCGTCCCGGCGCCGGCGCCGGATTCGGGAGCGTCGACGGCGTGCCCCTTCTGTAGCGGCAACGAGCAACTGACGCCGCCCGAGGTGTACCGGACGGGGGCCGGGTCGCCCGACACGCCGGGCTGGCGCGTACGCGTCGTGCCGAACCTGTATCCCATCGTCGGCGGCGAGGAGGCGGGCCCGGGCGCAACGGGCGCGCACGAGGTCGTCGTGCTCTCCCCCGCCCACGCCGACTCCTTCGCGCAGCTCGACGACGCGCAGGCGACCGAGGTGCTCACGGTGCTGCGAGATCGCTCTCGTCACCACCTCGGAGCGGGGCGCGCCTTCGTGCAGGTCGTGATCAACCACGGCCGCGCCGCGGGCGCGTCGATCGAGCATCCGCACGCGCAGATCGTGGCGCTCGACTTCGTGCCGCCGGCCGTCGAGCAGGCCGTCGGCCGTTTCGAGGCATCGGGTCGCGACCTGGTGACCGCCGACCTCGACGCCGCCGGCGGCGGACTCCGCCTCGTCGACGGGCCCGTGGCGGCGTGGTGCCCGCGCGCCGGCAGCACCCCGTACGAGCTGCGCCTTGCGCTCCGCTCCGCCGGATCCTGTTTCGAGGAGACCGCCGACGCCGACAACGAACGGCTCGCCGGTGTGATCGGCTCCGTTCTGGCGTGTCTCGGCGTCGCAACCGGCGACGCGCCGTACAACCTCGTCATCCACACCGCCCCATCCGGCGCGAGCCCGCAGTCGTTCCACTGGTACGTGGAGGTGCAGACCCGCATCACGGTCCCCGCCGGGTTCGAGCAGGGCACCGGCATCCTCGTCAACACCGTCCCACCGGAACGAGCCGCGCAAGAACTGCGCAAGGCCGCCCCGCCGGGGTGAGGGGTGCGGATTCGCACGTGCGTCACGATCGACGCGCCGCCCTCCGCCGTGTGGTCCTACGTCAAGCGCATCGACGGCCATGTCGAATGGATGCGCGATGCCGAGTCGATCCGCTTCCGCAGCCGGCGTCGCGCCGGCGTCGGCGCCGAGTTCGAATGCGTGACCGGCTTCGGGCCGCTCGTCACGACCGACCTGCTCGTCGTAACGGAGTGGCGGCCGCGCCGAGCCATCGGCATCTCCCACCAGGGGGCAGTTCGCGGCCGAGGCCGTTTCACGCTCCGCCGTCGGCGCGGCAACCGGACGCGGTTCTGCTGGCGTGAGCGACTGCGGTTCCCGTGGTGGATGGGCGGCCCGCTCGGTGAGCTCCTCGCGTGGCCGGTGTTGCGCGCGGTCTGGAAGGGCAACCTGCGGCGCCTGAAGGCGCGTGTCGAACGGGGCTAACGCCCCACGAATCTCGCCTTCCCCGGGCCGTGCTCGAGGAAGCTGCGGACGCCGGCGGCGGCGTCCTCGGTGTCGAAGACCTCGGCGAACGCTTCCGCCTCGAGATCGAGGCCGTCTGCGATCGGGCGGTCGAGGCCGCCGTCGATCACACTCTTGGCGAGGCCCATGGCGACGACGGCCCCCGATGCCAACGTCGCCGCCCACGTGAGCGCGGCGTCCTCCAACTCGGTGGCGGGAACGACCCGGTCGACGAGCCCGATGGCGAGCGCTTCGTCCGCCTTGACCTGGCGCCCGCTCCAGATGAGCTCCTTCGACCGCGCCGGTCCGATCAGCCGGGGCAGGCGCTGGGTCGCGCCCGCGCCGGGAATGACACCGAGGAGGATCTCGGGCTGACCGACGCGTGCGTTGTCGGCCGCGATCCGCAGGTCGCACGCGAGCGCGAGCTCGAGGCCACCACCGAGCGCGACGCCATTGATCGCCGCGATGACCGGCCGCGGGATCTCGCCCAGCGCGTCGTACGCGGCGCGGAACCTCTGCGCGATCGCGCGCGCTTCGTCCGGCCCCCCGAACTCGCTGATGTCGGCCCCGGCCGCGAACGCCTTGGGCCCTCCGAAGACCACGACCGCTTTCACGTCAGAATCCCCGACGAAGCCGCGCGCCATAGCCGCGACCTCGTCGAGCAGCGCGCCCGACAGCGCGTTGAGCGGCGGCCGGTCGATGCGCACGACGGCGACGCCGTCCGCACGCCGCTCCGAATGAACGCCCTCCGACATGGTCGCGGAATCTACTTCCCGCGCCCGAACAGCACCTCGCCGCCGATCGGGCGGAAGCCGGCCGACAGCAGCGCACGCACGGACGCCACGTTCCCGGGCGCGACCTGGGCGAAGATCGCTCTTCTCTCCGGGACGAACGTGCGCGCCGCCAGGGCCAGTCGCCGCCCGAGCCCGCGGTGGCGGGCGGTGGGCTCGACCTCGAAGGCGCATTCCAGGCGACCGGCGAGGCCGCGGCCGATGACGAGGACGCCGAGCTCGTCGGGGTCCGTGAACACCTGCAGGTCACGCCGGTACCGAGACGCCCGGCGCACACGGTCGTGGTCGCCCAAATCGTCGCGCGGGGTGAGCTCGACGTCGGCGTGGTCGGCGACGGGAGCAGCCATCACGAGGTCGCGGCTTCCGGGCTTGGTGCCGAGTCGCTCGGCCAGCCACAGCTGGAACGACGGGTGGGTCCACGCCGACAGGTCCCCGGTCGGGAGCGCGTTGAGCACGTCGTCGGCGGGTACGTCCGCCGCCACCACCAAGTGGGCGGTGAAGTCGACGATGGCGTCGGCAGGTCCTCCTGGCGACGGCATCACCTCGACGAATCCGTCGGGGGGCGGATGGTCGCCATGCGCCGCGGCGTGCAGCATCACCGCCAAGGGATGCTCGGTCACCTCCGGCAGGTTAGATCTGCAGCAGCTCGTCGGCAGCGGCGTACGGGTCGATCTCGCGCGCCGCGACTCTCGCCACCAGACGGTCGAACCGCTCGCCGCGGCACCGCTCGTCGGCGCCCGCCCGCAGTCGCTCGTGGACGATCGCGCGCAGCTCCTCCCGCAAGCGTGCGTCGCGCCGTCGCTCGATGCGGCCGTCGGCCTCGAGGTGCGCGCGATGGTCGAGCACTGCTCGCCAGAGATCGTCGATCCCCCGGCCGTCGGTCGCGACGGTCTCGACGATCGGCGGGCGCCAGTCGCGCTCCCCCGCCAGCTCGAGCATCAGCTCGAGGTCGCGCACCGTTTCGGCCGCCCCGTCGCGATCGGCCTTGTTGACGACGAGCACGTCCGCGATCTCCAGCAGGCCCGCCTTGTTGGCCTGCACTCCGTCACCCCATCGGGGGTTCACGACGACGACCGTCGTGTCGGCCGCGCCCGCCACCTCGACCTCGACCTGACCGACGCCGACGGTTTCGATGATGATCCACGGCTTGCCGGCGGCGTCGAGGATCCGCACCGCCTGAGGTGTGGCGAGCGCCAAACCTCCGAGGTGGCCGCGCGTCGCCATCGACCGGATGAACACGCCCTCGTCGGTCGCGTGGTCCTGCATGCGGATGCGGTCGCCGAGGATCGCGCCGCCGGTGAAGGGACTACTCGGGTCGATCGCGAGGACGCCGACCTCGCCGCCTGCGCCGCGAACGAGGCCGATGAGCTTGTCGGTGAGCGTCGACTTGCCCGAGCCGGGCGCGCCGGTGACGCCGATCGTGTAGGCGCCGCCCGTGTCGAGGTAGAGGCGGCCGACGGCCTCAGTGGCCGCGTCGCCGCCCGCCTCGACCAGTGAGATCAGCTTGGCGATCGCGGCACGATCGCCGCGCCGGGCGGCGTCGACGAGCGCGGGCGGATTGTGGAGCGCCGCTATTCGGAGATCACCTCGGTGATCCCCGGGACGCGGTCCATGATGATCCGCTCGACCCCGGCCTTGAGGGTCATCATCGACACCGGGCACGTGCCGCACGCACCCACGAGGGTGACGTGGACGGCGTCGTCGGCATCGATGCCGTTGAAAATGATGTCGCCGCCGTCGCTCTGGAGCGCGGGGCGGATGGCGTCGATGGCCTCGAGGACGCCGGCTTCTCTGTCGTCGGTCTCGGTGTCGGTGGGCATGTGCTCTCCGCTACGGGGATCGGACCGGATGCTCCCGGTGCAACGCTCCTATTCTCCCACGCCTTCCCCGGCGGGGCGGAACCCACCGGTTCGGGGCGCCGGTCAGCCGGCAGGGCGGACGCGCTGCACGTCGGCCCCGAGGGCCCGGAGCTGACCGGCGAGGTCGGGATAGCCACGATCGACATGGTACGGGTCGAGCACGCGCGTCTCGCCGTCGGCGGCGAGCCCGGCGACCACGAGGGCGGCGCCGGCGCGTACGTCCTGGGCCCGCACGGGCGCTCCGGACAGCCGGTCGACGCCGCGCACCACCGCGTGACGTCCCTCGTTGCGAATGTCGGCGCCCATGCGGTGGAGCTCGTCGACGAACCCGAAGCGGTTGTCGAACACGTTCTCGGTGACGATGGCCGATCCCTCCGCGGTCGCCAGCAACGCCACGACCAGCGGCATGAAGTCCGTCGCGAAACCCGGGTACGGCAGCGTCGCCACGTCGACCGCGTGCAGCCGCTCGTCACACCGGGCCCGGAGGCCGTCGGGGGTGGGCGAGACGTCGAGGCCCATCTCACCGAGCTTCAGCACCACCATCTCGAGGTGGTCCAGGCGTGTGCCCTCGATGGTGACCTCACCGCCGGCGACACCGCACGCCATGAGGATGGTCCCCGCCTCGATGCGGTCCCCCATCACCTCGTTCTCGACCGGCGTCAGGCTCTCGACCCCTTCGACCTCGATCGTCGACGACCCCGCGCCCGAGATCTGCGCGCCCATGCGGTTGAGGAACGCCGCCAGGTCGCTGACCTCCGGCTCGCGGGCGGCGTTGTCGAGCACCGTCTGGCCCTTCGCCAGCACGGCTGCGGTGAGCAGGTTCTCGGTCGCGCCGACGCTCGGGAACTCGAGCACGATGCGCGTGCCGCACAACGTCTGGCACCGCGCCTCGATGAGGCCGTGCACGATCTCGAGCTCGGCGCCCATGGCCTGCAAGCCGCGGAAGTGCATGTCGAGCTTGCGGCTCCCGATGTTGTCGCCGCCGGGCATCGCGACCCGCGCCTCCCCACAGCGCGCCAGCAGGGGTCCCAGCACATTGATCGAAGCGCGCATCCGCGTGACGAGCTCGTACGGCGCCTCCGGCGTGAGAGGCCCGGTGGCATCGATCGTGAGCTCGTTCTTCCCCGTCCATTCGGTGCCGGCGCCGATGGCGCGCATCACGTCGAGCATCGCATCGAGGTCGAGCACGGGATGCAGGTTGCGGAGCACCGTCACGCCGGGCGCGAGCAGCGCCGCCGCCATCTGCTTGAGCCCGGCGTTCTTGGTCGCGCCGCGCACGCGCACGGTGCCTGACAGCGGACCGTTGGCCCGGACGACGAACGCGTCCATCACTCCCGCTAGCGGCGTTGGTAGCTCGGCGCCCGCCGCTCGACGAACGCGGCGATAGCTTCCTTCATGTCGTCCGAGCGGAGGCAGACAGCCTGGCCCTCGGCTTCGATGCGCAGCCCGTCGCGCGTTGGGACGGTGCCCGCCACGTTCACTGCCCGCTTGGCGCCTTCGACGGCGAGCGGTGGCTGCGCGGCGATGGTGGCGGCAAGCTCGCGGACGGAGGGCTCGAGCTCGGCGTCCGGGACGAGCCGTTGGGTCAGCCCGATGCGGAACGCCTCCTCGGCGTCGATCTGGCTCGCGGTGAAGATGAGCTCCTTGGCTTTCGCCGCGCCGACCGCGCGCGGGAGGCGTTGCGTGCCGCCGAGGTCGGGGAGGATGCCGTACTTGAACTCGAGCAGACCGGCCTTCGTTCCCTCGGCGAACACGCGCAGGTCGCACGCCAGCGCGAGCTGGAGCCCGGCACCGAGCGCGTAGCCGCGCACCGCGGCGATCGTCGCGTACGGCGCCTCCTCGAGCCACGTGTATGAGTCCTGGGTCTGCATGATCGCGTCGACGGCGGGATCGTCGTGGCGAGGAGGGGCGTCGCGATCCGTCTCGAGCGTGTCGCCGTCGAGCGCGTCGCCGGCGAAGACCGAGGTGTCGATACCGCTCGAGAACGCGCGGCCCTCGCCGATGACGACGAGAGCCCGCAGCTCGGGGTCGTCGCGCAGCTCCTCGCCGATCTCGCGCAGCTCGCGCCACATCTCGGGTGTGAACGAGTTCAGCCGGTCCGGACGGGAGAGCCGGAGCCATCCGACGTGTCCGTCGCGCTCGAAGTTCAGGGTGGCGTACGCCATGGCGATGCAGGCTACCGCCCGGCTGCGCCGGGTCGGAGAAGCTCAGCTGGCGATGATCTCGTGCGTGCCCGTGATCGGCTGGGCGACGGCCAACGCGACGATCGGGACGGGCTGCATGAAGCCGGGCACGAGCCGGGGCTCGACCGGCCGCAGGTCGGCGCCGTCCGACACGAACTCGGCCATGTCGGCGCCGGCCAGGATCTCGCCGGGCGCGGCGACATCGCTCAGCCGCGAGGCCAGATTCACCGGACCGCCGATGTAGTCGTCGCCTTCGAAGAGGATCACGTCGCCGCCGGAGAACCCCGCCCGGATGGGCAGGTCGACGGCGTCCGACGCGCGCTGGTCGAGGGCGAGGAGCGCGGCCGCCAGCGCGGGGCCGTCGGTGCTGACGAACATCGCGCCGTCACCGAGCCACTTCGCAACCCGCACACCGTGCTCGGACGCGATGTACCGCACGAGCGTACGGAAGCCGGTGAGCACGGCAACCGCCTCCTCGTCGCCGTGGACCTCGGTGTAGCGGGTGAACCCGCAAAGGTCGACGAAGGCGAAGTAGCGGCGAACTCGCATGTCACCAGTCTCGCAGGTGCCGGCTCGGCGGGCCGAACAATACGGGGCGGTTCACATTCCCTTCGCGCGGAGTTCGCGGGTCCGGAGAAGGACACTCTGCGAGTGTGACGAATGACTCGCGCGCGTACGCTGCCGGTCGTGACCGATTCGTCCGGACTCGGTGGCCAGGCGGCCGAGCCCGAGCTGCTGACGGGCTTCCTCGACTGGTACCGCGCAGTCGTCGAGAACAAGGTGTCCGATCTGTCGATGGAGGATGCCACCCGGATCATGACGCCGTCCGGGGTCGCGCCCCTCGGCGTCGTGAAGCACCTGGGCGACGTCGAGCAGAGCTGGTTTCGTGAGCGATTCGCAGGCGAACAGATCGACTACGAATTGAGCTCCGACGACCCGGACGCCATGTTCCGAATCGAGCCCGGCGAGACGGTGGCGTCAGTCCTCGCGTTCTACCGGGATTCCGTCGCGAATTCGCGACGGATAGCGAGCGCGTCGTCACTCGACGTGCTGAGCGCAGGTGCGCACCGGTTCTACGGCCACGTCTCTTTGCGGTGGATCCTCGTCCACCTACTCGAGGAGACGGCCCGTCACGCCGGTCATCTCGACCTCATGCGCGAGCAGATCGACGGCAAGACCGGCGACTAGCCAGCGCGCCGCGTCAACCCGGGAGCGACCGCACCCAGTCGACGGAGGCGGCGGCGACTTCGGCGGCCACGTCGTCGGTCGTGCGTCCCGATGACTTGCGCGGCCGGTAGCCGTGATCGGCCGATTCGAGCCAGTGCATCGTCACCGGACCCTTGATCGCCTTCACCGCCGCGGTCAGCGCCTCTTTCCCGGCGAGCGAATCCCGCGTGCCGCTCGCGAACAGGCACGGCACGGTGATTCGCGGGAAGTGCTCGACGCGGGGTTGGTCCGGCTTCCCCGCTGCGTGCAGCGGATAGCCGAGCAGGAGCAGGCCGAGCGCGGGCACGGGATCCTCGTCGGTACCGACGATGAGCGAGCAGTACCGGCCGCCCATCGACCGACCGCCGAGCACGAGCCGCTCGGGCGGCAGCTTGGCCTGACGGGCGAGCTCGCCGGCGGCCTCGCGGGTGGTGGCATCGAGCACGGCCGCTCGGTCGGGTGACTTCCGGCCCGCGTCACGGTACGGGTAGTTGAAGCGGAGGGATGGGATCTTCGCCACCGCGAGCGCGTCGGCGACGCGACCGAGGGTTGCCGCGTGCATGTCGGATCCCGCGCCGTGCGCGAGAAGCACCGCCCGGTCGGCGCCGCGCTTCGGACCGGCGTAGATCGAGTTCATCGTTCCTCCCTTGTCGCCGTCGCCGCGGCGAGGGTATCTGGCCCTCCCCCGATAGGCTGCTCCCTCATGCCGCGCCCGGATCAGCCCCTTCGCGTCGCCTATCTGGTGTATCGCGGCAATCCACATTGCGGTGGCCAGGGTGTCTACACCCGCGAGCTCGTGCGCGAGCTCACGGCCCTCGGGCACTCGGTCGAGGTCTTCTCGGGCCAGCCGTACCCGGAGCTCGCGGATCCCGCGCAGCTCACGCGCGTTCCGAGTCTCGATCTCTATCGACCCGAGAACCCGTTCCGGGTGCCGTGGCCGTGGGAGTTCAACACCCGCATCGACGTCGCCGAATTCGCCATCATGTGCGCGGCCGGCTTCCCCGAGCCGTACACGTTCAGCATGCGGGTGCGGAGGCTGTTGCGGCACCGCCGCACCGACTTCGATGTCGTGCACGACAACCAGTGTCTCGGGACCGGCCTCGCCAAGTTGGTCGACGACGGATGGCCGATGCTGGCAACGCTTCACCATCCCGTCACCGTCGACCGCGACCTCGACCTCGAGCACGCCAAGCACGCCTGGAAGCGGGTCACGCTGCGCCGCTGGTACGGCTTCATCGACATGCAGGCACGCGTCGCCCGCCACATCCCGCGGCTCATCACGGTGTCCAAGTCGTCGCGGCGCGACATCCTCGCCCAGATGAACGTCGAACCGGACCGTTTGCACGTCGTGCCGGTCGGCGCCGACCCCGCGGTGTTCCGCCCCCGACCCGAGGTGCGTGGCGTTCCCGGTCGCATCATGACGACGGCGAGCGCCGACGTCCCGATGAAGGGGCTCACATCGCTGCTCGAGGCGCTGGCCAAACTGCGAACGGAGCGCGACGACGCGCACCTGGTCGTGATCGGCAAGCCGAAGGGGAGGAGCGCGATCCCCGCCCTGATCGACCGGCTCGCCCTCGACGGCGCCGTCCGGTTCGTGCACGACGTCACCACCGACCGCATCGTGGAGCTCTACGCAGAGGCTGAGCTGGCCGCGGTGCCGTCGCTGTACGAGGGCTTCTCGCTCCCGGCCGTCGAGGCGATGGCGTGCGGCGTGCCGATCGTCGCCACCACCGGTGGTGCGCTGCCCGAGGTGATCGGGCGCGACGGCGAGACCGGGCTCCTGGTGCCGCCGGCAGACCCGTCGGCCCTGGCAGCTGCGCTCGGACGCGCGCTCGACGACCCCGCGCTGCGGGCCCGCATCGGCGCCGCCGGTCGGGCTCGGGCGCTTGAGCGCTTCACGTGGCGCCGGACGGCCGAGGGCACGGCCGAGCACTATCGGGCCCTGCTCGACGAGCACAGCGGAGCCGGCTACCGCTGATGCTGACGGTCGACTTCACACGGCTCGACCTGCGCGACCGCGAGACGCTGCTCGACCTTGGTTGTGGCGGCGGTCGTCACGCGTTCGAGGCGATGCGACGCGGAGCCGTGGTCGTCGCGCTCGACGCCGATGCCGCCGAGCTGAAGGACGCGGCGGCGGTGAGTGGTGGCATGGTCGCCGCCGGCGAGCTCCCCCACGGCCCCACCGGCGGGATGGTCAACGGGAACGCGCTCACCTTGCCGTTCCCCGACGCGTCGTTCGATCGCATCATCGCCGCCGAGGTGCTCGAGCACATCCCCGGCGACGAACGGGCGATCGGCGAGCTCGTCCGGGTGCTGCGGCCCGGCGGGCGCTTGGCCGTCACGGTGCCGACGCGGTGGCCGGAACGGATCTGCTGGGCCCTCGACCATCGATACCACGACACGCCGGGCGGGCACGTCCGCATCTACCGCCAGCCCGAGCTCGAGGCCAAGCTCGAACGTGCCGGCTTGATGCTGCGCGGCTCGCATCACGCGCACGCGCTCCACTCGCCGTACTGGATGCTGCGATGCGCCGTCGGCGTCGACAACCCCGACGCGTTGCCGGTCCGCAAGTACCACGACTTCCTCGTGTGGGAGTTGACCAACCGCCCCGGCTGGGCCCGGCTGCTCGATCGGGCGTTGAACCCGGTGCTGGGCAAGAGCCTCGTCGTCTACACGGAGAAGCCGCAATGAACGTGCTCTGCAACGTCGATGGAATCGTGACCGCCGACGAGTTGACGGCCACGGTCGACGCGATCGCGTCCGTACAGCTGCCGGACGGCAACATCCCGTGGGTACCCGGTCATCACACCGACCCGTGGAACCTGGTCGAGGCCGCAATGGCCCTCGACGTCGGCGGCCGGCACGCCGATGCGGAGCAGGCATACGAGTGGCTGCGCGGCCGGCAACGGCCGGACGGCGCGTGGCACGCGTACTACGTCGGCGACGAGGTGAAGGACGCCACCCTCGACACCAACGTCACGTGCTACATCGCCAACGGCGCGTGGCATCACTATCTGTCGACTCGTGACCGGCGCTTCCTCGACGACTTCTGGCCGGTCGTCGAGCGCGCCATCGACTATGTCCTCGACTACCAGGCCGAAACGGGCGAGGTCGCGTGGCGAGGCGACGATCCCGACGACGGCGCGCTGCTCACGGGCTCGTCCAGTGTGCACGCCAGCCTGCGCTGCGCGATCGCGATCGCCGAGCACCTCGGCCACGAGCGTCCCGACTGGGAGCTGTCGCTCGGATCGCTCGCCATCGCCGTCGCCCACCGACCCGACGTCTTCCTCGACAAGGCGCGCTGGGCGATGGACTGGTACTACCCGATCCTCGGCGGAGTGCTGCGCGGACACTCGGCCCACGCCCGCGTGGCGGGTGGATGGAAGACCTTCGTGGTTGAGGGCCGCGGCGTGCGCTGCGTGTCAGACCGCCCCTGGGTCACGGCCGCCGAGACGTGCGAGTTCGTCATGGCGCTCGACGCGATCGGTGCGCATCAGGAGGCGCGCGAGCTGCTCGAGTCGGTGCAGTTCCTCCGGGCCGACGGCGGCGGCTACTGGACCGGTGCCAACTTCGAGGGCGGCGTGTTCAATCGCAACGGCCAACTGTTCCCGGTCGAGCAGCCCACGTGGAACTCGGCGGCGGTCGTGCTCGCCGCCCACGCGCTGGCCGGGCATGCGCCGACCGCAGGATTGTTCCGCGGCGAGGGACTCCCCCTCGGCCTCACCCCCGCCGAGCTGCTGGCCGCCGGCGCCGAGATCGAAGCCGAGATGGCCCGCGAGGGTCGCCGGGGTCGCGGCTAACTTCTCGTTCCGATGCGTTCATGGACCAGAACTGTTCTGGTCTGTGCACGCATCATTGGCGTCGCAACACCCGCAGGCTGCCCGTCGTCGACACGGGGGTGAAAAAGCCCGAGGCGACGGCGCGCTTCCACACCTCGAAGGGCGCTTGCCCGCCGTCGCGTGGGTCTTCGAACACGTCGTGGAAGACGAGCACGCCGTCTGGCGCGACGATCGGAGACCACGACTCGTAGTCGGCGACCACGACGTCGAGAGCGTGACCGCCGTCGACGAACACGAGCCCGAGCAGCGTGCGCCAGTGCGCGGCGATTGCGGGCGAGTCGCCGACGACGGCGACGACGGTGTCCTCCAGGCCGGAGCGCTCGATCGTTCGGCGGAAGAACGGCAGCGTGTCCATCCGGCCGGTAGCCGGGTCGACGACCTCGGGGTCGTGATGCTCCCACCCGGCCTGGTTCTCCTCGGAGCCCCGATGGTGGTCGACGCTGAACAGCACCGTGCCGCCGGCCCGCGCTGCCGCACCCAGGTACACGGCCGACTTTCCGCAATAGCTGCCGATCTCGAGGAGGGGTCCGAGCGATGCCGCGTCACAACCGGCGGCGTGGAGCGCGAGCCCCTCCTCCTCGGGCATGAACCCCTTGGCGGCGCGCGCGACCTCGAGGAGGCGGTCGTCCATCCTCAGATGACGGGATCTTCTCGATGGCGGCCGAACACGTCGGCCAGCGCGCCCACGATCTCCCCAACCGTCGCGTGCGTCGTGACCGCCTCGATCAACCCCGGCATCAGGTTGACGTCCGGCGCGGCGGCGTCGGAACGCACGCGCGCCAGCGCGGCGTCGACCGCGCTGCCGTCGCGATCGGCCTTCACCCGGGCCAGGCGCTTCAGCTGCTCCTCCTCGACCTCGGGGCCGATGCGCAGGATGTCCGGTTGCCCGTCTCCGCCCTGTGTCGCCACGTTCACGCCGACGACGAGATGGCGGCCGTCGTTGAGCTTGCGCTCGAGCTCGTAGGCGGATTCGGCGATCTCGCCCTGGAACCAGCCCGACTCGACGGCGCGGAACACTCCCTCGAGCAGCGAGCCGTCGCCGAGACGATCGAGGTGGGCGAACACCGCTTCGGCCTGGCGTTCCATCTCGTCGGTGAGCTCCTCGACGAACCAGGAGCCGCCGAGCGGGTCCGCCACGTTCGGGACGCGCGTCTCGTTGGCGATGACCTGCTGGGTCCGCAGCGCCAGCCGGGCGGCGCTGTCGGTGGGGAGCGCGAGCACCTCGTCCATCGAGTTCGTGTGGAGGCTCTGCGTGCCACCGAGCACCCCGGCGAGGGCCTCGATGGCGGTACGGACGACGTTGACCTCCGGCTGCTGAGCGGTCAGCGACACGCCCGCGGTCTGCGTGTGGAACCGCAGCTGGAGCGAACGCTCGGCCTGCGCGTCGTACCGCTCACGCATCCACCGGGCCCAGATGCGACGCGCCGCCCGGTACTTGGCGATCTCCTCGAAGAAGTCGATGTGCGCGTTGAAGAAGAACGACAGCCGCGGCGCGAACTCGTCGACGCCGAGGCCCGCGGCCGTCCCGGCCTCTACGTACGCGAACCCGTTCGCGAGCGTGAACGCGAGCTCCTGGGCGGCGGTGCTCCCCGCCTCGCGGATGTGGTATCCGGACACGGAGATCGGGTGCCAGCGCGGCATCTCGGCGGTGCAAAACCGCAGCGTGTCGGCGACGATCCGCATCGAGGGGCGAGGCGGAAAGATGAACTCCTTCTGCGCCTGGTACTCCTTCAGGATGTCGTTCTGAAGGGTGCCGCCGAGTTCGCGTCGGGAGGCACCGCCACGCTCGGCGGCCGCGATGTACATCGCCAGCAGGATGGCGGCCGGGGAGTTGATCGTCATCGACGTGGTGACGTGCGACAGGTCGATCTCGCGGTAGAGGTCCTCCACGTCGGCGAGCGTGTCGATGGCGACGCCGCACTTGCCCACCTCGCCGATCGCCAACGGATCGTCCGAGTCGCGGCCCATGAGGGTGGGCAGGTCGAACGCGGTGGAGAGCCCGTCGCCGCCGGCCGCGAGTAGGTCGCGGAAGCGACGGTTCGTATCGGGGGCGGTCCCGAAGCCCGCGAACATCCGCATCGTCCAGAGCTTCGACCGGTACATCGAGGCGTACGGCCCGCGGGTGTACGGCCACTCGCCGGGGAACTCGCCGTCGTCGGGCCCGTACACCGGCGCCAGCGGAACCCCCGACATGGTCTCGAAGTCGGCGTCGCGCCGCTCGGCGCGCTCGAAGGCCGCCTGCCAGCGATCGCGTGCCGTCGTCACCGCGTCAACGCTACCGTCCGCCTGCCCTCAACCCGTTGTTGCCGCCGCAAGCACGCCAGGTGGGGCCAGGACGGGCGGCGGGTACAGTCCGATCGCGAGCCCGCCCGCCCCAAGGAGATTCCACCGCGATGGAGCAGCGCCAGGCCCCCGACCGCAACCTCGCCATGGAGCTGGCGCGGGTCACCGAGGCGGCGGCCCTCGCTGCCGGGCGGTGGATGGGCCGGGGCGACAAGGAGGCCGCCGACCAGGCCGCCGTCGACGCCATGCGGCTGGTGGTCAACAACGTTTCGATGGACGGCGTCGTCGTCATCGGCGAGGGCGAGAAGGACGAGGCGCCGATGCTCTACAACGGCGAGCAGATCGGCTCCGGAGGGCCCGCGTGCGACATCGCCGTCGACCCGATCGACGGGACGACGCTCACCGCCCTCGGCCGGCCGAACGCGATCGCCGTGATCGCCCTCTCGGAGCGGGGGACGATGTTCGACCCCGGCCCGTGCGTGTACATGGAGAAGATCGCCGCCGGCCCCGAGGCGGCCGATGCGATCGACCTCGACGCCCCCGTCACTCACAACCTCCAGGCGGTCGCCAAGGCGCTGGGCGAGGACGTCGACGACGTGACGGCGGTGATCCTCGACCGTCCCCGGCACGAGGACATCATCAAGGAGTGCCGCGAGGCCGGCGCCCGCATCCGGCTCATCCCCGACGGCGACGTGGCCGGCGCGATCTCGGCGGCGTGGCCGGAGAGCGGCGCCAACGTCCTCTTCGGCATCGGCGGCACACCGGAGGGCGTGATCGCAGCCTGCGCGTTGAAGTGCCTCGGGGGCGCCATCCAGGGCCGGCTCTGGCCCCGGGACGACGACGAGCGTCGCGCCGCCGCCGACGCCGGCTACGACCTGACTCGGGTGCTCAGCACGGACGATCTGGTCGCGGGCGACGACGTGTTCTTCTCGGCCACGGGAGTGACCGACGGCGAGCTGCTCAAGGGCGTCCGCTACTGGGGTGACGGCGCGAGCACCCAGTCGCTGGTGATGCGGTCGAAGTCGGGGACGATCCGCACGATCGACTCCCGCCACCGCTGGCACAAGCTCATGCGCTACTCGTCCCTCAAGTTCGACTGACGCACTCGTCAGCCAGCGCGCAGCCGGGGCCAGGCGCTGCTCACGGTGGTGCTGTAGTCGTAGATCGACCAGCCGATCGCGTCGTCCTTCTTCACGGCGCGGAGGAAGCCCGCGTAGTCGTTGACCAGCGCGGTGTCGGCGATGCCGCCGATCGCGTGCACGGGCGCCTCGTCGTCGTCGAGGTTGTTCCGGAGCCGGCGGATGTTCTCGTCGGTGTACTTGAACCCTTCCCTGTAGCCGGAGTCCGAGTTGCGGTTCGTCCAGTACGACATCGGGAGCCAGACGTCGTAGAGCGACGCCAGTCTCCGCCACGGGAACTCCGGCCAGAAGTCCGGGTTGACGACTTCCAGCAGCACGGGCTCGAGGGCGATCGCCCCGACGGGACGATCGCCGGCGCGGTCGCGGATCCGCTTGGACAAATCGATGAGAGCCTCGTTCCGTTCGTCGGTGTTGGGCAGCGCCCGGTTCGCCTCGATGTCGAGCGCGAACCCGTCGAACTCCTCGCCGTCGGCCTCGAAGTCGAGCAGGGCTCGGACCCGACGGAAGTCGGCTTGGACGTCCACGAAGCGCGGCAGGTACCACGCGACGACGCGCAGGTCGGCGTCGTGCGCGGCGCGGAGCATCCGACCAAGGAGCCTCGGGTCGACCGTGTTGCCCGGGGACCGCTCGTCGTCCTGTGCGGCTTGGAGGTAGACGGTCTTGACCCCTAGGCGGGCCATGTCGTCGAAGTTGCGCATCGTGACCGACGGCGTGCTGCCCGCATTCTGGAACGCGGGGACATAGTCGAACACGTCGACCCAGGTTCCCAGGCCCCGGTACGCGTCGAGGTCGTCCCGATCGACGGCGGAAGCCGCGCTTCCCCACGCCGCGACGAAGACGGCGATCGCGATCACCAGCGGGGGGAGCCGGCGCATGGCGACACCGTAGGTGGTGATCGCCGCACCGAGAGAGCGGCTACGCGTGCTCCGTGGCTCCCGCCACCTCGAGGCGGGTGGTCGCTCGGAAGAGCGCGGCGTGGGCGTCCTCGTCGTCGGCATCGGCGGCCAGCCGCTCCTCGGCGCGCTGCCGGGCCCGGCGCGCCCGGTCCACGTCGATGCTCTCCGCCAACTCGGCGACGTCGGACAGCACGATCACGCGGTCGTTGGCCACCTCGACGAACCCGCCGTGCACGGCCGCGGCCTGCTCACCCTCCTGCGGAAGCAGGATCCGCACGACGCCGATCCCGAGCGCGCCGAGGAACGGCACGTGGCCGGGAAGGAACGCGATCTCACCCTCCGACGTGCGGCACACGACCATGTCGCCCTCGCCCGTGTAGAGCACCCGTTCGGGCGAGACGATGTCGACCGTGAGCGGCACGTCGCTCAGCTCTCTTCCAGCGTCTTCGCCTTGGCGAGCACGGTCTCGACGCCGCCCACGTTGAAGAACGCCTGCTCGGGAACCTCGTCGAGCTCGCCGTTCACGAGCGCCTCGAAGCTCTCGACCGTCTCCTCGATCGGGACGTAGATGCCCTTCACGCCGGTGAACTTCTCGCCCACGAAGAACGGCTGCGAGAGGAAGCGCTGGATCTTCCTGGCCCGCGCCACCGTCACCTTGTCCTCCTCGGACAGCTCGTCGATCCCGAGGATGGCGATGATGTCCTGGAGCTCGTTGAAGCGCTGGAGCACCTCCTGCACGCGGCGGGCGCAGGCGTAGTGCCGGTCGCCGATGATCTCGGGCGCCAGGATCGTCGACGACGACGACAACGGGTCGACGGCCGGGTAGATCCCGAGCGCGGCGATCTGGCGGCTGAGCTCCGTCGTCGCGTCGAGGTGCGCGAACGTCGTGAACGGCGCCGGGTCCGTGTAGTCGTCGGCGGGTACGTACACGGCCTGCAGCGACGTGATCGAGTGGCCCTTCGTCGACGTGATGCGCTCTTGCAGCTCCCCCATCTCGTCGGCCAGCGTCGGCTGGTATCCCACTGCCGACGGCATCCGCCCGAGCAGCGTCGACACCTCCGAGCCCGCTTGCACGAACCGGAAGATGTTGTCGACGAACAGCAGCACGTCCTGGTTCTTCACGTCACGGAAGTACTCGGCGACGGTCAGCGCGGCCAGCCCGACCCGGAGGCGCACGCCGGGTGGCTCGTCCATCTGGCCGAAGATCAGCGCGGCTTTGTCGATGACGCCGGACTCCTGCATCTCGAGCCAGAGGTCCGTGCCCTCGCGGGTGCGCTCACCCACGCCGGCGAACACCGACACGCCACCGTGCTGCGTGGCAACGCGGTTGATCATCTCGAGGATGATGATCGTCTTGCCGACGCCAGCGCCGCCGAACATGCCGATCTTGCCGCCGCGGACGTACGGCTCGAGCAGGTCGATGACCTTGATGCCGGTCTCGAACATCTCCTTGCTCGGCTCGAGCTCGCGGAACGGCGGAGGTTCGCGGTGGATGTCCCAGCGCTCGTCGATCCCGGTCAGTTGATCGGCCGTCACATCGAGCGGCTCGCCGAGCACGTTGAGCACGTGCCCGAGCACGCCGTCGCCGACCGGCATCTGGAGGCCATGGCCGAGGTTGCGCACCTTCGTGCCGCGGCGCAGGCCGTCGGTCGGCTTCATGCAGATAGCGCGGACCCGGTTCTCGCCGATCTGTTGCGCGACCTCGGCGACGATGCGGATCGTCTCACCCTCGAGCTCGATATCCATCTCGACGGCGTGGTTGATCTCGGGGACGCCGTCGGGCGGGAACTCGACGTCGACGACCGGGCCGGCGATGGCGACGACGCGCCCCTCCTTCAGCTCGGTGCCGGCGCGTTCCTCGGCGGTCATGGTCATCGGGACTGCTCCTTCGCTTGCTCGGCGTTCACTCTGCGCCCACGCGGACTCTGAGGTCCTCGCCGAACGGCTCCTCCGCACCCGCCTGGCCGGCGTGGCGGAGCGCCTCGGCGCCACCGACGATCTCGGTGATCTCTGTGGTGATGGCGTCCTGGCGGGCGCGGTTCATCACGCGCGTCAGGCTCACCGTGAGCTCGTCGGCGTTCTCGCTCGCCGCCTTCATCGCCCGCTGGCGGGCGGCCTGCTCGGACGCCGCCGCGTTGAGCAGGGCCGCGAAGATGCGCGCCTCGACGTATCTCGGCAGGAGCCGTTCCAGGATCTCCCCCGGGCCGGGCTCGAACTCGTACGCCGCGCGCGGCCCCTCGGCCTCGTGAGCGCGCTCGTCCTCGTCGCGAACGACCTCGCGCTCCAGGGGCATCAGGGGGCGGACCACGACCTCCTGGCTTCCCACCGTGATGAAGCGGGTGTAGATGAGCTGCACCATGTCGATGCGCCCCTCGAGGAACGGGTCGCGCACGGCGGCGGCGATGCGACGGGCGTCCTCGTACGTCGGCTGTTCGCTGAAGCCCGTGAACGACGCCTCCACCGGATACTGCCGGAAGCGGAAGTAGCTCTCGCCCTTGCGCCCGGCCACGTACACCGACGAGTCACGCGCCAGCTCCCGATGCTCCTCGATCTCCCCCTCGGCGGCGCGCAGCACCGACGAGTTGTACGCGCCGCAGAGGCCCCGGTCGGCGGTGAGCACGATGTGGCCGACGCGGCGGACTTCGGGCCGCGGCACCAGGTACGGACTCTCGATCGCACCACCGGCGTCGGCGAGGTCGTGCACGACCTCGGTGATCTGGTCGCTGTACGGCACTGCCGCCGCGACCCGCGCCTGCGCACGCACGATGCGGCTGGCGGCAATGAGCTCCATGGCGCGCGTGATCTTCTTGGTCGACTGCACGCTCCGGATGCGTCTGCGGAGGATGCGCTCTTGACCGCCGGCCATGTCCCTCTTACCTCGATCCCTCGGTCACTCCGTCGCCAGGGTCTTGTCGGACTCGGGCTCGCCGAGGGCCTCGCCTTCAAGAGCCGCGATCGTGGTGTCGCCCTCGGCGCCGCCGGACGGCTGGAACGTCGCCTTGAAGTCGTCGACGGCCTGTTTGAGCTCGGCCTCCTCCGGGAGCTGCCTGGTGTCGCGGATCGTGGCCAGCAGCTCGGCCTGACGGGTGCGGAAGAAGTCGTGGAGCTCGCTCTCGAATCGCCGGACGTCCTCGATGGGAAGGTCGTCGAGGTAGCCGTTCGTGCCGGCGAAGATCGAGACCACCTGCAGCTCGACCGGCATCGGCGCGTTGAGCGGCTGCTTCAGCAGCTCCGTGAGCCGGTACCCACGGTCGAGCTGGGCCTGCGACACCCGGTCGAGCTCGGAGCCGAACGTCGCGAACGCCTCGAGGTCGCGGAACTGGGCCAGGTCGATCTTGAGGGTCCCGGCCACCGACTTCATCGCCTTGATCTGCGCGTCGCCGCCGACGCGTGACACCGAGATGCCGACGTCGACCGCCGGCCGCACACCCGCCCGGAACAGGTCCTCGACGACGTAGATCTGCCCGTCGGTGATCGAGATCACGTTGGTCGGGATGTAGGCGGAGATGTCACCCGCCTTCGTCTCGATGATCGGCAGCGCGGTCAGCGAGCCACCGCCGCGCTCCTCGCTGAGCTTGGCCGCACGTTCGAGCAGCCGAGAGTGGAGATAGAAGACATCGCCGGGGTACGCCTCGCGACCGGGAGGACGGCGGAGCAGCAGCGACAGTTGCCGGTATGACTCGGCCTGCTTGGACAGGTCGTCGTAGACGACGAGCGCGGCCGAGCCGTCGTCCATCCAGAACTGGCCGATCGCGCATCCGGCGTACGGGGCCAGGTACTTGAACACCGCCGGGTCGGCGGCCGGCGCGTTGACCACGACCGTGTACTCCATCGCTCCGTGGGATTCGAGCGTGGCGACGGTCTGGGCCACAGTCGAGCCCTTCTGGCCGACGGCCACGTAGATGCACTTCACGCCCTGACCGCGCTGGTTGAGGATCGTGTCGACCGCGACCGTGGTCTTCCCGGTCTTCCGGTCGCCGATGATCAGCTCACGCTGCCCGCGACCGATCGGGGTCATGGCGTCGATGGCCTTGATCCCCGTCTGCAGCGGCTCGTGTACGGGACGGCGGGCGACGATACCCGGCGCCTGGATCTCGAGACGCCGGTACGTGTCGGTCGCGACCGGCCCCTTGCCGTCGATGGGCTGCCCGAGCGCGTTGACGACCCGGCCCAGCATGACGTCACCCACCGGGACCGAGAGGATCCGTCCCGTCTCCTGGACGGTGTGACCCTCCTCGACGTCCTCGGCCTCGCCGAGCACGACGGCGCCGATCGAGTCCTCGTCGAGGTTCAGCGCCAACCCGAGCGTGCCTCCCTCGAACTCCAGCAGCTCGTTGACCGCCGTCGCGGGCAACCCCGACACCCGCGCGATCCCGTCGCCGACCTCGAGCACGCGCCCGACGCGTGCCTTCTCGAGCGTGGTGCTGAAGCCGCTGACGTGCTTGCGCAGCGCGGCAGCGAGCTGGTCGGCGTTGATGGACAACTCAGCCATTACATGCGTTCCTTCAGTTGATCCAGCCGGTGGCGAACGGAGCCGTCGATCACGGTGTCGCCGATGCGCGCCACGACGCCGCCGAGCACGTTCGGGTCGACGACGACCTTGACCTCGACCTCTTTGCCGGTGGCGTTGCCGAGCGCCTTCGCCAGCCGGTCGCGGAGTCGCTCGTCGAGCGGCACGGCGGCGCGCACCTCGGCGACCTCGTGCTTGCGCTCTTCGGCCGACAGCTCCAGGAACCGGTCGACCACTGCCGGCAGCTCGCCGGCCCGCTCGGCGCCGACCACCATCGACACCAGCCCGACGCTGACGGGCAGCGCAGTACCGCCCATGAGCTCCTCGACGATCGCAACGCGCCGTTCGGCGGGGACGCTCCGGTCGCTCAGCGCCATGCGGAGGTCGTCGTTGGCGTCGAGCGCGCGGGCGAAGCGGAAGAGGTCATCCTCGATGGCGCCCGCGCGTCTCTCGGCGCGCGCGACCTCGAGGAACGCCTGGGCGTACGCCTCGACGCGATCCGATTCCGCCATCCGCTATCTGCTCCCGTTCCCCACTTGGCCGATGTAGCTCTCCACCAACGCGAGCTGCGTGTCGCGATCCAGGTTGCGCTCCACGATCTTCTCCGCGAGCTCGATCGAGAGGTCCGCAACCCGGCCTTGGAGGTCGGCTTGCGCGCGCTCGGACGCGAGCCGGATGTCCTCCTGGGCCCGGGCGCGTACCTCGGCCGCGTCAGCCTCCGCTTGGGATTGGAT
>JBKPDG010000009.1:0-18600 GCA_046727755.1 Actinomycetota bacterium
ATCCTCGACCGCGCCAACACCGCCCCGACCTTCGCCGAGACCGAGGTGCCGCTGCGCGTGGTCGCGACCGACCTGACCACCGGCGAGGAGGTGGTGTTCGCGTGCGGCGACGTCCAGCGGGCGTTGCTCGCGAGCACGGCGCTGCCGGCCCTTTTCGCGCCGGTCGAACACGACGGGCGGCTGCTCGTCGACGGCGCGGTGACGAACGCCGTGCCGCTCTGGCATGCGCTGTCGGGGCCGACCGACCGCATCTACGTGTGCAACGTGTCGGGTGCCCTCGTCGAACGGCGCATGCGCTCCCCCCTCGACGTCGCGGTGCGAGCCTTCGCGATCTCCCGCAACCAGCGCTTCGACCTCGAGCTCCGGCACGCGCCGCCCGACGTCGACGTCGTCGTGCTCCCGAACCCGTCCGACGAGCGGGAGCTCTTCGACTTCTCCGACTCGCTGATGCTCATCGAGGAGGCGCACCATCTCGCCGCCCGCGCCCTCGACGAGCACGAGGTCGAGCGGGTCCGTCCCCGCGAGCGCGCCCGCCGCCGCTGGTTCCGCCGCCGCCCCGACGTCGCGTGATGCGTTCCTGACCCTGAATAGTTCCGGGTGAGGAACGCATCAGCGCAGCAGGAAGGTGGCGTCCTTGGCGAGGTCGAGGAAGGCGCCGGGGAGGATGCCGAGCACGAGCGTGAACGCGGCGGTGGCCCCGAGCACGACGGCCGCGGGCGGGTCGACCCGCAGCGGGCGCCGGCCAGGCTCGGCGGCTTCGGCCGGCTCGTCACCACCGGTGTACATCGTCACGACGACGCGCAGGTAGAAGAACGCGGCGACGACGGCGGCGACCACCCCCGCGATGGCCAGGTAGTACTCGCGGGCGTCGACCGCGGCCGCGAACACCTGGAGCTTGGCGACGAAGCCTCCGGTGAAGGGAACGCCGGCCTGCGCGAGCAGGAAGAACGCCAACAACGCCGCCAACGCCGGCCGCTGCGCCGCCAGCCCGCGGTACTCGGACAGCGTGTGGCGGGCGTCGTGCGACGACCGGGCGACCATCGTGACCACCGCGAACGCGCCGATCGTCATGAACGCGTACACCAGCAGGTAGAACAAGGCGGACTGCAACCCCCGGGCGGACGCGCCGCCGTCGGCGACGGCGGCGGCCGCGAACCCGATGAGGATGTACCCGGCGTGGGCGATCGACGAGTAGGCCAGCATGCGCTTCACGTCGTTCTGCACGACGGCGGCGATGCTTCCGAGCGCGAGCGACAGGATCGCCAGAGCGCCGACCGCCGGGCGCCAGTCGTTCCGGAACAGCGGGAACGACACCTGGAACACGCGCAACAGGGCGGCGAACCCGGCGACCTTGGTCGCCGACGACATGAACGCGGTCACCGGCGTCGGCGCGCCCTGGTACACGTCGGGCGTCCACATGTGGAACGGCACCGCCGCCACCTTGAACCCGAGGCCGACCAGGAGCAGCCCGAGGCCGATGAGCAGCACGCCCTCGTCGAGGAGGGTGTTGGCGGAGAGGAACCGGGAGATGCCTGTAAGGGACGTGGTTCCGGTCGCGCCATATACGAGCGCGACCCCGTACAGGAACACCGCCGACGAGAAGGCGCCGAGCACGAAGTACTTGATCCCGGCTTCCTGCGACGCGAGGCGGCGGCGGTCGAACGCGGCCAGCACGTACAGCGGGATCGAGAGGATCTCGAGCGCGAGGAACACGATGACGAGATCGTTGGCGGTCGTCATCGCCAGCATGCCGGTGGCGGACAGCAGGACGAGCGCAAGGTACTCGGCACCCTCGAGACGCTCGCGTTCGATGTAGCTCACGGAAAGCAGGAGCGCGAGCACGGTCGCGACGACGACCACGCCGCCGAGGAACACGCCGAAGCCGTCGACCCGCAGCATGCCGGCGATCGTGGTGATCGGGCCGTGGTCCTGCACCTCGCGCCACTGGCGGACCAGGAGCGCGCCGGCCGCGGTCAAGCCGCTGAACGCCAGCACCAGCGACACCGGGTACACCCAGCGGCCCCGCCGCACGACCGAGCGCAGCAACACGATCGCCACCGCCGCGCCGGCAAGCGCGATCTCGGGCGACACGGCGAGCCAGTCGACCACCGGGGTCTGGATCGTCGGGACGTCGCCCGCCTGGGAGAGCAGCGAGGCGATCACCGGCCCGCCAGCTCCCGGCGATCGAGTCGTTCGCAGTCGCGGCGCTCTGTTCCCCGCGTCGCGACCGCGGGCTCCTTGTAGTCGCTCCCCCGCTCGACGCCGCAGATCACCCGGCGCACCGACGGCTCGACCCGGTCGATGACGGGCTTCGGGTAGACGCCGAGGAACAGGCTCAGCGCGAGCAGGGGGACGACGGCCGTGAGCTCGCGCACCTTGAGGTCGGACAGCTTCGCGTTCTCGCCGCTGGGCACGCCGGTGAACGCGCGCTGGTACGCCCACAGCAGGTACACGGCGGCGAGGATCACACCCACGGCCGAGATCACCGCGTACGGCCGGTGCACGATGAACGTGCCGATGAGCGCGAGGAACTCGCCGACGAAGCCCGAGAAGCCGGGGAGCCCGATCGACGCGAACGAGACCGCGAGGAAGACCCCACCGAAGACGGGCGCCGCCTTCCAGAGGCCGCCGAAGTCGGAGATGTCGAACGTGTGCCGCCGGTCGTACAGGAACCCGACGAGGAGGAACAGCGCGCCGGTCGTCAGACCGTGACTGATCATCGTGAAGACCCCGCCCTCGAGGCCCTGTGTGGTGAGGGCGAAGATCCCGAGTACGACGAAGCCGAGGTGCGCGACCGACGAGTACGCGATGAGGCGTTTGAGGTTGGGTTGCATCGCCGCCACCACCGCGCCGTAGATGATGCCGATCGTCGCCAGCACCAGCAGCAACGGTGCGAAGTACACGCTGGCGTCGGGGAAAAGCGGCAGGGAGAAGCGCAGGAACCCGTACGTCCCCATCTTCAGCAGCACGCCGGCCAGGATCACCGACCCGGCGGTCGGCGCCTCAGTGTGGGCGTCCGGCAGCCAGGTGTGCAGCGGGAACAACGGCACCTTCACCGCGAACGCGGCGAAGAAGGCGAGGAACAGCACCTTGGCCGTGCCGTCGGACAGGCCGCCCGGCGCCCACGCCGTGAGCGTGCGCAGGTCGAAGGTGAGCGCGTGGTCCTGAGCGTGCAGGAACGCGAGCGTCAGCAGCCCGACGAGCAGGAACGCCGACCCGAGCGCGGTGTAGAGGTAGAACTTCAGCGCCGCGTACACACGCCGGTCGTGTCCCCATCCGGCGATGATGAAGTACATCGGCACCAGCACGATCTCGAAGAACACGAAGAAGAGGATGAGATCGAGGCTGAGGAACACGCCGAGCAACGCGGACTCGAGCACGAGCATCCACATCGTGTACGGCTTCAGGCGCTCGCTGATCGTCTGCGACGCCACCAGTCCGATCGGGAACAGCAGAGCCGTGAGGGCGACCATGAAGAGGCTGATGCCGTCGACGCCGAGGGCGTAGCGGACGCCGAGCGTGTCGATCCACTGGTGGTTCTCAACGAACTGATAGCCGGACGCGCGGGCGTCGAAGCTGTACAGCAGGTATCCGACGAATCCCAACGTCGCCGCCGTGGCCACATACCCGACCGCGCGCACGAGCTCGGGCCGCCGCCGGGGCAGCAGGGCGACCAGCACCGCGCCGGCGAGCGGCGTGAAGATGATGAACGTGAGCAGCGGGTAGCCGGCGTCGCGCATCAGCCCGCCCTCACGGCGAGGAACACGATCAGGGCGACGGCGCCGAGCACGACGCCGAGGGCGTAGTTGCGCACCAGTCCCGTCTGCACGCGCCGGAGCCGGCCCCCTGTGTCGCGCACGAGCGTGGCCACACCGTTGACGGCGCCGTCGATGACCCCGAGGTCGAAGCCCCGGTTCAGCCACCCTGCGACGCGTAACACCGGGCCCCGCACGAGGTTCGCGATGCCCTCGTCGAAGTAGTAGGCGTGCTGGAACAGCCGGCCGGCGAAGCCGAGTCGCGCCGGGAGCGGGTCCGCGTCCGGCGACGGAATCCCACGCTGGTACATGCGGAGGGCGAGGGCCAGGCCGATCAGCGCGACCAGCACCGAGATCACCGTCAGGATCGCCGCCGCCACGAAGGACGTGACGTCGATCTCCGGAACGCCCTCGAACGTGGGGTGATGAAGCCAGTCGGTGAGGAACTCGAGACCATGGAAAGGCAGGCTGATCACGCCGCCGACGGCGGCCAGCCCGGCCAGCGCGAGGATCGGCAGGGTCATGGTCGGGGGCGACTCGTGCGGGTCGTGCGTGAGCCGGGCCGGCTCGGGCGGGACGAAGGCGGGGACGGTCGGTGATTCGAACTCCTCCACAACTTCCTTGGGCTGCTCCGCAGCCAGGAACCGCTCGTTCCCGTAGAAGACCAGCCACACGGTGCGGGTCATGTAGAACGCGGTCAGCGCGGCGGCGGCGACGCCGACGATCCAGACGCCGTAGTCGCCCGCGAAGTACGCGCGCGAGAGCACCTCGTCCTTCGACCAGAACCCCGCCAACGGCGGTATCCCCGCGATCGCCAACCACGCCACGACGAACCCGAGCGCGGTGAACGGCATGTACTTCCGCAGCCCACCCATCGTGCGCATGTCCTGGTTATCGGCACTGCCATGGATCACCGATCCGGCGCCGAGGAAGAGCGTCGCTTTGTAGAACGCGTGCGCCACCACGAGGAAGATCGCGGCGGCATAGGCGCGCACCCCGAGACCGAGGAACATGAACCCGAGCTGGCTGATCGTCGAGTAGGCCAGGACCCGTTTCACGTCCACTTGGATGAGAGCGACCGTCGCGGCCAGGAAGGCGGTCACGGCGCCGATGAACGACACGACCGTGAGCGCGGAGCCACCGCTCGCTTCGAAGAACGGATGGGCGCGGGCGACGAGGAACACTCCCGCCGTCACCATCGTGGCCGCGTGGATGAGCGCCGACACCGGCGTCGGGCCCTCCATGGCGTCCGGCAGCCAGACGTGCAACGGGAACTGCGCGCTCTTGCCGACGGCGCCGAGGAAGAGCAGGAGCGCGATTGCGGTAGCAGTCCCGGCGGCCAGCGTGCCGGCGCCCGAGCTCATCGCGCTGTAGTCGAGTGAGCCCAGCTCGGCGAAGATCAGGAACATCGCGACCATGAACCCGAGGTCGCCGACGCGCGTCGTGACGAACGCTTTCTTGCCGGCGACCGCGGCGGAGTTGCGCTGGAACCAGAACGACACCAGGAGGTACGAGCACAGGCCGACGCCCTCCCAGCCGAGGAACGTGACGAGGAAGCTCGACCCGAGGACGAGCACGAGCATCGAGGCGCAGAACAGGTTCATGAACGCGAAGAAGCGTCCGAAGTTCTCGTCGCCGTGCATGTAGCCGAGCGAATAGAGGTGGATGAGCGTGCCGACGCCGGTGACGAACAGGATGAACGTGATCGAGAGTGGGTCGGCGAGGAACCCGAGCTTCACCTGGAGCCCAC
This sequence comes from Actinomycetota bacterium, assembly GCA_046727755.1. Classification (GTDB taxonomy): domain Bacteria; phylum Actinomycetota; class Acidimicrobiia; order IMCC26256; family JACDBD01; genus JALZAA01. The sequence continues at coordinate 5,506 of JBKPDG010000009.1, forward strand.
CGGTCGGGAACCACGTGAAGAGGTCGACGGTGTGCGTGCGCGGCTCCACGTCCCGCAGGGCGAGCAACATCACAACCGACCACCCGAACGCCAGCGCCATGAGCCCGGTGGCGAGCCACCCGGCCTTGGGCTCGCCGAGGCGCCGGCCGGAGAACAGCAGGATCGCCGCGCCCAGGGCGGGAAGCGCGGGGACGATCCAGATGAGGTCGAGCAGATCGCGGGCGTCCACGCTCAGCCCTTCAGAAGCCGGACGTCGTCGGCGGTGGCGCCGCGTCGCCGCCGGAAGATGGCGACGATGATCGCGAGCCCGACCGCCACTTCGGCCGCCGCCACCACGAGCGTGAAGAAGACGATCACCTGACCGCCGATGTCGTCGAGCGCCCTCGAGAACGTGACGAACGTGAGGTTGGCGGCGTTGAGCATGAGCTCGACGCACATGAACATCACGAGGACATTGCGCCGTAGCAGCAGCCCGACGGCCCCGATCGTGAACAGCAACGCGCCCACGACGAGGTAGTAGTTCGGCGTGATGTCGAGCGCGGCGAGGGTCACGGCGTGGCCGGCTCCTGTTCCGCATCGGCCGCTTCGCTCAGCTCGGCTTCGGTGATCTGCTGCGCGATGGCCTGCTCGTGCTCGTCGAGCTGGGCGCGCTGGCCGCTGCGGCGGGCGAGCACGACTGCGCCGACCACCGCGATGACCAGGAGCACGGCCGTGAGCTCGAACGCCCAGAGGAATTCGGTGAACATCGTGCGGGCGACGCGCTGGATGTTGCCGAGGTCCTGCCCGTCGACCGGTCGGTGTACGGATCCACGCGCCGACGTCGCCCCCGTCGCCCAGGTGCGGCCGGCGAGCACGAAGATCTCGGCGAGCAGGATCGCGCCCAACGCCACCGCCGCCGGGCGCTGGTACGGGATGGGGTCGCGCAGCGACTCCTCCTTGTCGACGCCGAGGAGCATGATCACGAACAGGAAGAGCACGACGATGGCGCCCGCGTACACGATGACCTGCACCGCCGCGACCAGCTGCGCCTCCTGGAGCAGGAAGAAGATCGCCACCGCCACCAGCGTCACCACCAGCATGAGCGCGCAGTGGACCGGATTGCGTCCCAGCACCACGCCCAGCGCGCCGCCGAGCGCGAGCGCGGCGGCGAAGAAGAAGACGATCACCTCGACGGTCACGCGTTCTGGCCCTTCTCCGGCGGCCGGACGCCGTAGCCGAGCTCGGCCGACCAGCTGACCTTCCCCTCATAGTCGGCGTCGCCCGACGGTGAGGTCACCCGCATCCAGCCGCTGGTCTGGTCGTCCTCGTTGCCGAGCCAGAGCTCCCACGGCAGGCGGCGGGCGCGACCGTCGTCGTCGACGAGCAGCTCGTCCTTCGTGTAGATGGCGTCGTCGCGATTCGTGAACGAGAACTCGAACTGCTTCGTCTCGGTGATGGCCTCGGTCGGGCACGCCTCGACGCACATGTCGCAGTGGATGCAGCGGAGGTAGTTGATCTCGTACACGAACCCATACCGCTCACCGGGCGAGACGGGCGCGTCGGGTGGGTTGTCGGCGCCGCGCACGTAGATGCAGCGCGCCGGGCACACGCCCGCGCACAGCTCGCAGCCGATGCACTTCTCCATGCCGTCCTCGTAGCGGTTGAGGACGTGCCGGCCGTGCAGACGCTCTGGCTTCGGGCTCTTCTCCTTCGGGTAGAACTCCGTGATCCGCGGGCGGAAGACCTGACGGAGGGGGATGGTGAAGCCGCGGAGAAGGTCGAGCACGCCCATCAGCGGATCTGCTCCTGCTCCTCGAGCTCGCCCGGTTTCGCCATCGAGGCATAGAGCACCAAGTAGACGAGGACGGCCCCGACCGCCGCCGCGGGCACGACGATCCAGAGGTTCCAACCCTCCTGGCGTCCGATCACGACGACGCCCGAGACCATCAGCCAGAGGAACGCGATCTCGATCATGTACTTCCAGCCGACGTCCATCAGCTGGTCGTAGCGCAGGCGCGGCAGCGTGGCACGTAACAGCACGGTGCCGTACAGCAGCACCAGCAGCTTGAGCATGAACCAGAAGACCGGCATCACCCACACATTGATCGTGCTCGTCGCGTCGAGGAAGCCGAGACTGGGGCCGGAGGGGCCTCCGAGGAACAACGTGACCGCGATCGCGCTCATCGTGATCACGTTCATGAACTCGGCGAGGAAAAAGATCGCGAAGCGGATCCCGGTGTACTCGGTGTGGAATCCGCCCACGAGCTCCTGCTCCGCTTCGACGAGGTCGAACGGCGGGTGGTTCGTCTCGGCGACGGCGGCGATCAGGAAGATCACGAAGGCGACGATCGCCGGGCGCACGTACCACGCGCCCAACCCGTCGAGAATGTTGCCGCTCCACGCTTGGCCTTCGACAATCCCCCGCGTCGAGAGCGTCCCCGACTGGATCAGCACGCCGACGACGGCGAGCCCGAACGCGGCCTCGTAGCTGAGGAGCTGGGCCGACGCCCGCACCGAACCGAGCAGCGGGTACTTCGAGCCCGACGACCAGCCCGCCAGCATGACGCCGTACAGGCCGAGCCCGGACATCGCCAGCAGCCACAGCACACCGACCGGGAGCTCGGCCAGCTGGAGGAACGTCTCGTGGCCGGCCACGCTCACCAGGCCGCCGATGGGCACGATGCTGAAGGCCAGGAAGGCAGGCAGGATCGACAGGTACGGCGCGATCAGGAAGACCGGCCTGTCGGCGGTCCTCGGCATCGACTGCTCCTTGAAGAACAGCTTGATGCCGTCGGCCAGGCTCTGGAGGATCCCGAACGGCCCCGCACTCGCCGGCCCGATGCGGTTCTGCATGTCGGCGATGACCTTGCGTAGGAACCAGATGTAGAACAGGACGGCGATCAAGAGCAGCGCGAACGTCAGGATCGTCTTGCCGATGACGATCAGCACGACGGTCAGGTCGATATCCCCGGTGAGCAGCGGGTCGACGAACGTCACGAACGCGTCTCCACAATCTCCAACCGGATGTCGGTCACGGCGGCGGTAGCGTCGATCAGGTCGCTGGCGCCCGGGCCGGGCTGGTTGAAGGCGAGAAACGCGACGCCGCGCGGGATCCCCGGCGCCGCGGACACGGGCAGCACGACCGAGCCGCGCCCGCTCGTGGCCTGCACTTCGTCACCGTCGGCGATACCGATCCGGTCGCGATCGCTCGGATGGACGAGCAGCGTCGCACCCGCCGCCAACGGCGCCAGCGACGGCGAGGCGGTGCTCACGCGCCCGGCGTCGTAGAGCTTGCGGCCCGACACGAGGCGGAGAGCGTAGGCGTCACGGGCCTGGGCAGGCGCCCGTCCCGTCGCCCGGTCCCACGTGTGCAGCGGCGGTCCGGCCGCCACCGCGTCGCGCGCCGCGCTCCCGAGCGCCTCGGCTTCGGCACGCGATCCCGCCGGTGACTCGACCTCGGTCAGGCCCGGCTTCACCGTCGTCGTCGACCCCGTGCCGGTGGCCTCGACGACGCCGGTCCCGACGTGCGACGTGAGCGCCTCCTCGGAGGCGATCGTCCCCGGCAGGATCGGCTCCCACGACGCGTCCGTGATCGGCGGGCCGCCGGCGTCGAGGACGAGCTCGGCGTGACGATCGCCGAGCGGCAGCACGACGCCGTCCCGGGCGCGCCGGAGCAAGCCGGGATCGACGCCGGCGAACGCAGGGGCGACGCGGGCGATCTCGTCCTGCACCTCCGTGACGGTCTCGAGGTCGAAGTCGACGTCGAAGCGCGCCGCGAGCTCGGCGGCGATGCGCCAGTCCGACATGACGGTGCCTTCGGGCGAGATCTGCTGGGAGAGTCGCTGCACCCGGCCCTCGATGTTGGACGCCGTGCCGGGCTTCTCGGCCCAGACGGTGACGGGGAGGAAGACGTTCGCGGCGCGCGTGCTCTCTGTGAGAAAAGCGTCGCACGCGATCACGAAGTCGACGTTCGCGATCGCGTGGCGGGCGAGGCGGCGGTCCGGGAAGTCGGCGATCGGGTCGGCGTCGAGCAGCACGAGCCCGTGGAGTTGCCCGTCCACCGCGGCCTGGAGGATCCCGGCGGCGTCGAGGCCGCGGCGCGCGGGAACAGAGCCCCACGCGGCGGCGAAGCGCTCGCGGCCGGCTTCGATCGTGACGCGCCCAGGGAGGAAGCCGGGCGCGAGACCGAGGTCGAGTGCGCCGTGCACGTTCGAACGGCGCAGCGCCGAGAGAAAACGCGTCCCGGGGCGGGCGCCGAGCTGCGCGGTCGCACGCACCACCGAGTCGGGAGCCTCGGCGAGCGAAGGGCGACCGAGGATCACCACGACGTCGCCGTCCCGCCCGTCGAGGAGCGCACCGGCGCGGTCGATCTGCTGGTTCCCGGTGCGATCGCCGTCGAACGCCCGGACGAGATTCCCGACGACCTCGTGCACCTCGCCGGGGACGTAGCGGACGGTGGCGTCCGCGTACCGCGTGAGCCCGTGGTCACAGGGCGCCACGTCGATCACCGGCACGCCGAGCTCCTCGGCCGCTTTCCGGACGCGGAGGAAGAGCACCGGCAGCTCCTCCTTGAGATCGGGCGCGATGAGCACGATTGCGGCGGCGCGATCGCAGTCGGAGATCGTCGCTCGGGGCAGGCCGAGCACGATGTCGGCGGGCAGGCCGTCGCCGAGCTGGGCGTCGACGTTGTCGGTGCCGAGGACCCCCTTCGCGAACCGGGACCAGACATAGGCGTCCTCGTTCGTGCCGCGTCCGCCGCCGAGGACGGCGACGCCCTCGGGCCCGTGCACGTCGAGGACCTTGCGCAACCCGGCCGCGGCGGCGTCGAGCGCCTCGGGCCACGACGTCTCGACGAGCTCGCCCCGCTGCCGAACCATCGGGACGCGCACGCGATCATCGGCGTGCACCCACTCGTACCCATACCGGCCCTTGTCGCACAGCCAGCCCTCGTTCACCGGATCGGAGTCGACGCCGAGCAGGCGCACCAGACGATTGGACGACGATTGGACGGCGCCGCGGCAGTGCACCGCGCACGTCACACACGACGTCTCGGACGTCGTCAGGTCCCACGGCCGGGCGGCGAACCGGTACGGCTTGGCTGTCAGCGCCCCCACCGGGCAGATCTGCACGGTGTTGCCGGAGAAGTACGACGTGAACGGGTCGTCGGGATACGTGATGACCTCGGTCAGCTCGCCGCGGCCGCCGAAGTCGATCAGTGGATCGCCGGCGATCTCGGCGGCAAAGCGCGTGCAGCGCCCGCACTGGATGCAACGCTCACGGTCGAGGAGCACCAGGTCGCTGATCGGGGTGGGCTTCTCGAAGTGGCGCTTCTCCTCGACGTAGCGCGACTCGCCGGGCCCGAACGCCAGGGTCTGGTCCTGCAGCGGGCACTCGCCGCCGCGGTCGCAGACCGGGCAGTCGAGCGGATGGTTGATGAGCAGGAACTCGAGGACGCCGTCCTGCGCCTTGCGCACGTTGTCCTTCTGGGTGTGAACGACCATGCGGTCGTACACCGGGGTCGCGCACGCGATCTGAAGCCCGCGCAGCCCCTCGACCTCGACCAGGCACATGCGGCACATGCCGACGGGCTTCATGCGATCGTGCCAGCAGAACCGGGGAATGTAGGTGCCGTGGTCTTGCGCCGCCTTGATCAGCAGCTCACCGTTCGGGACCTCGACCTCGTGACCGTCGACGGTGATCTTCACCTGGTCGGGCCCGGGCCGGACGGGCAGCACGTACTCCCATTCCGACGGCCACTGGCTCATCGGCTGGTCCGTCATCGGCCACCTCCGCCCGGTCCCGTCACGGGGATGCGCGTCCGGGTATCCGCGCCCATGCGCTCCTTGATCTCGTCGCGGAAGTAGCGATCGAGGCTCACGACGTGCGACATGATGCTGGGACCCAGCGCGCAGATCGTCGTCTGCGCGAACGGCGCGTTCAGCCCGGGGACGATGTTGTCGCCGAAGTCGAGCATGAGGTCGAGGTCGTCGGGGCGCCCGAGACCGTGCGACATGCGATACAGGATCCTCTCGATCCACCCCGACCCTTCCCGGCACGGCGTGCACTTCCCGCACGATTCGTGGGCGAAGAACTTCGCCAGCCGCCACGCCACGAGCAGCGGGTCGGTGGTCTCGTCGAACACCATGATCGCCCCCGAGCCGAGCATGGACTTGAGCTCGTTCTGCACATGGTCCATGTCGGTGGGCTCGTCGAGGTGCTCGGGCATCAGCCACGGCGACGACGCGCCCCCAGGGATGAAGAACTTCAGCTTCTTCCCGCCGGGAACGCCGCCGGCGAGACCTTCGATGAGCTCGCGGAACGGCGTGCCCAGCTCGACCTCGTAGTTGGCGGGCCGCTCCACGTGCCCCGATACGGAGAAGATCCGCGTGCCCGTCGACCGGCCGACCCCGAGGCGGGCGTACCAGTCACCGCCGCGCTCGATGATGGCCGGGACGGCGGAGAGGGTCTCGACGTTGTTCACGACCGTCGGCTTGGCGAAGAGACCCTGGACGGCCGGGAACGGCGGCTTGATGCGCGGCATGGCGCGCTCGCCCTCGAGGCTGGACAGGAGCCCGGTCTCGTCGCCGGCGATGTAGCAGCCGGCGCCGCGGTGCAGGATCACGTCGAGGTCGAAGCCGGAGCCGAGGATGTCCTTGCCGAGGTACCCACGCTCGTACGCCTCGGAGACCGCGCGAGCGAGCCGCTCGTAGCCGAGCGCGAACTCGCCCCGCACGTAGACGAACGCAAGGTGACACTCGACCGCGAAGGAGGAGATGACGACGCCCTCGATCAGCTGATGCGGGTCGCGCTCGACGAGCATGTGGTCCTTGAAGGTGGACGGTTCGCCCTCGTCGGCGTTCACGGCGAGATAGCGCGGGTACACGTCCTTGGGCAGGAAGGACCACTTCTGCCCGGTGCCGAACCCGGCGCCGCCCCGGCCCCGGAGACCCGACGCCTTCACCTGCTCGTCCATGATGGCCTCGGGCGCCATCTGGAGCGCCTTGCGCAGGGTGTCGTATCCACCGGTCGCTAGGTACCGCTCGATCGTCCAGGAATCCTCGGGGTGGTCGCGCAGCCGCTTGGTGACGATGCGGGTCTCGGGCATCAGCGCGCCGCTCCTGCATCGGCGCGGGTCCCCGAAATCGTGCGCGGCGTACGAACGCGGGACTTGTACTCGTCGATGATGGTCGCGGCGGCGTCGATGTCCACGGGACCGTGGTAGTCGTAGTTCACCTGCATGACCGGAGCGAGGTCGCAGGCAGCGATGCACTCGACCTCCTCCACGGAGACGTCGTCGTCGTCGAGATGGCGGTCCTCGAGCGCGCGCAGCAACTCCGGCCCGCCGTTCACGAGGCAGCTCACGTTCGTGCACACCGAGACGACGAGCTGCCCGACCGGCTCGCGCTTGAACATCGAATAGAAGGAGCAGACGCCGAGCACCTGCGCCGGCGTCAGGTCGAGGATCCGGCCGATCTCCTCCATCGCGTCGGGACTCACCCACCCGTCCTGGTCCTGCGCGAGGTGCATGAGCGGCAGCGTCGCTGACTTCGCGACCGGGTAACGGGCGACGATCTCGCGGGCGCGCGCGAGGTTCTCCCGCGTGAAGGCCATTATCGGTCGACCTCGCCCATGATCGGGTCCACGCTCGAGATGACGGCGACGGCGTCGGCGATGAGCCGGTTCTCCATCATCGGCGTCATCGACTGGAGGTTGTAGAAGGAGGGCCCGCGGATGTGCAGCCGGCACGGCTTCCCCGTGCCGTCGGCCACGAGGTAGCAGCCGACCTCGCCCCGCGGCGATTCCACCGCGACGTACGTCTCCCCCGGCGGCACCTTGAAGCCTTCGGTGAACAGCTTGAAGTGGTGGATCAACGCCTCCATCGACTCGTCGATGCGGGCGCGCGGCGGCGGCGTGACCTTGCGGTCTTGCACGCGGTAGTCGCCGGGCGGCATCTTCTCGATGCACTGGCGCACGATCTTCACCGACTCGAAGATCTCGTGGAGCCGGATGCGGTACCGGTCGAAGCAGTCGCCGTTCTGCGTGTAGATCACGTCGAAGTCGACCTCGTCGTAGGCGAGGTACGGCTGGGCCTTGCGCAGGTCCCACGGGAAGCCCGTCGAGCGGAGGATCGGGCCCGACGCACTGAGCGCGAGCGCCTGCTCGGTGGTGATCACGCCCACGCCGGCCAGGCGCTCCTGCCAGATGGGGTTCCCGGTGAGCAACTCGTCGTACTCGGACACGCCCTTCTCGACGGTCTCGCACAACGCGAGCGTGTCCTCCTGCCAGCCGTCGGGCAGCTCGGCGGCGACACCACCGGGCCGGATGTAGTTGTTGTTCATTCGCAAGCCGGTGATCTTCTCGAGCAGCCGCAGCGTCTCCTCGCGTTCACGCCAGCCGTAGACGATCATCGACAACGCGCCCATGTCCAAGCCGTTCGTCGCCTGGAAGAGCAGGTGCGACGCGATGCGGTTGAGCTCGTTCAGGTACATGCGAATCCATGTCGCGCGGGGCGGCACGTCGATGTCGAGGAGCCGTTCCACCGCCATCGAGAACACGAGCTCGTTCGAAAGCGGCGACGCGTAGTCCATGCGCGTGACGTTCGTCGCGCCTTGTACGTAGGTGAGCTCCTCGCCGGTCTTCTCCATGCCCGTGTGCAGGTAGCCGATGACCGGCTTGGCGCGGATGATCGTCTCGGCGTCGAGCTCGAGCATCAGCCGCAGCACCCCGTGGGTCGACGGATGCTGCGGCCCCATGTTGATGACCATCGTGTCGCCCTCGGCCTCGTCCTCGGGCCAGGGGCCGCCCGTGATGACGAGCTCCTGGGAACCTTCGTCGGTGAGTCGGGTCAGGGCCGGATCGGAGAGGAAGACATGCTTCGTTCGAGCGTCGGTGCCGGTGGGGTCGCGCGTTTCACTCATCGCGGCCTCGGGTCTTCCTTGAAGGTGACGGGCACGCGAGCGGGAGCGTCGTCCTTGCGCAGCGGGTACCCGACCCAGTCGTCGGGCATGAGGATGCGGGCGAGGTCGGGGTGACCCGTGAAGGTGATCCCGAAGAGGTCGTACACCTCACGCTCCCCGAAGTTCGTGCCGGGATACGTGCCGGTGAGGCTCGGGACCGACGCGTCGCCCGCCGGGACCTCGCAGATCGCCCGGAGGCGCCGGTTGCGGGGATGCGAGAGGAAGTTCGCCACCACCTCGAAGCGCTCCGGGTTGACGCCCGGGACCGAGAGCCGGGCGGCGTCGACGAGATGGTCGACGGCGGTCACGTCGAGGCACTGGGTGAACTGCTGCTCGTCGCGCAGGAACCCGCCCAGCTCCGCCCAGACGGCGCGGTCGACGTACACGACGGGCTGTCCGTGCGAGCGGTTGAACACCGTGCCCGGGAACCGCTCGACCACGGCCGCCGCCACGTCGTCGTCGGGCCGCTGCTTCTCCTCTTCTTCTACGCGCGTGTCGCCGTTCTTGTGAGCGTCTTCACGAGCGTCGTCGTCGGGCATCGTCGTGGTCCTTCGGACGCCGTCCTACCGGGTGGCCAAGCTGTCGGCCTGGGTGCCGTCGCGCTGTTCGACCTGGATGGCCGCGCCGCCGTGGGCGGTGCGGGCGCGCCGCTTCATGATCTCGCCGCTGCGGATCTCGGCGTGGAGTTGGAGGATGCCGTGCATGAGCGTCTCGGGCCCGGGCGGGCAGCCGGGGACGTACACGTCCACGGGGACGATCAGGTCGACTCCCTGCACGAGCGCGTAGTTGTTGAACATGCCGCCCGTGCTCGCGCACACGCCCATCGAGATGACCCACTTGGGCTCGACCATCTGGTCGTAGACCTGGCGCAGCACCGGGCCCATCTTCTGGCTCACCCGGCCGGCCACGATCATGAGGTCGGCCTGGCGCGGGCTGGCGCGGAACACCTCCATTCCATAGCGGGCGAGGTCGTAGTGCGCGGCGCCCGCTGCCATCATCTCGAGCGCGCAGCATGCGAGCCCGAAGGTCGCGGGCCACACCGAGTTCCGGCGCGCCCACTTCACCAGATCCTCGAGGCGACCGGTCAGGAACGAGTACGGGACCTGGTCGAGCCCCATCAGGCGGCTTCCGGCTCGCGGGTTGCGGTGGGATCGAGCCCGTCGGCGCCGGGCTTCCCCGACGCGCGCAGCACGCCCGGGCCGACGCGCGCCACGAGCCGGCGCGCCGGGCCCCAGTCGAGCGCGCCGGTCGACAACAGGTACGCGAACGGCACGAGCAACGTGAGGAGGAAGACGCCCATGATCACGAGTCCGTAGGCGGCCGGGTTGAAGTTCCGGAAGATCGTCGTGAACGGGTACAGGAAGATGATCTCGACGTCGAGGACGATGAACGTCATCGCGACGAGATAGAACTTCACCGGGAACCGCTCGCTCGGCTCCTGCTCAGGCACGATCCCTGATTCGTACGGCGCTTGCTTCGCCGCGTTCGGGCGCTTCGGGCCGAGCAGCTGCGAGACCGTGAACGACGCTGCGATGAACACCACGACGAGCAGGATCATCGTGAGGATCGGCAGGTAGGCGGTCACTCGAAATCTCTCCCGGTTCCGGCGCCTGGCGCGCGCAGGCTACCGCGGCGCCCGGGAGCGACCTACGGCTCGGGTGCGACGGCTACAAGCGCGGCGACGGTCTTGTACGCGGCCTCGGCGGGGCCGAGCTCGTCGGGGCGGAGCAGGTTGGCCATGATGCGCAACACCCACTCCATCAATGTGCGAGACCGCATGCCGACCCGGGTGAGTTCGCGCATCACGGCCGGGTTCCCGATCGCTTTCACGAACGCGCGAGCGACCTTGAAGTACAGGCCGTACAAATCCTCGAGCCGCTGCGGATACCGCTGGAGGGCGAGTCCGTCGCCGGTGGCGAGCGCGAGATCGAGCGCGTCGGCCGCCATCCGCCCCGTCTCGTACGCGTAGGCGATGCCCTCGCCGTTGAACGGGTTGATGGCGGCGCCGGCGTCGCCGACGACGACCCACGTCGGCCCGGTCGCCGGGCGCACCGACCCGCCGGTTGGGAGCTTGCCGCCGGTCGGGGGCCCGCACGCGGTCTCAGGGCTGATGCCCCAGCGGGGCGGCGCGGTGGCGACGAACGCGTCCATGAGGCGGCTGGTGTTCACGGACTTCCAGCCCGAGAACGTCGACAGCAGCCCCACGCCGACGTTCACCGTTCCGTCCCCGACCGGGAAGACCCAGCCGTACCCGGGGAGGTGGTTGCCCTCGCGGTCCCGGAGGTCGAGATGGCTCTCGATCCATGGGTCGTCGTGGTACGGGCTCTCGAAGTAGCCGCGCACGGCCATGCCCAGTGGGTACGACCGGTCCCGCGCTGCGCCCAGCGCCCGGCCGAAGCGGGAGTTCGCGCCGTCGGCGACGACCAGGTAACGAGCCCGGACCGGCTCCCGGGTGCCGCTCTCCTTGCGGTGGACGATCGCGCCGGTGACGAGGCCTCCCTCCACCAGGGGATCCGTGGCCTCCGCTGCCGGCCACATGGTGGCGCCGGCCTTCACCGCCTGGCCGGCGACCATGTCGTCGAGCTCGCGGCGCCGGATCACGTAGCCGTAGGGCGGGAAGTCGGGATGGTCGGGCCAGGCGAGCTCGAGGGTGACGCCGTGCGCGATGGACCGCAGCCCGTCGTAGCGCAGATAGTCCGCGAGCGGCTCGGCGAGGCCCATGTCGTGGAGCTCGCGCACCGCTCGCGGCGTCAGGCCGTCGCCGCATGTCTTCTCGCGCGGGAACCGCTTCTTCTCGACGACGAGCACCCGTCGTCCCCGCTGGGCGAGCCAATACGCGGCCGCGGCGCCCGACGGCCCGCCGCCGATCACGAGTACGTCGTAGCGATCACTCACCGCCGGCACTCCCGAATGGTGTCACAGCGCGTCCAAGTGGGTCGCACGGTGTCCCGCTGGTGGTCGTCCGGGCACTTGTTCACAAGGTCGGGCGAACGCGACGTTCGTCTCGCCGGGCCCCAATGTGCCCACCGCTCCTCTAGCGTGGTAACACGGCGATGTATCCGGAGCCGCGGCGTGCAGCGCGGCGCCGTGCGACGGGAGGGCACTCGGGCTCATGCCCAACCTGATTCCGCAGAGCGTCCTGGACCGCTGGTTCTTCGGCTGGGCGCACCCGGCCGGCCGGCTCATCTTCTCGTTGCTGGCGATTGCCATCGGGCTCGCGTTCGTGTTCGCGCTGATCCGACCACCGCTCCCCCGCAAGATCCTGACCCCGAAGCAAGGCGTGCCTCTGGCGATCGCGCTCACGATCGGGTGCTACGTCGTCGGCGGGCTGATCCCGGCGATCCAGATCCTCATGATCTGGACGATCATCTTCGGCGTCACCGCTCTGGCGCTGGCGATGGTCGTGTCTCGCGATCCGCGGCCCCAGGACCGTCCCACCACGTGGGCCGAGGCGATGGCGGGCGCCGTCGGCGTGTTCTTCCTCCTCACGCTCGCGTACGGCGTGATCCCGCACGAGTGGATCACCTTCTCCGACAAGTACCTCCAGTGGACGCCCGACAAGCCCGTCTTCGAGACGTACCTCATCAAGCCGAACTACCAGCAGCTGCGCGACTTCATCGTCGTGGGGATCTACGGCGCCTTCTTCCTCCTCAACCTCCGGCTCTGGGTGCTGTGGCAGGGGCGGCTCGTGCCCAAGCCCGAACCTGCGGTCGAGGAGGGGAAGGTCGTGCGCACCTCGCGGTTCGGCCGGCCCGTGAAGTCGAAGGCGTAGCGCGATGGCCAAGACCGACGCGAACCCGCCGATGCCGGACTTCGTCACCGACTACGAGCTCCAAGAAGTCGACCCGGCGTTTCTGACCTCGGCGGTCAAACCCAAGCAGTTCCTCCACATCGACCAGGCCGAATGCATCCTCTGCGAAGGCTGCGTCGACATCTGCCCCTGGAAATGCATCCACATGGTCTCGGTCGACGCCATCGCCGACGCCACCGACACCGAACAGCCCGGCGAAGACCCCACCGACCACGTGGCGTTCATCGTCGACGAGGACGTCTGCACCCGCTGTGCGTTGTGCGTGGACCGCTGCCCCACCGGGGTGATCATCCTCGGCAAGCTCTCCCAGCAGATCGCCGACGGCGATCCTCACACCCGCACCGACCG
>JBKPDG010000010.1:0-15120 GCA_046727755.1 Actinomycetota bacterium
CCGTTCGAGGCGCTCGCGATCTACTCCGTCATCACGTACATGGACATGGTTGAAGGCGTGTACTTCCCCGACGGTGGGATGCACGAGGTGCCGCGCGGTCTCGCCCGCGCGGCGGAGAAGGCGGGAGCCACGTTCCAGTTCTCGACACCTGTCGAACGCATCGCACGACATCCGGACGGATCGGTGCAGGGCGTGCGCTTGGCATCAGGGGAGCTCGTCACCGCCGACGCCGTCGTGTGCAACGTCGACGTGGCCGTCGCGTACCGATCGCTCCTCGGGCTCCCGGTGCCGCGCGTCGCAAGCCGGGGCCGCTACTCGCCGTCGTGCATCGTGTGGCTGGCGGGTGTGCGTGGCGCGCTGCCGGCGGGCGCCGCGCACCACAACATCCACTTCGGGCGAAGCTGGCAGGAGGCCTTCGCGGCACTGCTCGAGGACGGTCGGCGGATGCCCGACCCGTCAATCCTCGTGACCAGCGCAACGGCGTCGGATCCCTCGCTCGCGCCCGACGGGTCGGCCACGCTGTTCGCGCTCGAGCCCGCCCCGAACCTCGACGGCAACGTGAACTGGACCGCCGAACGGCCGCGCCTCCGCGACGAGCTCGCCACACGTGTCGGTGAGCTCGGATACCCGGTGGACGACGTCGTCGTCGAGCGGCTCACCGACCCGAGTGATTGGGAGGCGCAGGGGCTCGAGCGGGGCACCCCGTTCGCGCTCGCGCACCGGTTCTTCCAGACCGGGCCGTTCCGTCCCGGCAACGTCGACCCCCGCATCCCGGGGCTCGTGTTCGCCGGGATGGGCACCGTGCCCGGCGTCGGCATCCCGATGGTGCTGATCTCGGGTCGCCTTGCCGCCGATCGCGTCGACGAATGGGCAGACCGCGGAGGTCGAGAGTGACGACGCTCGACCAGTCGTACGCGCGCTGCCGCGAGCTCAACAAGGCGAACGGCACCACGTACTACGCAGCGACCTTTGTGTTGCCGCGCGTCAAGCGCCATCACGTCCACGCCCTCTACGGGTTCTGCCGGTATGCCGACGACATCGTCGATACCCTCGGCCCGGCCCCGGTGGAGGTGCGCGAGAAGGCGCTGGTGGGCTTCGGCGAGCGGTTCTTCGCCGACCTCGACGCCGGCGACTCCGACGATCCGGTGCTCAAGGCGGTCGTCCACACCGTGAAGGCGTTCAGCATCGATCCCGACTGCTTCCGCCGCTTCCTCCACTCCATGACGATGGACTTCACGGTCACGACCTACGAGACCTTCGACGATCTCCTCGAGTACATGGACGGCTCGGCGGCCGTGATCGGCGAGATGATGCTGCCGATCCTGGAGCCGTCGTCGGCGGCCGCCGCGCCGCACGCGCGCGACCTCGGCATCGCGTTCCAGCTCACGAACTTCCTCCGCGACGTGAACGAGGATCTCGATCGCGGCCGCGTGTACCTCCCGCAGGAGGACGTACGCCGCTTCGGGGCCAGCCCGGGGGAGCGGCGTGTCTGCGCGTCGTGGCGCGACCTCATGCGCTACGAGATCGCCCGGACTCGGGAGTACTACACGTCCGCGGATCTCGGGATCGCATACCTGCCACCGGCGTCGGCGCGCTGCATTCGAGCCGCCCGGCGTCTCTACGCCGCGATCCTCGACCACATCGAAGCCTCGGACTACGACGTGTTCACCCGGCGCGCCCGCGTGCCGTCGTGGCGCAAGGCGCTCGTCGTCGCCCAGTCGATCAGGCCGGTGCGTCGCTGATCGTGCGCCGCGTGCGGTCCACGCCGCGGTCGACGGCGCGGCGGCGGAGCTCAGCGGGCACGACCGGGGCCAGGAAGCCGTAGGGCGCGCCGGCAAAGAGATGGTGCACGTTGTGCGCTTCGCGCCAGCGGCGCAGGAGTGCGTCGGGCAGGGGCAGGAAGGCGAGACGCCGATGGATCACGACGTCGTGCACCAGCAGGTAGGCGGTGCCATACGCGGTGACACCGACCCCGATCGGCACCAGGATCGACGGCGCGCCCGGCACGTAGACGCCGACGGCGAGCAGCGCGATCGTCGCCAACGCGAACACGACGGGGAAGAAGTCGTTGGCCTCCACGACGTGTCGCGGTGGCTCGTGGTGGCTCCGGTGCCATCCCATGCCGAAGCCGTGCATCACGAACCGATGGACCAGCGCGGTGACCGGCTCCATCAGCACGAGCGCCACCGCGGCCACCAGCGCCTCGGTCATCGCGTCCCCCTCGCGGGCTCCCTCGCCGGCGAGGGTACCGCCGCCTCGGCCGCGACCACCTCGGCCGCGACCACCTCGGCGCCGTCACGCCGGCGCGCCCGTGGTGCGGCCGCGTCCCACAAGAGCATCGCCAGCGTCAGGAGCGCGAACCCGAACAGATAGTCCTCGACGGGGATGTCCCACGGGAGGCGCCAACCGGTCGTGGCATCCTCGTCGTACAGGACGATCGGCGCGGTGAGCTTCGTGAGCCAGCCATTCACCGCAATCATGAATGCGTAGCAAATTGCCATCGCGATCCAGTACGCGCGCGTCCTGAGAAGCCCCGTGCGCAACACACCGACCTCCAGCAGGACGACGCCGCCGACGGCCAGCACTGCGGCGGCGCTGTAGTGCCACATCAGCGGGCCCGCTCCAGGATGCGTCGCACCGCTTCCAGGGTGAGGAGCCCGCAAATCGGGATCACGAAGAAGAACGCGAACTCCTCGACCGGAAGGTTGCCGGGCAGCCGTCGTCCTGTGACGTACCGAGGGTTGTACGTCCAGTGCTCGCGGGCGATGGCGGCGATGTCCCACACGGCGAACACGAGCACGGTGGGGATGAGCGCGAACAACAACTGCTTGGGCCGGCGCCACACGCGGGCGCCGAACACGAACTCGAGCGGGAGCGTGACGAGGAGGCATCCTGCCAGGAGCAGCAGGTACTGGTAACGATCCACCGTGGCCATTCTGACCAAGTCTTCGACACCCGGCTCGGGTTGGACGAGACGGCCTTTGTAGGCTCACGAGCCGTGCCGAAGGCGACTCCCGCTGTCGAGGTCGCCGGGCTCGGCAAGCGCTACGGCGATGTACGCGCCGTCGATGGCGTGTCGTTGACGGTTGGGGCAGGCGAAGTGTTCGGGCTGCTCGGCCCGAACGGAGCCGGCAAGACCACGACCGTCGAGATCCTCGAGGGCTACCGGCGAGCCGACGCGGGCGAGGTGCGCGTGCTCGATCTCGATCCGTGGCGCGACGGCGCCCGCTTGCGGCCGAAGATCGGCGTCATGCTCCAGGACGGTGGCTTGTACCCGGGCATCCGTCCCCTCGAGGCGCTCGCGCTGTTCGCGTCGTACTACGACGATCCCGACGACGCGCAACGGCTCCTCGACGTCGTCGGGCTGCGCGATGCGGAACACACGCTCGTGCGGCGCATGTCGGGCGGGCAGTATCAACGTCTGTCGCTGGCGCTGGCGCTGATCGGGCGGCCGTCGTTGGTGTTCCTCGACGAACCGACGGCGGGGCTCGACCCGCGAGGACGCGCGACCACGTGGCAGCTGGTGCGCGAGCTCCGCGACTCAGGCGTCACCGTCGTACTCACCACGCACGCGATGGACGAAGCCGAGCAGCTGTGCAGCCGGCTCGCCATCATCGATCACGGCCGCGTGGTCGGGTACGGCACGCCGGCCGAGCTCACCGCCGGCGCGGTCGCCGACGAGACGCGCTTCTCGGCGCGGCCGAGCCTCGACCGAGGCGGGCTCGCCGTCGCGCTCGGCCTCGACGCGGGGCGCGTGCGCGAGCCGCGCCCCGGCGACTACGTCGTGGATGCGCCTGCCACGCCCGCTCTCATCGCCGCGCTCGCCGCGTGGCTCCGCGACCACGACGTGACCCTGGGCGACTTGCACGCCGGTCGCGGCTCCCTCGAGGAGGTGTTCCTCCGCTTGACGAGTGAGGACCGGTCGTGAGCCTGCGGGCGCTCGTCGCCCAGACCCGGATCGAGCTGCTGCTCACGCTCCGCCGTCCCGAGAGCCTCCTGGTCACCCTGGCGATCCCACTCGGCATCCTCGTGTTCTTCTCGAACATCGACGCCGTCACCGACCTCGAGGAGCCGGTCGACTTTCTCGTTCCGGGTGTCCTCGCCCTGGCGGTGATGTCGACGGCGATGGTCAGCCTCGGCGTCGCAACCGGCTACGAACGCCGCTACGGAGTCCTGAAGCGGCTCGGCTCCACACCGCTGTCGCGGGCGGGTCTCCTCGCGGCCAAGACCGGCAACGTGCTGATCATCGAGGTCGTGCAGGCCGCCGTCATCGCCGGGGTCGGGATCGCGCTGGGGTGGAGCACGGATGCGCGGATCCTGCCCGCCGTGGTGCTGCTCCTCGTCGGGACGGTCGCCTTCGCGGGGATCGGGCTGCTCATGGCGGGCACACTGCGCGCCGAGACGAACCTGGCGCTGTCCAACGCGCTGTTTCTCCTGCTGCTGTTCCTCGGCGGGATGGCGTACCCGCTGACCCGGCTTCCCACCGCGCTGCAGGACGTCGCCGAGGCGTTGCCGGCGGCGGCGCTGGCCGAAGCGGTGCGCGACGTGCTCGCGCCGGGACACGCGTTCCCGCTGGAACACGTGCTCGTGTTGCTCGCCTGGGCGATCGTGACGCCGCTCGCGGCGGCGCGCCTGTTCCGCTGGGAGGAGTAGGGCGCGTCAGTCCGGCGAGGTGCCGAGCAGCTCGTTGAGGGGATGCGCGAGCGCGTCCTCGCTCGTGAAGCCGAAGATCCGGGCGGCGATCGTGCCGTCGGCGCGGATGAAGAAGCTCTGCGGGATCGCACGCACGCCGAACGCGTCAGCCACGGTGCCGCTGTCGTCGACACCCTGGGGCCAGGTGGCACGTCGTTGCTTCACGAACGCTCGCGAGTCGGAGGCGATGTCCTGGTACGTCACGCCGATCACGGCCAGACGTTCGGCGCGGCGGTCGCGGATCGCATCCTTGAGCAGCGGGAACTCCTGCCGGCACGGGTTGCACCACGAAGCCCAGAAGTTCACGATCACGGGCCGGCCGCGAAAGTCGGCGAGCCGCACGTCGCCGCGTCCGTCGAGGGCGGGGAGTTGGAAGTCGGGGGCGGAAGCGCCGACCTCGCCGCCCGCGCCGGTGACGGAGCCGGGCCGCGTGGTGCCGCCGCTCTCCGAGCCGTTGCCGAGGACGGCGACGAGCACGCCGGCGACGAGGCCGACGATGAGGACGCCGGCGAGGATGAAGAGCCAGCCGCGTCGTCGCGGCGGGCGTTCAGAGGGCTCCGACGAGCGTGTCGACGGCAATGGCCGCGAAGAGCAGCGCGAGGTAGGTGTTCGAGAACGCGAACACTCGCATGGCGCGTTTGGGACTGGTGTCGCGCTGCAAGCCGAATGCCTGCCAGACGAACGCGGCGCCGAGCCCGACGGCGGCGACGAGGTAGAGAAGTCCCATCGCCTCGAAGCGGAAGAGCAGCAGCGTGACGGCCACGACGACCAGGGAGTACACGAAGATCTGTCGCGCCGCGCTGGCGACTCCGCGTGCCACCGGGAGCATCGGGATCCCCGCCGCCTCGTAGTCGTCGCGGTACCGGAGCGACAGGGCCCAGAAGTGCGGAGGCGTCCAGCAGAACACGATGGCGAACAGCACCCAAGCGGGGGCGTCGAGCGTTCCCGTCACCGCCGCCCAGCCCACGAGCACCGGTACCGCGCCGGCCGCGCCGCCGATCACGATGTTGTGCGGGCTGCGCGGCTTGAGCCAGATCGTGTACACGAAGACGTAGAAGAGCATCGCGCTCACCGCGAGGGAGGCCGCGAGCAGGTTCACCGTGCCCCAGAGCCACGCGAACGCGAGGGCTTCCAGCGCGATCCCGAACACGAGGGCGTGAGCAGGTTCGATCTGCCCCGCCGGGAGCGGGCGTCCCTGCGTGCGATGCATGACGCGATCGCGATCGCGTTCGATCCAGCAGTTGATCGTGTTCGCGCCGCCCGCGGCCAGCGCTCCGCCCAGCAGCACCGCGCCGATCAGCGTGAGCGACGGGAGCCCGTCTTCGGCGAGCACCATCGCCGGCACCGTCGTCACGAGCAGGAGCTCGATGACCCGGGGCTTCGTGAGAAGCACGTAAGCCCGGATCCTCGAGCTGGCGCGGTGGGCAATCACGATGGTGTCGGTCACGAATCTCCAGCGACGACGTCCTCGAGGTGACCCTAGCCGCCGCCTTCCACAGCTCAGGAACCACGCGAGCGACCGATAGCCTCGGAATCGATGCCCCCCGACGGTGAAACTCCCGACGACGTCAAGCAGTCGATCCGCATGACCGCCGATCGCATCCTCGCTCTGCCGACGAAGGAGATGGGCGAGCGCAAGAGCCGGGCCGGGATCGTCATCCCGGCCACCGCGGCCCAGAACCGGCGCCTGGACTGGGCGAAAGTGGTCGCGGTCGGGCCGACGGTCCGGAACGTCGAGGAGGGTGACCTCGTGCTGTTCGCGCCCGACGCCGGCTTCGAGGTCGACATCCGGGGCGAGGACCACCTGATCCTGCGTGAACGCGACGTGCACGCGGTGGCGTCGAGCCGGACCGACGGCCAGACGGGCTTGTATCTGTGATCGACCCGGTGAAGGCGTTCCGACTCGACGGGAAGGCCGCGCTCGTGACCGGCGGGACGCGCGGCATCGGCCGGGCCATCGCCGAGGGCTTTGCGGCGGCGGGGGCGCGCGTGTGCGTGCTCGCACGGAAGCCCGACGAGCTCGAGGAGACAAGGAGCGTTCTCGACGCCATTGGTGCGGGCGTAACCGTCTACGCCGGATCGACCGGCGACCCCGAAGCCATCGAAGCCGGCGTCGCCCATTGCGTCGCCGAGCTCGGAAGCCTCGACATCCTGGTCAACAACGCGGGGACGAACCCGACGTTCGGCCCGATGATCGAGACGGAGCCGCGAGCCATGCGCAAAGTGCTCGAGGTGAACCTCGAAGGTCCGTTGCTCCTCATGCAGGCGGCGTGGCGATCGTGGATGCGGGACCGGGGAGGAGTCGTCATCAACGTCGCATCGCTGGGCGGTATCCGGCCCTCGCTGGGGATCGGCATGTACAACACGTCGAAGGCGGCCCTGATGCACATGACGCGCCAGCTCGCGGTGGAGCTCGCTCCGGGCGTGCGGGTAAACGCGCTCGCGCCCGGGTTGGTCAAGACGCACTTCGCCCGGGCGCTCTTCGAGCACGACGAGCAGGGGACCGCAGCGCGGTTCCCGATGAAGCGCCTGGGCGTGCCCGACGACCTGGCCGGTGCGGCGTTGTTCCTTGCATCCGACGCGTCATCGTGGATGACCGGCGACACGCTCGTCGTCGACGGTGGCGCTCTGGTGGGCGGCCCGTAAGGACCCCTGGATTTACAGGAACGCGCGCGCAACCTCGAGCGCGGCGACGGCGCCGTCGCCTTCGGCCACGAGCCCGCGCGCCTCGTCACGCGTGATCCGCTGCGCGAACAGGCGGCACAGCTCGCCGGCGGGACCGGTCACCCGGTTCGGTGCGTCGGCCGGCCCGTACTCCCAGACCTCGTCACCCGACGGCGAGATGATCTCGACCCGCAGCTCGCCCGGTGGGCGCTCGCGTCCCGCGAACGAGAATGCGTACGGCAGCGCCCGGTAACCCAACCACGCGACGTGGCGCAGGTTGTCGGTGTCGACGACCGGCAGGCCGAGCGCCTCGCGGACATCCAGGCCGTGCGCCCACGTCTCCATCAGCCGCGCCGTCACGAGCGACGGCGGACGCATGCCGAGCCCCCACGGGATTCGCATCGCAGGGTCGAGGCCCGCGAGCACGTCGCGCTCGCGCGCCGAGGTGTCTTCCCACCATGCGAGCACGTCACGACCAGAGCGCCGGCGTCCGCGCAGTACGCCCCAGAGTGTCGTGTCCTCGGGTGACGCGAGGCGCGCCGCGAAGTCGTTCAGCGGCCGGGAGCCGGCAGTGCACGTATCGATGGCGACCTCATCGATGTCGGCGAGGTGCGCGACCGTGTCTCGCACGTCCCACAGCCGGGCGGGCGTCGGTCGGAACCAGTCGTCGGTCGCGATGCCGCGCAGCTCCGTCTGGAGGGCTATCTGCTCGCGTGCGAGTGCGCCGAGCAGCTCTCCGATGTCGGTTGCTTCTGGCGCCATTCAGCTGCGCCGGCGCGCGCCGTTGGTTGCGGACGGCCGGCGACGGGTGAACCGGACCGGCGTCTCCGCCGGATGAGGCGCCGGCGGGGGCTTCGAGCGGGCCCGCTGGTCCAGGTACTCCACGACCTGCCGGTACAGCGTGTCGCTGCCAAGCATCTTGCGCAGCTCCTCGCCCATCGACCTGTAGACGGGCTCACGCCCGGTGAAGGCCTCGGGCGCTTCGGTGCACCACCACGCGAACTCCTGGCCGCCGTCTCCCCAGCCCTCGCGACCGAACTCCGAAAGCGTCGAGACGACGGTGCCGTCCTCCTGCTCCTCGTCCACGCTTCGCAACGGCAGCTGCCAGCACACGTCGGGCTTGACATCGCTGTGGTGTCGCCCCGTGCGCATGGCGTGCTGGTGCAGCGCACACCCGGCCCCGGCAGGGAATCCGGGACGGTTCAGGAAGATGCACGCGTCGTCGACGAGCCGGGTGCGCCACTCGATGCGCCCCTCCTCGTCCTTCCCGCATCTGGCATAGATGCCTTTGGACCGACCTGCCTTGGCGTACTGCCATTCGTCGTCGGACAGCTCCTTGGCAGCCCGCACGACTCGGTCGCGGTCCTTCCGGTGCGAGAAGTGCGCGCCGTACGAGCAGCAACCCTGCACCATCTCGGCCGCCGGTTCAGTCAGCACACCCTGGCAGCCGCGGCCGAAGATGCATTCCCAGTGCGAGGTCAGGAACGTCACGTCGATCTGCCAGCGCCGGCCCTCGTCCTTCGGGTCCTCGAAGGTCACCCACTCCCGAGTCGGTCCCGATCGGGTTCGTCGCGCGCTCATGGCGGCGAGAGTAGCCACCCCGCGTCGGTAGGCTTCGCATATCGAAGGGACCGGTGACGTCCACGCGCTCGTGGCCGACCTCGAGGCGGCGCTGGGGGCGGGACGGGCGCGTGCAGAGCCGCTCGAGCTGGCGCTGTACCAGCGCGACGCCGGCGTCGATCGCGGGGCCGCCGCCGCCGTCTGCTTCCCGGCCTCCGGACCCGATGTCGCGGTCGCCATTCGGGTCGCCGCTCGCCACGGCCGTTCGTTCGTGGCGCGCGGGAGCGGCACCGGGCTGGCAGGCGGTGCGACCCCGGTGGGCGACCCGCTGGTGATCGTCACCACGCACCTCACCCGGATCCTCGAGGTGAACGCCGAGGATGGCTACGCCTGGGTCGAGCCCGGCGTCCTCAACCTCGATCTCACCCGAGCCGTGCACCACCTCGGCCTGCACTACGCGCCCGACCCGTCGTCGCAGCAGGCGTGCACGATCGGCGGCAACGTGGCGACGAACGCCGGCGGTCCGCACTGCCTCGCGTCGGGTGTCACGGCGATGCACGTGCTCGCGGTAGAGGTGGTGCTGGGCGACGGCTCCACCACGATGCTCGGGGGGCTCGAGCCCGATCAGCCCGGCTACGACCTGCGCGGCTGCTTCGTGGGCAGCGAGGGGACGATGGGCATCGCCACCCGCATCGCCGTGCGCCTGCTGCCCGACCCGCCCACGATTCGGACGCTGCTGCTCGATTTCACGTCGATCGAGTCCGCCGCCGCCACTGTGAGCGGGATCATCGCCGACGGCATCGTGCCCGCCGCTCTGGAGATGATGGACGCAGAGATCACGCGCGCCGTCGAGGACTACGTCGGGGCCGGGTATCCGCGTGACGCGGCGGCGGTGCTGCTCGTCGAGCTCGACGGGCTCCCGGCGGGGGTTGCAGCGCAGGTCGAGGCGGTCCGGCGCGTGGGCACCGAGCACGGCGCCCGCACGGTACGCGTCGCAGCCGACGACGCCGAGCGGGCCCTGTTGTGGAAGGGCCGCAAGTCGGCGTTCGGCGCGATCGCCCGGATTGCACCCGACTACTACCTCCACGACGCCGTCGTGCCCCGGACGCGCCTCGTCGACGTGCTGCGAAGCGTGTACGACATCGCCGGCGAGTACGACCTCACGATGATGAACGTGTTCCACGCCGGCGACGGGAACCTGCATCCGCTCATCGTGTTCGACCAGCGCGAACCGGGGATCTGGGAGCGGGTGCACGCCGCCGGCGACGCGATCCTCCGGACATGCGTGGACGCGGGCGGGGTGCTGTCGGGGGAGCACGGGATCGGGCTCGAGAAGCGCGAGGCCATGCCGCTCGTCTTCACGGCCGACGACCTCGACGCCCAGGCTCGGCTGCGCGACGCGTTCGACCCTTCGGGACGCGCCAACCCGCAGAAGATCCTGCCGCGGGGAAGCCGGTGCGGCGAGATGCAACGGGTACCGGAAGGAGCGTGGGTGTGACGGCGCCGCCCGTGCTCGACCGGCTCGACGAGCTGCGGGCGACGGTCGCCGCCGCTGATGCCGTCGTGCCCGTCGGTGCCCGCACGCACTGGGAGGTCGGCAATCCCGTCGCCGCCGGTGTCGAGGTGCGGGCTCCGGCCGGGATCGTCGCCTACGACCCCGCCGAGCTGACCGTGACCGCCGGCGCCGGCACGACGGTGGCCGAGCTGGCGGCGATCCTCGGCGACGCCGGGCAGGAATGCCCCCTGGACCCGCGCGATCCCGCCGCGACCGTCGGTGGTGTCCTGGCGACCGGGCTGTCCGGGCCGCGCCGGCTCCGGTACGGCCCGCTGCGCGACCGCTTGCTCGAGGTGCGGTTCGTGACTGCTGACGGCCGCCTCGTCAAGGGCGGCGGGCCGACGGTGAAGAACGTCACCGGCTTCGACCTCCCACGCCTGCTCGTCGGCTCACTCGGCACGATCGGCGTGCTCGTACAGGTGACGCTGCGCTGCCAGCCGCGCGCTCGCTTCACGCGTTGGTTCGCGAGCAGCGCCGATCCCTTCGAAGCCCGCCGCCGGATGTTCCGGCCGTCCTGCATCGCCTGGGACGGCACGACGACGCGTGTGCTGCTCGAAGGCCACCCGGATGACGTCGCCGCCGAAGCGAGCGCCGCCCGGCTCGATCCGGGCGCGGACGTCGACCCGATGAGCGTCGACGCCGGACCCGCGTGGCCCGACGGACCGCACCGGGGACGGGTCTCGGTGCGCCCGAGCCGGTTGCGCGACCTCGTGCCCGCGCTCGACGCGATCGACGGCGTCGGGTGGCTGGCCGAGGTCGGAGTGGGCACGGTGCACGTCGCGGCGGCCGAACCCGAGGGTCTCGTCGCCGCGCGCGAGGTCGCGTCCGCGCACGGTGGATGGCTGCTGCGAGAGGCGGGCGCGCCGGCAGTCGACGGGTACGGCGGGCCGCCGCCGAACCTCGCAATCCTCGAGCGGATCCGCGCCGCGTTCGACCCCACGGGGAAACTGTCGCCCGGCCGGCTCCCCGGCGCGCCGGCGCCGGCGGCGGCATGAGCGGCACGAGCGTGACCGCGCCCGGTGTGCTCGATCTCGACGAGGACGAGCTCGTTGCGTGCGTGGCCTGCGGGCTGTGCCTGCCGCACTGCCCGACGTATCGGGTGACAGGTCTCGAGACCGCGTCCCCGCGCGGTCGGATCGCGGCCATGCAGGCCGTCGAGCTGCACGGCGCGCCGATCGACGCCACGTTCGAGCGCTACATGGAGGAGTGCGTGCAGTGCCGCGGGTGTGAGGCGGCGTGCCCGTCGTCGGTGCCGTTCGGGCACTTGATGGAAGGCGCGCGGGCGGCGCTCCAGGAGCACCGCCGTCCGACGCGACCGTGGCCCCGGCGCACCGCCGAATGGCTCGGGTATCGCATCGTGCTCCCGCGCCACTGGCTGCTCGTCGCCCTGTCGTGGCTCCTGGCGCTGGTGCAGCGGGTACGGCTCGTGCCGGCTCGGCTCCCCGTGCCGCGGATATCGCTGCGGTCGCTTGCTCGGCCGCTCCGCGCGCGCACGACCCCCGACGACACCGACGCCTTCTTGTTCCCCGGATGCGTCATGGACGCGTGGCAGCGCGACACCCACCAGGCGGCTCTACGGGTCATGGATGCCGCCGGCGCACGCCCGTCCCTGCCCGGCCGCGGGTCCGATTGCTGCGGAGCTCTGCACGCGCACGCGGGACGTTTGAGTGAGGCCCGGCGTCTCGCCCGCCGTGTCATCGCGTCGGTGCCCGGCGACGCCCCCGTCGTGGTCGATAGCGCCGGATGCGGCGCGGCGATGAAGGGCTACGGGCACCTGCTCGGAACCCCGGAGGCTTCGGCGTTCGCGGCCCGTGTGCGCGACTTCTCCGAGTGGCTCGCCTCCCGGGGTCCGCTCTCGGTGCGCGCCACCGGACGGGTGGTGGTCGTGCAGGACCCGTGCCATCTCCGGCACGTGCAGCAGGCGGCGGGCGCAGTGCGCTCCGTGCTGGCGCCGGCGTACACGACGGTCGACACCGACGACGACGGGCTGTGCTGCGGGGCCGGCGGTGCCTACAACGCGCTCCAACCCCAGCTTGCCACCGACATCCGCGAGCGGAAGGTGGCATCGATCCGGCGTGCCGCCGGCCACGGCGCCGACCCGCTCGTCGCGTCCGCGAACCCGGGCTGCGCCATGCATCTCGCGGCCGCCGGGCTCGACGTCCGGCATCCCGCCGATCTGCTGGCGGAGGCGCTGGATGCCTGACGGAGGTGACCGCGTCGACGAGCTCGTCGATCAGCTCCGCAACGTCGAGGAGGCGCTCCGCGACCTCGCCTACGACCGCCTCCAGGCGGCCGCCGACGGCGACGACGGCGCGGCGGCCGACGAGAAGAGTCTGCTTCAGGCCCGGCGGGCGGTCGAGCGCGCCATTCACGCCCTCGGCGGCGAAACCTAGGACGACGCCGATTCCGCGACGCGCAGGGCGGCGCCGAACCGCCGTGTCTGGTGCGCGAACAATGCCCAGATCATCACGAGGGCAACGACGACGCCGATCATGACGGCGAGCGCCGTCGGCATGCCGGCATGGGCGAGCGCGAACGCCAGGCTCGCCCCCGCGACCAGAGCGTCCATCACGCCGACGCTGGCGGCGATCGTGAGCGCAGCACGCCACGGCGCCCGCCGCGCCCCGACGTCGATCAGCTCGTTGATCGCCTGCTGCTTGCCCGGCGCGGGGAAGTAGTCGGGTCCCTCCGGCACGAGACTGCCGTAGTACGCACGAATCCGGTTGATGGCCCGGAGCGCACCAACGTCCTCGACGCTGATCTCGACGAGGCGCAAGAAGCTGAGCAGCCCGAGGAGGATCACGATGGGCAACGCCGCGTACGCCACGGGCACGACGGCGTCGGTCGCGCCGGCGAGGAAGCCGAGGGCGAGGACCGTCCCGGTCAAGGTCGTGAAGAACAACGTCGCACGAGTACCCGCTTCTCCGATGCTCGATGCCCGCAGCCCGGACAGCGCGAAATACTCGTTGGCGAGCCCGGCTTCGAACGCGCCGCGCGCGTCCGGCCTCTCGTCGCTCATCGAGCCGGCTCGCGTCCGTTCAGCCGGTCGATCAAAGCCCGCAGCCGGGCAAACCCGTAGCGGTCGAACCGGAACGCGATGCGTTCCAGGCCGAGGTGGTCGTCGTCGGCCTGCTCCGCCGGCGTCGCGTCGATGCGCTCGATACGGCCGCGCACGACGATGTCGGCGAACTCCTCGTTGAGCGCGTCGAGCGCGACATCGTCCGGGGCGTGCCGGAGGCGGATCACCAAGCGGCCGTCGACGTAGCGCTGGGAGTGATAGTTGGCGTAGAAGCCGGTGACCTCGTCGACGGCGCGCTCGACGTCGTCGGTGATCACCACGAGGTCCAGGTCGCGCTTGTCGATGTAACCGCCGGTGACCAGCTCGCGCTCGACGAACCCGCGCCAACCGCTCCAGAAGGTTCCGCCCGGCATGTCGAGCAGGACGATCGGCGCCGGCTGCGACTTCCCTGTCTGCACGAGCGTGAGGAGCTCGAAGGTCTCGTCCATGGTGCCGAACCCGCCCGGGAGCATCGCGAAGCCGTGCGCCTCCTTGATGAACTCGAGCTTGCGGGTGAAGAAGTACCGGAAGTTGACGAGCTTCGCGTCGCCCTCGGCGATGAACTGGCTCGTTGCCGCCTCGAACGGGAGCCGGATGCTCACACCGAACGCGTTGTCAGGTCCGGCGCCCTCGAGACCGGCCTCCATGATCCCCGGACCTGCGCCGGTGATGATCATCCAGTCGTGGGCGGCCATCGCGGTGGCGAGCCGCCGGGCCTGGTCGTAGAGCGGAGAATCGGACTCCGTGCGCGCCGACCCGAAGATGGCGAGCTTCCGCTCGCTGCGGTACGGCGCGAACACGTGGAAGGCGTGACGCATCTCCTTGAGGGCGGCGTTGGCGATCTTCAGGTCGCCACGGTCGGCACGGTCGCGCGCCAGGCGCACAGAGGAGACGATCAGCTCGAAGATGAGGTCGGCGTTCTCCGCGCCGGCCTGCTCGACGAGCGCCGCGATCGCGGCGTCGAGCTCGCGGTCGCCGGTGCGGTAGCGGGGACGGTCGTTCGATCGCCGGGCCACGCTTCGCGAGCGTACGGCGCTCGACGCGCCTAGCGGACGATCCTTTCGGCGAGCTTCGCCAGCGACACCGCCGGGCGCGCCCCGAAGTGCGAGATCACCTCGGCGGCGGCCATCGAGCCCAGGCGACCGCAGGTCGCGAGGTCGTGGCCGTGGGTCAGGCCGTACAGGAAGCCGGCCGCGTACTGGTCGCCGGCACCCGTCGTGTCGACCAGGCGGTCCACGGGCTCGGCGTCGATTACGTGCGCCTCGTCGCCTGCGATCACCACGGAGCCCTTTTCGCTGCGCGTCAGCGCACCCACCCGGCAATGGCGGCGCACCTCCTGGAGCGCGGTGTCGAAGTCGTCGACCTCGTACAACGAGCAGAGCTCCGCCTCGTTGCCGAACAACACGTCGATCTCGTCGGCGACGAGAGCCCTGAACTCGTCTCGGTGACGATCGACGCAGAAGGGGTCCGACAGTGTGAAGGCCACCTGTCTCCCCGCGCCTCGCGCCGCGGCAGCGGCCTTGCGGATGGCGTCCTTCGCGGGCGGCTGGTCCCAGAGGTAGCCCTCGAGATACGTCACGTCGGCCCGGGC
>JBKPDG010000011.1:0-12299 GCA_046727755.1 Actinomycetota bacterium
TTGTTGCCCACCGTGTCCATCAGCCATGCCGCCTTGAGGACGAGAAGGCGGGCCTGCTCGATCTCGATGCGCGACTCCGCGATGCGGTCCTGGACGACGCCCTGCTCGGCGAGCGGCTTCCCGAACGGCGTGCGCACCCACGCTCGCTCGCACATGAGCTCGAGCGCTTTCTCGGCCAGGCCGATGGCGCGCATGCAGTGGTGGATTCGCCCGGGGCCCAGCCGCGCCTGCGCGATCGCGAACCCGCCGCCCTCCTCGCCGAGCAGGTTCGAGGTGGGGAGCCGCACGTTCTCGTACAGCGTCTCGCAGTGTCCGCCCCCGGCGTCGTGCCCGAACACAGGCAGCGTGCGGACGACCCGGACCCCGGGCGCGTCCATCGGCACCAGGATCATCGACTGGCGGTGGTACGGGTCGGCGTCGGGATTCGACACGCCGAGGAGGATCGCGACCTTGCAGCGGTCGGACGCGGCGCCGCTCGTCCACCATTTGTGCGCGTTGACCACGTAGTGGTCGCCGTCGCGCTCGATGCGGCTCTGGATGTTCGTGGCGTCGGAGCTTGCGACCCACGGCTCCGTCATCGCGAAGCACGACCGGATCTCGCCGTTCAGCAGTGGAAGCAGCCATTGCTCCTGCTGCTCGGCGGTGCCGAACTCGGACAGGATCTCCATGTTTCCCGTGTCGGGGGCGGCGCAGTTCGTCGCCTCGGCCGCGAGCAGATTGCGGCCCATTAGCTCGCACAGCGGCGCGTAGTCGAGGTTCGAGAGTCCGGCGCCCCACTTCGAGTTGGGGAGGAAGAGGTTCCACAGGCCCCGTTGGCGCGCCTCCGCCTTCAGCTCCTCCATGACGGGCGGGTGGAAGTGCGGGTTTCCCGATTCCTCCACCTGCCGCTGGTACACCGGCTCGGCCGGGACGACGTGGCTCTCGATGAAGTCGCGGAGCTGCTTCTGGAGCTCGAGCGACCGGGCGCTGAACTCGAAGTCCATCCGTCCGCACGCTACCCCCAACATCCCGGACGGCGGGCGGCGTAGAACTACTGGCGTGAGACTCTCGTTCGAGGCTGTGCTCCTCGCCGTGACGTGGATCATCGGTTGGCTGCTGTGCTGGCGCGTGCCGCGTCTCCCGGCGACCTCGAGCGCCGCCCCCGGCCGGCGGGTGTCGGTCGTCATCCCGACCCGGAACGAGGCGGCGCGCCTCCCCGGTCTGCTCGTCGCGCTGTCAGAACAGGCCCGACCCGCAGACGAGCTCCTCGTCGTCGACGACCATTCGGACGACGACACCGTCGCCGTCGCCACCGCCGGCGGCGCCGAGGTCGTCCCCGCGCCGCCCCTTCCCGACGGTTGGACCGGCAAGACGTGGGCGTGCTGGACCGGCGCGCAGCGCGCGACCGGCGACGTGCTCGTGTTCCTCGACGCCGACACGGAGCCGGAAGCCGAGCTCCTCGGGCGCGTCCTCGACGCGCTCGATCACGGCCGGGGATTGCTCTCGGTGATGCCGTACCACCGCATGCGGCGACAGTACGAACGTCTCTCGGCGTTCTTCAGCGTGATCTCGCTCATGGGCGTCGGTGCGGCATCGGCGCGTCGTTCGGCTCCGGTCACGGGCGCGTACGGGCCGTGCCTCGCGTGTGACCGCCGGGACTACGACGCCGTCGGCGGGCACGAATCGATCCGGAGCGCAGTCGTCGACGATGTGGCGCTCGCGCAGCAGTTCCGACGGGCGGGACGCACCGTGCGCGTCGCCGGCGGGCGCGGCGCGATCCGCTTTCGCCTCTACGGTGGCGGTCTCCGCGACCTCGTCGAAGGCTGGAGCAAGAACTTCGCGTCCGGCGCCGGCTCCACGCCGTTCGTGCGGTTCCTGCTCGTGTTCGCATGGGTGGTCGGCGTGGGCACGGCCGCGCAAGCGCCGATCCGCGAGGCGATCGCGTTTGTCGGCGGCTGGTCGGGTCCCGGCGTCGTGCTGTGGATCGGGTTCGCCGCGTTCGTGGCACAACTGGTAGTGCAGCTCCGGCCCCTCGGCAACTACTCGTGGGCGGCCGTGCTGTTCCCGATACCGCTGGCGGCGTGGTTCGTCATCTTCTTCCGGTCGATCGTGCTGACGGCGCGTGGCCAGGTCCGCTGGAAGGGGCGGGCCGTCCCGGTGCGGCGATGAGTGTCTTCACCCGCCGCAACGTGATCATCGTGCTGATCGACGCCGGTGTGTGGGCGTCATGGAGCGCGTTGTGCGGCTACCTCGCGCACCGCATCCCGCCGTCGCGCCTGTCGCGCGACGGCTGGCTGCTCCGGATCCGCCGGTTCGAGGCGAACGGGCGCTTCTACGAGAGGTGGTTGCGCATCAAGCGGTGGAAGGACCGTCTGCCCGAGGCCGGCGACCTGTTCCGGGGCGGTACCTCGAAACGGCGCCTGCCCGACCATGATCGCGAAGGTTTACAGCGCTTCGCCGTCGAGACGCGGCGGGCGGAGCTCACGCACTGGTTGATCCTCGCCGCATCCCCCTGGTTCTTCCTGTGGAACCCGTGGTGGCTGGGGCTGGCGATGGTCGGGTACGGAATCGTCGCCAACGTCCCTTGTGTGGCAATCCAGCGCTACAACCGGGCCCGGCTGTTGCGTATGATCCTCCGGCCTTCCGCAGCCCGGACCGGCTGAACGCTCAGCACCCTTCTTTCCCTGGGTTACGTTGACGCAAATGGTGCATCTCACCGGTACTTACTCGGATGTCGATCACTCGGCCGACCCCGTGGGGGCAGCCGAGTGGATGGACACGATGTGCGACTGGCCGTTCATTCGCGCCTACAAGGAGCGGACAGTCGACCTGCTGCAGGTCAAGCCGGGGGCGAGGTTGCTCGATGTCGGCTGCGGGACCGGCCACGACACCCGGGCGCTGGCGGCGACGGTGGGGCCGGACGGGGTCGCGATCGGCGTCGACGCGTCGGCGGTCATGCTCAAGTCCGCCCGTACCCGCGGTGGGTCCTACCTGCAAGCCGACGCCCGCGCGTTGCCCTACGAGGACGGCGCTTTCGACGGCGCCCGCATCGATCGTGTGCTCCAGCACGTCGCCGGCCCCGAGGACGCCGTCGACGAGATCTCACGGGTCACTCGCTCGGGCGGGCGTATCGTCGCCATCGATCCCGATCAGGAGACGCTGATCGCCGACGTCGCCGATCCTGAGCTGCTCCGGAAGGTCAAGGACTTCCGGCGGGACCGCAACCTGTGCAACGGCACCATCGGCCGGCAGCTGCCGCGCCTGTTCCGGCGGGCGGGGCTCCTCGACGTCGAGTGCGAGGCGGCGACGCTCGTCCTCACCGACCCGCGCGACGCCTTCGGCTTCACGACGTGGCCCCGGCTGATGCACGCCGAAGGACTGCTCACCGACGACGAGGTCGCCCGGTGGGAGGCCGACATCGACGGTGCGGTCGCGGGCGGCGAGTTCCTCTACGCCGTCACCTTCTTCATCACCAGCGGCTCGAAGCCCTGACGCCGCCGGTCGGGGGCTACTGGCGACGCACCGCGTGCGGACCGTCATCGACCGGGACCGGTACGGGCACGAGCTCCTCTGCTCCGCCACGACCGTCAGTCCGGACTACGGGCTCTTCTGACCGCCGCGCCCGACGCTCGAAGGCGACGGCGGCGGTGAGCGCTCCCAGCGCGCCGGCGATGCAGATGACGAGGAATGCGGCGTGGAATCCGTCGATGCCGGCTTGGGAGACGAGCACGGTCGAGACTGCCGCGACACCGGCCGCGCCGCCGACCTCTCGCATGGTCTCGACCAGCCCCGCGGCCAAGCCGGTTGCCGAATCCGAGACGCCGGACAGCGCCCCGATCTGCGCCGAGGGAGCGCACAGCCCGATCGCCACCCCGGCGAGCAGGAGCGCCGGGAGCAGGTCCGTGGCGTAGTTGGCGTCGGCCGGCACCCGCGTCAACCAGAGCACGCCGATCGCGAGCAGGGAGAGCCCGGCAACGAGGAGACGGCGAACTCCGAAGCGACCGACGAGCCGGGCGCCCGCGAGCGCGGACGCGATGAATGCGGTGACCGACGTCGCGAGCCAGGACACGCCGGTCTGCGTCGCCGAGTACCCGAGGACCTGCTGCATCAACAATGATCCCAGGAAGATGAACGAGAAGAAGGCGCTGAAGGTGAAGAACGCCGACAGGTTGGCGGCAACCAGCGTGCGATTCCGCAGGGCGGCGGCGGGCACGAGTGGATGGCGGGAACGGGCCTCGATCCGTACGAACGCGACGAGCATCACCGCCGCTGCACCGAACAGCAGCAGCGTCGATGCGGAAGCCCAGCCGTAGTCGGCGCCGCGGTTCAGCGCGTACACGAGCAGCAGCAGCCCACCGGTGACCGTGGTCGCACCGGCGACGTCGAATCGTCCGACGCCCCGCTCGCGGTCGGCCACGAGGAACACCGTGGCGAGCCCGATGAGCAGGATGCCGACAGGGACGTTGATGAAGAAGACCCATCGCCAGCCCGGGCCGTCGGTCAGCAGCCCACTGGCGATCACGCCGACCGACGCCGAGGTGCCGCCCACGGCGCCGAAGATCCCGAGGGCGCGGTTCCGCTCCTGACCTTCGGAGAACGTGACCGCAAGGATGGAGAGGGCGGCCGGGGCCACGAGGGCGGCGCCGAAGCCCTGCAGACCGCGCATCACGATCAGCAGCCCGGCCGATTGCGAGACGCCCGCGAGGAACGAGGCGCCCGTGAAGATGATCAGCCCGGTGAGCAGGATGCGCCGCCTCCCCAGCAGGTCGGCGAGACGCCCGCCGAAGAGGAGGAACCCGCCGAGCGTGAGGCCGTAGGCGATGACGACCCACTGCAGGGTGCTCTGGCTGACTCCGAGGTCCTGCTGGATCGAGGGCAAGGCCACGTTCACGATGGCGACGTCGAGGACGACCATGAACTGTGCGGCACAGGTCAGCGCCAGGATCAGTTTCTTGGCGCCGGCACGGGCGGTGGTGACCACGTCGCCTCCCTCGATCGGGCTAGTTGCTAGAAACCACTGAGCTTGCTTTTAGCAAGTAAGCTTGTGAAAGTCAAGGGCAAGGGGGATACTGAAGCTGTGAATCGTGGCTACGGGCAGTACTGCGGCCTGGCCCGGGCGCTGGACCTCATCGGCGGACGCTGGGCTGCGCTCGTCGTGCGTGACCTCCTCGCAGGGCCGAAGCGCTTCGGCGAGCTGCAGGAAGGCCTGCATGGGATCCCCACCAACGTCCTGACCTCCCGGCTCCGCGAGCTGGAAGAGGCGGGGATTGTCGAGCGGCGCGTCCGAGCGCACCCAGGAGGGGGCGTCGACTACGCGCTCACCGAGTACGGCCTCGAGCTGGAGGAGCCGTTGCTGCGCCTCGGGTTCTGGGGCGCCAGGGCGATGGGCGCGCCCGAAGAGGGCGACTTCATCAGCGTGGACGCGCTGGCGCTCGCCTTGCGCGGCTCCTTTCGCCCCGAGAAGGCGCGCGGTCCGCAGCGCCTGTACGAGGTGCGGGTCGAGGGGAAGCCACTCCGGATCGCGGTGAAGGACGGGCAGGCGTGCGTCCCGGCGCCGGTGTCGTCGGAGGAGCCGGACGTTGTGGTCGACGCATCCGCCGAGGTGATGCGCGAGCTGCTCGCGGGGGCGCGTGAGGTCGACGCGGCGATCGCCGCGGGCCTCCTCTGGGTGGACGGCAAACGAGCCGAGGCGGGGCGCCTGTTCGAGATGTTTCGGTTCCCCTCCGCCGAGGACGCGAAGGTCTAGTCAACCCGTCGCGCGGATCCAGTCGGCGATGGCGGCGACGGCGTCGTCGCGGCCGGTGGTCGTGCCCGACTCGGTGAACCCGTAGTGGTCGGCGTCGACAGTGACGCGGTCGACGCGCGGCGCGGCGATGGCCCCACAACGAGCCGACCGTCCGACGGGACGGGTCGAGCGACAGGTCCACGAACCGAGGGTCGGCGTCGGTGCGGTACACGGTGAGGAACTGGGTCGCGATCGCGCGCCGGCGATCGGCGGCCGACGGGTTCTCGGCCCACCGGGCGCGGGCCGCCCGGCGCCGGCCGACTCGCTCGCGCGCCAGGGCGTCGATGCGCTCGGCGCGGGCACGCTGTCCGGCCCGGTACCGCCTCACGAACTCGGGCTCGTAGTGCGTCTCGCCGGGCGGCTCGACGAACCCGTTCTCGGGGTCGTACAGATCGAGCGCCGGATCGCACGAGACCGGGTCGTGCTCATCGGTCACCGACGCGTCGATGGCGTGCAGCAGGTAGTAGCCCTCGCCAACGTGGGCGGCGAGGTACACCATGGCGTCGGCGGCCGGCAGGTCGAAGC
Organism: Actinomycetota bacterium; assembly: GCA_046727755.1. Lineage (GTDB taxonomy): Bacteria > Actinomycetota > Acidimicrobiia > IMCC26256 > JACDBD01 > JALZAA01. Next base: position 6,290 of record JBKPDG010000011.1, read on the forward strand.
GGTTCAGGTCGAAGGGGTCGCCGGCGGCTGTGTCCTGCAGGCGTGCTCCCGTCGCACTCGACTGCTGCACGTAGAACGTGAGGAGGGAGCCGCCGCCCGAGTTGCCGCACAACACGACGCGGTCGTACCGCTCCCGCAGCGCGGCGACGCCCGTGGCCACGTCGAGGAGCACGACCTCGTGCAACAGCGTCGAGTCGTTGTTCAGCCAGCGGGTGTTGAGGCAGAGGACCGCGTACCCGGCCTCGACCAACCCGGGCACGGCGTAGTGGTGCGAGAAGTTCGCTCGCGGGTGCACGAGCAGCACTGCGGTGGTCTCGCCGCCGAGTGCGTACAGCCATCCACCTGCGACCGCCCGGTCGGCCGTCTCCAGGACGAGTGGCTCGCAGGCCGTCCCCGCAGGCGGCGGGCGATTCCACTCCGCGACCGCGTACGGGTTGTCGTACCGCCCCACGCGTGCCGGGCGCGCCATGCGTGACGCCTACGTGGTGACGGCGGTCTTCTTGGCCTCGTGGAACGTCGGCGCCGGCGCGTCATTGACCAGCGGGCGCTCCTCTGTCAGCATCCGCTGGGCCTCCTCACGGTCGGCGTCCGTGAACGCCTCCGTCGTCGCGCACCATTCCACGAGGGTCCCGTTGGGATCGATCGCGTAGATGGACGTGCACCAGCCGTGATCGATCTCGGCAACGTCGTGACCGGCGTCGAGCCACCGCCGCTTGCGTGCCTCGATCCCGGCCAGGTCGCCGGCGTCGAAGGCGAGGTGGTTGGTCCAGATCGGAAGCCCCAGCCCGGCGGAGAGCGACGTCTCGAAGTCGGCAGGAACGTTCCCGTCGTCGTGGATGTCCCAGAACGCGATGAGCCCCTGGCCGTGCGTGTCGTAGAACGCGTGCCGGGCCCAGCCGCCGCCGTCGGTGGCGGCCGCCTCGACCTTCACCAGGTCGAAGCCCATGGCCTCCGTGTAGAAAGCATGGGTCGCGGCAAGGTCGCGGGTCGCCACCGCGACATGGTGAAAGCTCATCGTTCCCTCCCTGTTCCGAGGGGCACAGCATCGCGCGGGAGTCGCAGTGGACGAGCGCAACCTTCATCCCGACCCGATGGTCCAGTTCCGGGCGTGGTTCGACGAGGCCGTCGCCGACGGCGTCCGCGAGCCCGACGCCATGACGCTCGCCACCGCGAGCGTGGCCGGCTTGCCGTCGGCCCGGACCGTGTCGCTGCGAGGCTTCGACGAGCGCGGCTTCGCGTTCTACACGAACTACCGCAGTCCCAAGGCGCACGACCTCGACGAGAACCCGCGCGCCGCGATCGTGTTCCACTGGCGCGAAGTCGAACGGCAGGTGCGAGCGACCGGAACCGTGACGCGGCTGTCGCGCGAGGAGTCACTGGCGTACTGGCGTAACCGCCCGCTGGGGAGCCGGCTCAGCGCGCTGGTGTCACCCCAGAGCGAGGTCGTCGGCGACCGGGCCGAGCTCGAAACGGCGTACGAGGAGGCCGCCGTCCGCTTCGGTGACGACCCGCCGCTGCCCGAGCTCTGGGGCGGCTACGTCGTCACTCCCGTCGAGATCGAGCTGTGGGAGGGACGACCGAACCGGTTGCACGACCGCGTCCGGTATCGACTCGTGGACGACGGATGGGTGCGCGAGCGACTTGCCCCCTGACCGTCAGCAGGTCGCGGAGGCAGCCACCGCCGGGCCATCGCCGCTCGCGGCGTTCCCCGCCTCGTCGGACGCCTCGACGCGCCAGTTGATCGTGCCGTCGGCCGTGTACGGGCCGATGGGCGCCTCGTACGCGCCACCGCTCGGTGTCATCCTGCGCCGCGTCTCCGTGCCGCCGGCGTCCGTGAAGACGAGCTCCACGCCGGCCAGGTTGTTGCCGGGATCGACGACGCTGGCCAGCGCCGAGCTCGTCGTCTGCCTCGGGCCGATGCATCCGAAGACGGTCGCAAGGTTGTACACGAACGGCGGCCGGGTGTCGGGGCCGGGCGGAACCGTGGTGACCGGCGGCGCCGACGTCGGTGGAGCGGTCGTGGGCGGCGGCGCCTCGCGTGCGGCGGATGCCTTCGCTTCGGTGGCGAACGAGCGCGTGTTCCGTCCGAAGCCGCGGAAGTTGGCGGCGACGCCGGCGACGAACAGTCCTGCGATCACGATGACGGCGGCGCGGACGATGCGGCGCCGGTGCGGGTACATCGAGCGGGGGAACCCGCTGCGCCGGAGCCGCGGGGGCGGGGGCACGAGGCTCTCGACCTCGTCGTACGCGTCGTACTCCTGCTCGGCGCCCTCGCCGCCCTCGGCCGCCGCAGGCGACTCGATCGGCTCGGTGGGCTCGTCGGTGGCGTCGCTCGGCGCATCCGCGGTGCTGCTCGGAGGCGGTGTGGCGTCGGCGGGCGCAGCGGGGGCTTCCGTCCTCGCCGCGGGCGGGTTCGCCGCCACCGCGACCGCCGGCGGAGTCTGCCCCAGCACGGCCGCCGTCCACTCGGGCGGGCCGAGCACCGACCACAGCAGGTCGACTCGGTCCAGCACCTCGTCGCGGATCTCGGGCGGCGCCGGCTCCGCCGGCACCTCGGCGACGAGCTGCAGCGGTGTCGGCTGGTCCTCCCGCCAGAGTGAGCACGTCTGGCACACGCCGACGTGCCGCGCGACCTGGTGAAGCCATTTGTCCGGGTGGGCTTCGTCCTCGCCGGCGATCAGCTTCTTCATGTGCTCGCAACCCGGGCGGGCGAGGCGCGCGACCAGCAGTGCGCTCAGCTCGCGCGTCATCTTCTCGTCGAGGTCGCGGACGAGTGCAGCCGCGTGCGGGGGCGAGACGCCCAGTGTGTCGGCCAGCGCCTGGTTGTCGAGCGGCTGGCGAGTGTGCAGGTCGAGCAGGATCCGGTCCTTGCCCGGATACCACGACGTCGCTTCCCAGACGATGGCGGCGGCGCCATCGGACGCCGCCTCGCCCGTCGCACCGTCGAACTCGGCGTGCTCGTCGACGCCCATCGGGATCTCGCGCCCGAGCAGCTGCTGGCGCGCCAGCGCGAACAGCCATGGTTCGAGCTTCTCGGGTCGCCGCAGCCGGTACAGCTCAAGCGCCGCGAGCACGAACGTGTCCACCATCGCGTCGAACGCGGCTTCGGGATCGCGCAGCACCGATGTGCACAGGTCGTAGAGGCGATCGGCGTAGCCGTCGTAGATCTCCGAGAGGGCCCCTCGATCACCCGACCGCGCCGACGCCACGAGCTCCGCATCCGTCAGCATCGTGGCCACAGCGTAGAGGTGCTTCTCCGATCGTCGCGACCGGCTAGACAGACGCCGTGACGGCGGGGGCGTGGACGCTGCTGGTCGTGGCGGCGCTGCTGGCGGTCGGGGACTGGTTGGCCGTCGCACGGACGCACAAGCGCCTCGAGTACGTGTGCAAGCCGGGCGTCCTGATCGCGCTGATCGGGGTGGCGCTGACCCTCGATCCGACCCACGGTGACGTGCGCACCTGGTTCGTCGTGGCGCTTGCGTTGTCGCTGGCAGGCGACGTCTTCCTCATGCTCCCGTCCGATCGGTTCGTCGCCGGCCTGGCGTCCTTTCTCCTTGCGCACGTGGCGTACGTGGTCGGACTCACCCTGCATGGGGGCTCAGCCGGGGCGCTGCTCGCCGCGGCGATTCCCGTCGTCGCCGTGGCGGGACTCCTCGGCGCTCGGTTCCTGCGCGCGGCGCGAGCCGCAGGCCGCCACGAGCTCGTCGGTCCGCTCCTCGCGTACATGGCGGTGATCGCGGCCATGGTCACCTGCGCCCTGGCCTCGGGCAACGTGGTGGCCGGCGTGGGCGCGGTCCTCTTCATGGGGTCCGACGCGCTGATCGCCGAGACCCGTTTCGTCGGCCCGAGGCGCGGCGCGCCAGTCGTGATCATGGTGACGTACCACCTGGGACAGGCCGGTCTCACGCTGTCGCTCGTGCATTGATCACGGCGCGGGGTAGGACTATTGAGGAGAGAAGGGGGCAGGCTCGGAAGGAGGTGCCGCCGTGCACGCCAAGACCGGTGACCGGATCGTCGTGGAGAGCACGCAGGTCGGCCAGCCCCGCCGCCAGGGCGAGATCGTCGAGGTCGTGCCGGGCGAGGGGGGCAGCGAGCACTACCGGGTGCGCTGGGAAGACGGTCACGAGACGATCTACTTCCCGAGCAGCGATTGCCACGTCGTCGGCGGCGGAGAAGCATCCTCGAACTAGCGCCGCCCGCCGTACGCTCGGCGGATGCGCAAATCGATCGACGACGCCGTCGACGACCATCCCCCCGACGACGACGAGCGGCCGCCGGTGTCATGGGCGGTGGCCGTCTCCGACGACTGCGACGCGTGCGGCGCCGGCGAGCTGCGCGTCGTGCTGACCGTCGAGGAACAGGGCCGCGCCGGTTACGGCCTCGTCGGCCACCTCGCGCCGGACACGACTCGCCGCCTGCGTGCCGCTCTCGCCGCCGCGCTCCGCGAGCTGGGCGAGGACCCCGGGATGTAGCCGCGCCGGTGGGTGGGTGGGACCCGAGGCCGGCCGGCCACCGGCGCCGCGGTTACAACAGCAGCGGCGCCTTGGCGCGCTCGGTGGCGGCGGCGAGCTCGCGGCGGTGCTCGGCGATCTGGTCGACGGAGACCATCGCCACCCGGTGCTCCTCGGCGAACAGCTCGAGGTACGAGACGCGCGCAGGCGATCCGTCGTCTTGGAGCACCTCGCAGATCACCGCCACGGGCGGGAGTCCGGCGAGGCGGGCGAGGTCGACCGCGGCCTCGGTGTGGCCACGCCGCTCGAGCACGCCACCGGGGCGGGCGCGCAGCGGGAACACGTGCCCGGGCCGCACGAAGTCGCCGGAGCGGGTTCCCGAGTCGAGGACCTTGCGAATGGTCATGGCCCGGTCCTCGACGCCGATGCCGCTGCCGGCACTGGCGTGGTCAATCGACACGCAGAAGGCGGTGTCGCAGGTCGCCCGGCCGGCCGGGATCATCGGCTCGATCGCGAGCTCGTCGAGACGGGCGGAGTCGCACGGCATGCAGACGAGCCCGCGGGCCCACCGCAGCATGAAGTTGACGGCCTCGCCCGTCACCCAGTTGGCGGCCATCGTGAGGTCACCCTCGTTCTCGCGGTCTTCGTCGTCGACGACGAGCACCATCTCCCCTCGGCGAATCCGCCGCAGCGCCTCGTCGATCGTGGACAGCTTCATTGCTGTGCTCCTCAGCTCGGGACTCGCTCGGGTTGCGCCGCCGCTCCGGGCAGCGTCACGACCATGCGGCAGCCGTGCGGCTCGCGACGCTCGGGATGGATGTCGCCGCCGTGGAGGTCGACGATCCATTGCGCGATCGCCAGCCCGAGCCCGGCGCCACCGTCGCTCGACGCTCGCGCCGTGTCGGCTCGGTAGAAGCGCTCGAACACCCGGGCTTGCTCCACGTCGGCAATGCCGGGACCTTCGTCGCACACCTCGATCGTGACGGCGGAACTGCTCGCCCCGCCGTGGCCGGTGTCTCTTCCGTTGCCGCCGCGCCGGGCGCGGACCTCGACCCGGCCTCCCGTCGGCGTGTAACGCACCGCGTTCTCGAGCAGGTTCGCGACCACCTGGTGCACGCGCTCGGGATCGCCGTCGGCGGTGAGCCCGGGCGTCTCGATGACGACGGCGACGTCGACGCCGGGCGCGTGGAGCTGCTGCTCGCGCACGGCGTGCTCGAGCACCGGCTTCACGTCGAACTCGCTGCGGTCGAGCGGCACCGCGCCCGACTCCAGCCGTGACAGGTCGAGCAGCTGGGTGACGAGCCGGCCGAGCCGCTCGACCTGGGCCAGCATCGTGCGGAACGTCTGCGGGTCGGGTGACTCGACGCCGTCGACTAGGTTCTCGAGGACGGCCTGCAGCGCGGTGATCGGCGTCCGCAGCTCGTGCGACACGTTCGCGACCAGGTCCCGACGCAGGCGGTCGGTCTCGGCGAGCTCCGCCTGTCTCTTATACACATCTCCGAGCCCACGAGACACCTGGCCAAATCTCGTATGGCGGCTTCTGCTTGTAAATGGGGGGG
>JBKPDG010000012.1:0-2989 GCA_046727755.1 Actinomycetota bacterium
CTTCTGCGTGGCTCGAGTCGAGGCGGCTGGCCCGGAGGGCGGCCTGGGCACGACGCCCCGGGACACCCTCCCCGGCTCGCCCCCCCGGCCCACAGCGGTGTGCCGTGACGGCGTACACCACCCCCGTCACGGTGTCAAACGAAAAACGGGCGCCACTCCAACCCGCTCGGGCGGCCATGCCCGGGAACCAGGAGCTCGGGCCGATCATGCGGAGGCGCTGATGAGCACAACCATTCGACGATGGACCAGGAGAATCCCCAGGTGACCGCGCGTGACCGCCTGCAGTGCCCGCGCTGCGCACGCGACTTGAGCGTCAGCGTGGGCTTCGAGTTTGACGTTGTCCCGACGGGACGGAGGCAGCGGAGCGGCCGGCGCGAGCTCCACTGCCGGATCTGCGGCCACGCGTGGTGGTCGAAGCGGCGTGGCCGCGAGTCGCGTAAACGCCGGTAGGAGAGTCCGGAACGAGGTCGACCCCTCGCCGTTCCGAGTACGATGACCGTGAAAGGGTTGAGGCATGAGAGCCGCCCCCGGCCCGATCCTCGCGCTCGTCTCGGCGCTGCTCTTCGGGGCGAGCACGCCTCTCGCCAAGCTCCTCCTGCGGGACATGGAGCCGTGGCTCCTGGCCGGCATCCTCTACCTCGGTTCCGGCGCTGGCCTGCTTCTGGTGGACGGCGCGCGGCGGCTGGCGGGGCCCGCCCACCGCCGCGAGGCAAAGGTGCACGGCACGCAGTGGATCTGGCTCGCGCTCGCGATCCTCTTCGGCGGGGTGCTCGCCCCGGGTCTCCTCATGTACGGGCTCGCCGGCACGTCCGCCGCGGCCGCGGCTCTCCTCCTGAACCTGGAGGCAATCTTCACCGCTGTCCTCGCCTGGTTCGTCGTCGGCGAGAACTTCGACCGCCGAATCGCCGCTGGCTTCGGCTCCATCGCGCTGGGAGCGGTCGTGCTGTCCTGGCCAGGTGGGTCAGCCGCCGGCAGCGTGACGGCCATCCTCGCCATCACCGGGGCGTGCCTCGCGTGGGCCATCGACAACAACCTGACGCGCAAGGTCTCGCTCACCGATCCCGTCCAGGTCGCCTGGCCCAAAGGATGCGTGGCCGGCGTCGCCAACGTGGCGATCGCGCTGTCCAGCGGTTCCTCGCTGCCGTCGGCGGGGAGCGCGCTCGGCGCCGGTCTGGTCGGCTTCCTTGGCTATGGTGTCAGCCTCGTGTTCTTCGTGCGCGCGCTCCGCGACCTCGGCGCGGCCCGGACCGGCGCGTATTTCTCTCTGGCCCCGTTCTTCGGCGCAGTGCTGTCCGTCGTGCTCTTCCGTCAGGACCTGTCGCCCCAGCTCGTGATCGCCGCGCTCCTGATGGCCGTCGGCGTTTGGCTACATCTGACGGAGCACCACGACCACGAGCACGAACATGCCGGGCTGGACCACGAGCACATCCACGCCCACGAGGAGCACCACGCGCACGCGCACGACCGGAACGAGCCCTCGGGGGAGCCGCACTCGCATCGCCATGAGCACGCGCCCTTGCGACACCGGCACCCGCACTACCCGGACACCCACCACCATCATCCGCACTGACCGGAGCGCGCCCGGGCGCTGTTCGTGCCGACGGATCCTGAGAACATCATGGCGCGAGGCGAGGGCCCGCGCCGACCACCCCGCGCTTGACCGTCAGGACGGGTTCTGGTTTCGTGCCAGACGATGACGGTCACCGGCACGATGACCACGTGGTCCCGTCTCGTCCTTCTGATCCTGGCCGCCCTCCTCGGGGGACTCGGGCTGGCCTGCCAGCCCGGACCCACCGTCAGGCCTCTCGGGCCCGCCTCGGCCGGCGTCGTCGCGCCGGCTCCGCCCGCGGCCGCGGATCCGGAGGCCGTCACCGGCGACGCCTATATCCGCTGGCTGGTAGAGCGCTCGATGCTGCACCAGGCAACGCTGACGGCAAGGCGTTACTCGGGTCAGGGCTTCCTCTGGCAGCACCCCTACGCTCATCCTCAGCCGCGCGCCGCCTCGGCGGTGGCCTCGGTGTGGTTCACTGCCTACCCGGCCTCCCACATCACGCGGCCGGGCGAGTCGGTGCTCCGCAGCCTGGGGGACCCGGAGCTCTGGAGCGTCTTCCGTGACATCGGCATCACCGGGGTGCACACCGGCCCCATGAAGCGCTCCGGGGGCATCCGCGGGCGCGCATACACCCCCACCGTCGACGGCTATTTCGATCGCATCAGCACCGAGATCGACCCCACCTTCGGCACCGAGGAGCAGTACACGTCCATGGTCCGGCAGGCGCGCGACAACGGCGCCGTGGTGATCGGCGACATCATTCCCGGCCACAGCGGCAAGGGGGCCGACTTCCGCCTCGCCGAGCGCGGTTACGGGGACTACCCGGGTCTCTACCACATGGTCGAGATCCATCCGAAGGACTGGAATCTGCTTCCGCCCGTGCCGGCCGGCAAGGACTCGGTCAACCTCGGGCGCGATGCGGTCGACCAGCTCAAGGCGCGCGGCTACATCGTGGGGCAGCTTCCCCGCACCATCTTCTACGAGCGGAACGTCAAGGAGACGGACTGGACGGCCACCGACCTCGTGGCCGGCGTCGACGGCAGGACTCGCCGCTGGGTCTACCTCCACTACTTCAAGGAAGGGCAACCGACCTTCAACTGGCTCGATCCCACCTTTGCCGCGCAGCGGCTGGTCATGGGGGATGCGCTCCACTCCCTGGGCACGCTGGGCGAACGCATGCTGCGGCTCGACGCCAATGGCTTCCTGGGCATCGAGGTCGGTCCGCCGAACGGCCACGCCTGGTCCGAGGGGCACCCGCTCTCGGTCACCTCCAACCAGCTCATCGCCGGCCTGGTCCGCAAGCTCGGTGGCTTCACCTTCCAGGAGCTCAACCTCACCCTCGAGGACATCGCGGCCATGTCCCAGGGCGGCGCCGATCTCTCCTACGACTTCGTGACCCGCCCCGGCTACCACCACGCGCTCGTCACCGGCGATGCC
>JBKPDG010000013.1:0-23274 GCA_046727755.1 Actinomycetota bacterium
ACCTTGCCCATCACGAAGAATGGGGCGCCGAGGACCGATTCGTCGTCCTCGTACCAGTGCACCGGCGGCAGCGGCACGTCGGTGTGCTCCGACAGCGCCTTGATCACCTTGTACTGCGAATCGAAGTCAGCTTCGAGGAAGATCGTGTGCGAGGTCGGCTTCACGCGGATCACGAAGCCGGCCGATCGGGTCTCGCCGCCCTCCTTCCACGACGCGTCGAAGATCAACGTCTCGTTCGAGAAGCCGGTGAACGCCGGTCCGATGAGCTCGGAGATCATCAGGTCGCGCGCGTCGGGCAGCTTGCCCGCCAGCCAGTCGCGGATGACCCCGCGGGCTTTGTCCAGATCGCGTTGCTCGGGGATGGGCATGGGTGCGTTCCTTAGAGCACGGCGCCGCTGTCGCGCAACCGCTCGATCTCGTTCGCGGCAAAGCCCCAGCCCGAGAGCACGGCGTCCGTGTCGTCGCCCGGATGCATCGCCGGTGACGGCGCCGCCGCCGGGCTGCGGCTGAACCGGGGCGCGGGCGCGGGCTGCGGCACGCCGGCGAGCTCGACGAACGTGCCCCGGGCGCGGTTGTGCGGATGGTCGGGCGCTTCGAGCGGTGTGAGAACGGGCGCGAAGCACGAGTCGGTCCCTTCGAGCAGCGCGCACCACTCGTCGCGCGTCTTCATCCGGAACACCTCGGCGAGCTTCTTCTTCTCGTCGGGCCAGCGCGTCTTGTCGTACTGGGCGTCGAGGTCGGTGTCGACGCCGAGCCGCTCCATCAGCTCGGCGTAGAACTTCGGCTCCACCGTCCCTACCGCAACGAACTTGTCGTCGGCGGTCTCGTACACCTCGTAGAACGGCGCTCCGGTGTCGAGGTGGTTCGTGCCCCGCTCGCCCCAGAAGCCGCTCGCCCGCGCCCCGTAGAACGGTGTCAGCATGAGCGCGGCGCCGTCGACCATCGCAGCGTCGACCACCTGCCCATTGCCGGTGCGTCCCCGCTCGAACAGCGCGCACGCGATGCCGAACGCGAGCAGCATCCCGCCGCCGGCGAAGTCGCCGAGCACGTTGATCGGCGGCGTCGGCTTCTCCCCAGCGCGGCCCAGCGGCTCGAGCGCGCCGGCCAGCGCGATGTAGTCGATGTCGTGGCCGGCGGCCTGCGCGTACGGCCCGTCCTGACCCCAGCCCGTCAGCCGCCCGTAGACGAGCCGCGGGTTGCGGGCGAGCGCGACGTCGGGCCCGATGCCGAGCCGTTCCGCCACCCCTGGACGGAACACCTCGAAGAAGGCGTCGGCCGACTCGATCAGTCGCAGCAGCGCCTCGACGCCGTCGGCCTGCTTCAGGTCGACGGCGACGGCCTGTTTGCCGCGGTCCATGGCGCTGGTCGCCGGCTTCGAGCGGTCGATCGCCCGGGCAGCGTCGACCCGGTCGACGCGCAGCACCTCGGCGCCCATGTCGGCGAGGAGCATCCCGCAGAACGGCCCGGGACCGAGCCCGACCATTTCCACTGCTCGCAACCCCTCGAGCGGACCCGGCATTAGAACAGATTCTATTATTGGACGGCCGCTCGCTCCGCGGGGAGGAACCCATGGGCACGCCCGTCATCGTCGAAGCCGTCCGCACGCCGATCGGCAAGCGCAACGGCTGGCTGTCCGAGCTCAAGGCCACCGAGGTCCTCCGTCACGCCCTGGTCCAGGTCATCGACCGGGCGGGGGTCGACGCCGGCACGGTCGAGGAGGTCGTCGGCGGCTGCGTGACCCAGGCGGGCGAGCAGGGAAGCAACGTCACCCGGAACGCGTGGCTGTCCGCCGGGAACGACATCCTCCCGTACACCACCGCGTGCACGACGGTGGACTCGCAGTGCGGTTCGGCGCAGCAGGCCAACCACCTCGTGGCCGGGCTCATCGCCGCCGGTGGGATGGACGCCGGCATCGCCTGCGGGGTCGAGCAGATGAGTCATGTGCCGCTCGGCTCGAACGTCATCAACGGGCCTGGGCACTACAAGACCGAGCCGTGGCCCTACGACGACCCGCCCCACGGCCAGTTCGGCGCCGCACAACGCATCGCCGAGATGCGTGGCCTGACGCGCCAGGAACTCGACGAGTGGGGGCTCGGCTCACAGCAGAAGGCGAAGGTCGCATGGGACGAGGGTCGCTTCGAGCGCGAGATCGCGCCCATCGACGTGCCGCAGGCCGACGGCTCGACCATGACGGTGGCGCGCGACCAGGGCCTGCGTGAGAGCACGCTCGAAGGGCTGTCGCAGCTCAAGCCGGTCGTCGACGGCTACATGATCACCGCCGGCAACTCGTCGCAGATCTCCGACGGCGCCGCCGCCGTGCTGTGGATGGATGAGGACAAGGCCAAGGCGCTCGGCTTGAAGCCACGCGCTCGTCTCGTGCATCAGCTCGTGACCGGCTCGGAGCCGTACTACCTGCTCGACGGCCCCGTGCACGCGACCCAGAAGATGCTCGACCGCTCGCGTATGTCGATGGCCGACTTCGACCTGTTCGAGGTCAACGAGGCGTTCGCCTCTGTGGTGCTGTCGTGGGCGCAGGTCCACAAGCCCGACATGGACCGCGTCAACGTGAACGGCGGAGCGATCGCGCTCGGCCACCCGGTCGGCTCGACGGGCTCACGGCTCATCACCACCGCGTTGCACGAGCTCGAGCGCTCTGACAAGGAGTTCGCGTTCATCTCGATGTGCTGCGGCGGCTCGCTCGGTACGGCCAGCATCCTGCAGCGCATCTGACGCCGACGCTGAATCAGCCGGGCGTGTGCTTCCAGATCCGCGTGCCGCGTACCGTCCCGATCTGCGCGTACTCATCGCTCAGTATCTGACCGAGCGGAAACTGTTCCGGCGGATGCGTGCCGAACCCGCCGGCGTCCCGATGGCTGGCATCGAGCACGAGCACCGGCGGCTCGTCGCGGAGGTCGGCGAGCAGGATGTCCCAGCGTTCGCGGAGCCGCGGGTCACGCGCAACCTCGTGGGCGTCGACTCGACGATCGCCGATCTGCACGACGAATCGATGGTGGACAAACCGGCCCGCGACCGGCCGACCCGCCCGCCAGTAGATCTCAGGAATCGTGCCCCACACGAGGATCGGGTCGTCCGGTCCCGTGCGCGCTTCGATGAACGAGACGAGCGGATGCAGACGTTGGGGCTTGGGCGCGGCCGGCGACAGCGCGGCGCCGATGCCGACCGCGGCGATCAGCGCTGTCGCCGCGATCGCAAGCGTTCGCAGGCGCGGGCGTACTGCGTCGGACCCGATCCCCGCGAGCACGCAGAGAGGCGGTAACGCCTGTTGGTAGTAGTGGAGGCGGAAGCGGAAACCTGCCGCGGCGGCGAGCACGCTCACGCCGAGCCACAGCAGGATGACCCCTCGGTGCTGAAATCGTTCGCGGAATGCGCGCGCGGCGAGCCATATCGTCGGGGAGTGCGCCAGCACGAAAAGCCCGGTGACGAGAATCGCCACTGCCATCACGCGCAGGTCGAGGCCGAACGCGTACTCGTCGTTCTCCATCCAGACCCAACGAATCATCCCCGGCAGCCCGAGGTACGAGCCGATCGCCAGCACCGAGGCCACGACCGCTCCGCACGCGGCGAGGACTGATGGCACGGGCAGTGGGCTTCGTGCCGCCGCGATACCGACCGGCGCGAGCGTGGCGAGGAACGGCTGCTTGAAACAGGTGGCGATCCCGACGAGCGCGCCCGCGAGAGCGAACGCGTACGGCCGCGGCGGTGCGCGCACTGGATGCAAGGCGACGAGAACTGCTGCGACAGTGGGGAGCACCGCCCAGAGCTCGTAGTTCGCCCCCTGCCCGTCGCGCGGCATGAACGCGACGGTGCCGAGCACGTACAGCACACCGCCGATCACCCCGGCGCGCCGCGACGCGCCGAGCCGAACTACGAGCGCCATCACCAGCACGGCCGTCGCGGCCACCCAGAGGACGAGGAGAAGCCGGATCGGGCGGAAATCGGCGCCGAAGACGGCGGAGACCACGGCGTAGAGCACGGGAGCGAGCGGCGGCTTTCGGTCGATGACGTCGACGTACAGCTGCTCGCCTCGACGCAGCGCCTCGGCCTGCACTCCGATGTAGGCCTCGTCCCGCTCGAACCACGGGCGGATGAGGCCGGGCACCCGGGTCAGGAGGGCTGCCGCGAGCAGCAATCCAGCGGGCAGCCCCCAACGCCACAGCCCTTCGGCAGGATGTCGATGGAGGCTCTGCCCTCGTGAAGCGCCGTTGAGGATCGGCACTTGCACCGTTCGCCTCCAGGCTTGGCGCCCGCGCGGTTGTGATACCCGCGCGGCGTGCAGCGTCAAGCATCGCGCCGGCGCTCGCCGGCGAGCGTGGTGACCAGACCAGCTCCGAACAGCCTGCGCATGCCTACTCCCGGACCAGGATCGACGGGAAGCTAGCAGGGCGGTCAGCTCGAAGAATGCTCCGACAACGCCGGCTGCAACGCGTCGACGATGACCGTCATCGCGTCGCCGGCCTCGGGGAAGAGCATCGGCATGCTGACGAAGCCGTGGATCATGCCGTCGTACCGTTGGACCGTGACAGGCACGCCCGCGGCCCGGAGCGCCTCGGCGTACGCCTCGCCTTCGTCGCGCAGGGGATCGAACTCGGCCGTGATCACGACCGCGGGCGGCAGTCCCGAGAGATCGCTCGCTCGAATCGGTGACGCGTGATGATGCGAACCGTCGCCGTCCGGTCCGAGGTAGTGGTCCCAGAACCAGCGCATGCCGGTTGCCTCGAGGAAGTACCCCTCGGCGTTCTCTGTGTACGACGGCGCGTCGCAGGCCGCGTCGATGACCGGGTACACGAGCACCTGGTGCGCGATGGGCGGCCCGCCCTGTTCGCGTGCCATCAGCGCGACGACGGCAGTGAGGTTCCCACCCGCGCTGTCGCCGGCCACGATCAGCCGAGCCGGATCGGCGCCGAGCTCCGCGGCGTGCTCGTGGACCCACTGCGTCGCGGCGTAGCAGTCCTCGGCCGCGGCCGGGCAACGTGCCTCCGGCGCCAGCCGGTACTCCACGCTCACCACGACGGCGCCGGTCGCGTTGGTCAGCCGGCGCGCCAGCCCGTCGTGCGTCTCGACGGAGCAGATCACGAACCCGCCGCCGTGGAAGAACGCGATGACCGGCCGCGGTTCCGGCGCGTCCGGCGTGTAGATCCGTACCGGAATGTCACCGGCGGACCCGGGGATCACGCGGTCTTCGATCCTGGCGACCTCGGGCGGTTCGTCCAGCGCGCCCATCACCGCGCTCATCGCACGGGCGTCGTCGACCGACATCTCCCACAGCGCCGGCCCGTCGCCCGCTTCGAGCTGCTCGATCATCGTGCGGGCGGCGGGTGCGAGCGGCATGGGTCAAGATGGAACCTGTTCCAGCCGCACCGTGTCAAGAAATCCGAGGAGCAGCCATGACGACCGTCGCCCCCGACGCCATCTCCGCCCACCTGAACACCGACGACCTGCCGTGGGCGGTGTGGGACGAGGGCGTCGAGGCCAAGATGCTGCGTGTCTCACGCGAGACCGGCACGTGGGTGATCATCAACCGGTTTGCGCCGGGCAAGCGCATCCCGACCCATCACCACGACGGCGCCGTGCACGCCTACACGCTCAAGGGGCGATGGCACTACCTCGAGTACGACTTCGTGGCGTCGCCGGGCTCGTTCGTGTTCGAGCAGGCGGGCTCGACGCACACGCTCGAGGCCATGGCCGACAGCGAGGAGCCGGTCGAGGTGTTCTTCGTCATCGAAGGCGGGCTCATCCTGTACGACGACGACGGCAACTACCTCGGCTACACCGACGCGCAGATGGCGCTCGAGATGTACTACGGCGCGCTGGACGCCGCCGGAATTCCCAGACCGACCGGAGTCATCGAATAGCCGAGGTTCGACACACTCGGGGGAATTCCTGCGGTTCCGCGTCAATGAGGTGCTTTGCCGGTTCGGGCTACAGCCCTCGACCCCGGGGGTACGTCTCGTTGGGGCAGCGGTGCTCTGGTCGCTCTCTCCCTGCCCAGAGGGTGGCCGGGTGCTGCTGCCCCGATCTTCGCGGCCGACCCACACCCGCCGCGTTGGCACGGGCTCGCTAGGTCGACGCCTCGCTCCGGTCGCGCTCGAGATCGTGCTCGAGCGGGCGCGTCACATACCGGCGCCCCTTCCATTCGATCTCGCGCCCGGTGTGCGCGAGCACCATCGACCGGGCGAACGTGCCCGCCCACACCGCGATCGCGACCGGATGCAACGGGACGGACCACAACGGGTCGCGTCCCACGCGTGAGGTGATCGCCCGCGTCGAGAGGATCAAGCCGACCTGCACGGCCGGGAACGCGAGCGCGCCACCGGTCGTGAGACCGGCGCCGAGGCGCAGGAACGGAAGGAGCAACACCGGGACGACGACGAAGAGCGTGAGCAGGCCGATGCCGGGCCGGTAGCCGATCCCGCCGTACACGTTCTTCGAGAAGCCGTTCCAGATCTCGCGGAAGCCCGTGTACCAGCGGGCCCGGACGAGGTCCGTGCCGTTGCGCAGGCCGATGCGGTGGCCGGAGGCCTTCACCGCCCGGGCGAGCTGGACGTCGTCGACGATGTGCGCAGGCTCGGCGGCATGCCCGCCGGCAGCGGCGTACGCCGCCGATGTGACCATGATGAAGGGGCCGAGCGCGATCGCCTCCTTGCGGAAGGCGGGCTTCTCGATGAGCGCGGCGGGCAGGAGCGCCAGCAGTCCGTAGTTCACGATCGGCATCAGAACCGCCTCCGACGCCGTCCCGGTGTCTGTGCGCAGCAGGACCGATACGAGCCCGAGGTCGGAGTCGCGCAGCTCGCCGGCGGCGCGTGACAGCGCGGCGGGGCTCAGGATCGTGGTGGCGTCGAGGAAGCACAGGACGGCACCGTGGGCGCGGGACGCGAGCTGATGACACGCCCAGTTCTTGCCCGTCCAACCCTCCGGCAACGGCGCGCCGGTGACGAGACGGAGGCGCGGGTCGCGACGGGCGCGCACTGCGGCCGCGGTGCCGTCGGTGGAGTCGTCGTCGAGGACGATGACCTCGAGATTCGGGTAGTCCTGTGCCAGCAGCGCGTCCACGCACCCTGCGATCGACGCCTCCTCGTTCCTCGCCGGGACGAGCACGCTGATGAGCGGTGCGCCGGCGGGCCAGCGGCGCGCCGGCGGCCTGTGCACGACCCGCAGATTCCAGACGACGAGCGCGATCTGCGCCAGCAGCAGAACGGTGAGGACCTGACCGAGCAGGAAGGCTCGGCTCACGTGGTGCCGCCGGCTGCGCGGTCCCAGCCGGTGGACGCCTCGATCTCTCGCATGCGCGGCTCGTCGATGGCGCGCTTCACGCCGGTGAGGGCGAACAAGCCGACGACGACGCCCAACGTGATGGCGCCCTCGCCGAGCAGCATCGCCGCCGCCAACGACCCGACGATGGCAACGATGAGCGTCGGCAGGAAACGGCGCGTCACCGCGAACACCGCGCCCGCGCTCGCGCCACCGAGCACCGCCGCCGGCAGGAACAGCGCGATGCCGAACCCGCTGGCGGTCGCGACGCCCTTCCCGCCGACGAACCCGAGCCAGATCGGGAAGCCGTGCCCGGCGATCACCGCGATCCCGCCGAGCATGAGTTGCCAAGTCGGTCGGTCGCGCAACGCCACCGCCACTGCGCCGCCCTTGGCCGCGTCGATCAGGCACACCGCCACGCCCCAACCGTGTCCGACGACGTGGTAGGCGTTACGGGCGCCGACGTTGCCTTCGCCCGCGGCGCGGATGTCGACGCCTGCGACCAGCCGCCCC
The DNA here is from genome assembly GCA_046727755.1 of Actinomycetota bacterium. Classification (GTDB taxonomy): domain Bacteria; phylum Actinomycetota; class Acidimicrobiia; order IMCC26256; family JACDBD01; genus JALZAA01. The sequence continues at coordinate 7,783 of JBKPDG010000013.1, forward strand.
ACGATGTACGCGGACGGGATCGAGCCGACGAGATAGGCGATGACGGCGATCACCACGGCCGCGCCCACCGTGCCCATTTGCTATCCCTCCGTGGCCGAACTCTCGCCTAACCCCAGCAACTTAGCTCCCCGGGCGGGGGCGCCCCCGGGACACGGTCTCGTCGGTGGAGAAGTCGAACTCGTCCTCGACCTCGTAGATCCCCCGTAGGGCGGTCGATTCGACGACCTCGGCGATGCGGTCATGGCGGACGGCTTCCTGCTCGGCAATTCGTTGCATCGTGAGGCAGGAGCTCGTCCCGCTCGAGGTCGATGAAGCCGATGGCGAGGATCTCGCGATCGTCCTCCAGGTTGCGGGCAAGGATGGGTCCGCGACCGTCGTGCTACTCCTCGACGAGCTTCTCCAGCTTCTGGGACGCCTCGACGAACTCGTCGACGAGGTCGAACATCACGTCGCGTACGGGGCGCACCTTGTTCATGCGGCCGACGATCTGACCCACCGGCATCGTCGTCAGCTCCTTCACGTTGTACTTGTTGATCCGGCGCATGGCGTCGTTGATGAGCATGAACTGCAACGGCATCGGCAAGGTCCCCGGCGAGTCCTCGCGCTCCCACGCCTCGGTCCACTCGGTCCGCAGCATGCGGGCCGGCTTGCCCGTCCAACTGCGCGACCGCACCGTGTCGCGGGCACCGGCGTCGAGCAGCTTCTCCATCGCCATCGGGCCGGTGTCGCTCTCGGCGGTCGTGAGCCAGATCGATCCGGTCCACACACCCTCGCAGCCGAGCGCGAGCGCGGCCGCGATCTGACGACCCGTGCCGATACCGCCGGCCGCAAGGACCGGTGCGGGCGCGACGGCGTCGACGACGTCGGGCCACAGGATCAATGACGCGACGTCGCCGGTGTGGCCGCCGGCCTCGGTGCCCTGGGCGACGACGACGTCGACGCCCTGATTCACGTGGCGCTCGGCCTGCTGCACGCTGCCGCACAACGCCGCCACCTTCACACCGTGCTCGTGGGTGAGGTCGACGACGTCCTTGGGCGGCGAGCCGAGCGCATTCGCCAGCAGCTTGATCGGGTGCTCGAGCGCGATCTGCACCTGCTCGCGTCCCTTCTCGTGCACCCACCCCAGCAGGCCCTCGCCGCGCTCCTCGTCGGGCAGCGGCGGGACGTCGTGCTCGTCCAGCAGCTTGTTGATCCAGTCGCGATGCTGCTGCGGGATCATCTCCTTGAGCTGCTCGCCCATGCGCTCGGGGTCGAGCTCGCCCGCGCCGGCGTATTTCGCCGGCATCACGACGTCGACGCCGTACGGCTTGCCGTCGACGTGCTCGTCGATCCAGTTCAGCTCGATCTCGAGCTGGTCGGGCGAGAACGCCAACGCGCCGAGCACGCCGAGGCCACCCGCCTTGCTGACAGCGGCGACCACGTCGCGGCAGTGGCTGAACGCGAAGATCGGCAGATCGATGCCGAACATGTCGCACACACGGGTCTTCATGCCTGTACCTCCGCCATCGTGGCCACCTTCTGCGCCCACGGGTAGTCGGGCTTGCCGCTGGGGGAGCGCTGCACGAGCTCGACGAGGTGCAGCTCGCGCGGCACCTTGAAGCCGGCGAGTCGCGTGCGGCAATGCTCCTGGAGATCGTCGAGAGTCGGCGTCGCGCCGTCGCGCGGCTGCACCACCGCGGCCACGCGTTGACCCCACCGCTCGTCGGTGACACCGACAACGACGGCGTCGTACACCGCCGGGTGCGACTTCACCGCCGCCTCGACTTCCTCGGGAAAGATCTTCTCGCCGCCCGAGTTGATCGACACCGACCCCCGGCCGAGCAGCGTGATCGTCCCGTCGGCCTCGATCGTGGCGAAGTCGCCCGGGACCACGTACCTGGTGCCGTCGGGCGCGGCGACGAATGTCTGCGCCGTCTTCTCCGGATCCTTGTAGTACTCGATCGGGATGTTGCCCTTGCGGGCGATCTTGCCGACGACGCCGGACCCGGGCTCGACCTCGCGCAGGTTCTCGTCGAGCACGACGGAGTCCTGCACCGCGTTCACCGTCGGCCCACCCTTCATCGCGGTCCTGCCCTTCTGTACGACCGTGTACCCGTTGGCGCCGCCCTCCGAGGATCCGACGGCGTCGGACACGGCGATGTTCGGCAACCGCTCGAAGAACTGGTCCTTGACCGAGGGCGAGAACACCGCCGCCGTGCTCCCCACGGCGAAGAGCGAGGACACGTCATACTCGTCGCCCCGCTCCTGCATCGTCTCGACGAGCGGCCGGCCCATGGCGTCGCCGGTGATCATGATCATGTTGACGCCCTCTTCACCGACGAGCTGCCACACTCGGTGCGCGTCGAACTTCGATACGAGGACGATCTTGTTGCCGACGAAGCTGCCCGCCATGACGCCCCACTGCGTGGCGCCGTGCATCAGCGGGGCGATCGGCAACGAGGTCGTGGGGCTCTGGGCGAGGCCCTTCTCGACCATCGCCTCGGGCCGGTCGACTTTCGTGCCGCCGACCACGTCGATGCCGCCGCCGAGCGCGAAGAAGACGTCCTCGTGCCGCCACACGACGCCTTTGGGCATGCCCGTCGTGCCGCCCGTGTAGAGGATGTAGCGGTCGTCGGGGGAGCGAGGCGCGAAGTCCCGCTCGGGTGAGCCGGAGGCCATGGCCTCCTCGAAGTCGACTGCGTCGAGACCGGCGAGGTCGGCGCCGCTGCCGTCCTCGATGACGATGGCGTGGCGCAGCATCGGCAGCTCGTCGCGCACCCCGGCGACCCGGGGCGCGAACTCACGCTGGAACACGAGCGCCACGAGATCGGCGTTGTCGAACAGGTAGCGGAGCTCGTCCTCGACGTAGCGGTAGTTGATGTTGACCCAGACGGCCCGCAGCTTGAAGACGGCCCACAGCGTCTCGACCCATTCGACGGAGTTGTAGGCGTAGATGCCGACGTGGTCGCCGGGCCCGACGCCCTGGGCGGCGAGGTGGTGGGCGAGCCGGTTCGCCCGCTCCTCCATCTCTCTGTAGGTGCGCCGTTTGCCGTCGCAGACGACGTACTGCCGCTCGCCGAAGTGGTCAGCCGCGTTCTCGAAGAGATCGGCGAGGTTGAACTCCACGCTTCCGAGACTAGAACACGTTCTGACGGGTCGTCAGAATCGCGTCTCGGTCGTCCCGTCGTATGTCAGAGCTCCTTGCGGGTCGGCCCGACGGTGTCGGCAACGTGCGCTCCGCGCTCGCCCATGGGCCGCTCGTCGCCCGCAGTCGTGTCCCGCTCGGTCTGATGCTCGAGCTCGGCGTTCATCGCGGCACCGAAAAGCACGGCGAACGCCATCAAGTACAGCCACAGCAGCATGATGATGATGGCTCCGAGCGCGCCGTAGGTCTTGTTGTAGTTCCCGAGCAGGGAGACGTAGATCGAGAAGCCGATCGATGCCGCGAGCCCCACGAGCATGGCCACGACGGCTCCGGGGCTGACCCAACGCCAGCGCGGCCGGCGACGTTGCGGTCCGTAGCGGAAGATGACGGCGAGACCGACGAGCAGCACGACGGCGAGCAGCGGCCATCGCGCCAGCTCGAGCAGGCTGCTGCCGACACCCGTGATGTCGACGCTTTCGAGTACCGACGGCAGCGCGACCACGAGCGCGAGCACTACGAGGACACCCGCAACCGCGAACAGTGTGAGCGCCAATGCGAGTATCCGCTTCTTGAGGAACCCCCGAGTCTCCTGTTCGCGGTTGACGACCGTGAGCCCGGTGTTGAGTGCTGCGATGCCGCTGGACGCGCTCCACAACGCACCGGCGATCGCGATGATGGCCGCGATGCCGGTCCCGCTGCCGGCCCTTCGGGTGATGGAGGCGAGCTGGTTCGACAGGAGCCGCTGCGCGTCCCGGGGCAAGGCGTCCGTGAAGGACGTGATCTGGCTTTTCACATCGGCCGGGTTCGCCACGAGCCCGTAGATCGCCACGACGGCAATGAGCGCTGGGACCAGAGCCAGAAACGCGTAGAAGGCAACACCGGCGGCGACGATCGACGCGTGCGTGTCGCGGATGCCTCGCACCGTCCTTTTGAGGACGTCGAGCCAGCCGCGGGCCGGTATCTCCCCGGGGCGGGAGGCCAATCGCCCCCGTTCGTCCTTCGGTTCGGTTCGTGATCGCACGTCACTCGCCATGACGTCCCTCCGGAAATGTCTTCCGCAGACGCCGGTGCCCTAAACGGCTCGGTCCTTCACGCTTTCGGCCGACGACTTCGCCTGCTCCTTGACCTCCTGGGTCGCGTCGGTCGCGGTCTCCTTGATCTGCTGCGCGCTCTCCTGGGCGCTCTCTTGCAGGTGGTCCTTGACCTCGCGCCCGGCTTCGAGCGCCTGGTCCTTGAGCGGTTCGACGCGCTCTTGCACCGCGCTGGCAGCGCGCTGCTCCGCCTCGGTCGGGGGGAACAGCGTCGCCAGCAGGAGACCGCCGCCGAACGCGACCAGGCCCGCCGCCAAGGGGTTGCCCCGGGTCTGCTGCTGGATCATCTCCGGCGCTTCTCGCACCTGCTCCGCGGCCCGGCCGGCGACCTGCTGCGCGCCTTCCTGGACCGAACCGGCGACTTGGCGAGCCTGGCCTGCCGCCGTCGTTCCCGACTCCCGAGCCGACCCCATCACGGCGGTGCGGACGCGCGTCACGCGGGCGCGTACGGCTGCCTTCCGACGCCGAGCGATGTGCCGCGGACTGACCCGCTCGCCGAGCGCGTCGAGTGTCGTGTCGAGATCGTCGCGGATGCGCTCGATGTCGTCTCTCAGCTCTTGCGAGACTTGAGCCATTGCACGTCCTCCTTCAGGGTCTCCACGGTTTCCTGCGGCACGGGATGAATCTCCTGCAACTTCCGGCGCCCTTGCAGCGCCGTCACGGTGGCGACGAGTCCGAGGACGACTCCCACCGTGAAGAACGCCCAGCCCGTCGGCATCAGGGCTGTGAGCGCCCACGCCGCTGCGAACGCCAGCATCACTACGGCGAGGTAGCCGGCGAGCCCGGCGGCGCCGAAGCGCTTGCCCGCCGCGCCCGCCCGCTGGAACTCCTCTTTGGCTTCCGCCCGGGCGAGCTCGAGCTCCTTGCGCACGAGCGCCTGGAGCTCCCTCGTCACGTCGCCGAGCAGCTGCCCTATCGAGCGATCGTCATCGACCCTCGTCGCCATCGCGACACCTCCTCAGTCGGCAGGTGCAGGCGCGTACGGTGACGGCGCCGGCGATGCCTGCGGGTCGGACGGGTCCGCCGCAGTCGTGCCGCCGTTCGACCCGCCTGAACTCGCGGCGCCGCCGCGCAGCAGCCGCCCCGTCACGAACCCGGCGGTCGCGCAGCCGAGCAGGAACACGCCCGGTCGGCGCCGGGCAAAGTTCTGCACGTCGTCGACCATGCCATCGACACCGCGCTCGTCGATGCGGTCGGCAACCTGTCGCACCTGATCGCCGGCCCTGCGTACGTACTCGGCCACGTTTCCGGCCTCGTCGACGCGACCAGCTGCGAGCGCCTCGGCCTGGTCGCTCACGCGGCGAATCGCTTGCGCCGCCTGATCGGCCTGTGAGCGGCCCTGATCGCGCAGCTCGCTCTTCGCCTGGTCGACGACTCCCCGGGCCTGTGTCGCAACCTCGTCCTTGACCTGACGTGCTTGATCCTTCGCCGTGTCGGTGACTTGCGACGCCTCCGACGCCGCACGCTCGGCCGCCTGACTTCGATCATCGTTGCTCATGACGATCTCCTCGTTGTGCGGGCTGACTCGTTGTCGTGCCGGTCAATGGACCCTCGGATGAGCCGGCTTTGGCGATCCCTCGGCTGAGCACGTACGCGGCCACGATGCCGGCGAACAGCGCCCAGCCGAGGCGAATCGGAAACGCACCACTGACATAGCTGGCGATGACGACGGTGGCCGCGCTGGCCAAGGTCAGCCACAGCTCCGAGGTCATGACGGTGGCGCGGCTTTCGGTCTCGCCCCAGAAGGACATGCGTTCGCGAATCTCAGGTCCGGACTCGCGCGTGATGCGCCGTATATGGGTCATGTCGCGATTCCCCCGACCTGGGTAGTTCGGTCAGAAACGAGCACATCGCCGCGCCTTGACGACATGCTCGAGAAGCTCTCCGCGCAGGCACGATGGTCACACGGGCGTCGCGGTGCCTCAATCACCCGATCGGGTGTTTCGGTCCTCCCCGCTGGGCACCATGCTGAGTGCATGCCCGAGACCATTCGTGTCGCGCTCGTCAACGACTACGAGATCGTCCTCGAAGGCTTGCGCGCGCTCCTGCGGCCCTACGCGCCGGGCATCACGGTCGTAGAGCTCGACATCAAGACGACACCGGAGCGCACGGTTGACGTGACGCTCTTCGACACGTACGGCGAAGCAAGTTCGATACGCGACCGGGTGGAAGAGCTCGCCTCGGACCCCGCGAACGGCGCCATCATCGTCTTCAGCTTCTCGGACGACGCTGCGCTGGCACACTCACTTGTTCGCGCCGGTGCTCGAGGCTTCATCTCCAAGGCGATACCTGCCACGCAGATCGTCGACGGCATTCGCGCCGCAGCACGTGGCGAGCGGGTCACGTTGGTGCAACGATCACGAGACACCGCGATCGCGCCCGAGCTGCTCTGGCCCGGCCGCGACTTCCGGCTCTCGGAACGGGAGAGCGAGCTGCTCGCGCTCCTGCCGACGGGCATGACCAACCGAGAGCTCGCCGAGCATCTCTACCTCAGCGAGAACACGATCAAGACTCAGCTGCGCACGCTGTTCACCAAGCTCGACGTGCGGAACCGCGTCCAGGCGGTGGCCGTGGCACGCGATGGCCTTCTCGGTGAGCAGCGCTCGCGACGTTCCGACCCGGACGGCGAACGGATCTCGCCGGCGCAGGCAAACGGCAACCGCTGACCGAGCCCAGCCCGCGGCCGCTCAGTCCTCGACCCGTGCCTTGGCAGACTCGTACGCGCTTCCCGCTGCGATCAGTCGATCCTCGCCCAGCGCCTTGCGAGCCTGCGGGAGCATCTCCTCTTCCTCTTCCTCGACATGGTGCTGCACCAGTCGCTCGAGCCGGTTCACCAGGTCGACGACATGGTCAGGATCGGACGATCTGCGGAGTCGACCGATGACCTGGCGGGCCTCGCCGTGCTCGTCTTTCGCTTCGCCCGCGAGCTTCTTCCCCGCGGGGACGTCGTCGCGCACCACCGGGTAGAAGGCCTCCTCTTCGGCGGCGGCGTGGGCGTCGAGCTCGTCACAGATCTTCGCCACCAGCCCGCTGTCACCGGTCTCGCGGAAGCGCTCGAAGAGCGCCTCGACCTGTCGATGCTCCTGCTCGATCATCTCGGTGACGTCCGGCATGCAAGACCTCCGATTCGGGCGCAGGTATCCCTCGATCAGACGGACGTGAGATCCTCCGCTGGGTGATCGATCGTCACCCTGTGGTGTGACGCGCTCAATCACCCGATCGGGTGTTTCGCGACCCCTCGGTCGGCGCGTTCAGGTCTTCGCGTTCGGCAGGAACCGCTCCGCGACGGGACGAAGGAGCACCGACGCGCCGGTGGCCGCCGCGCTCGACCCGACCGCGATGCCCCAGCCGACGGGTCCCACCGGTGTGCAGCCGAAGAACTGACTGACGCCGGGCGTCTGCACTGCGGCCGCGAGCGCCGCGCTCGAGCCGGCGACGGTCGCGATGACCGAGGGGCTGCGCCCGCCCGTGACGAGCGTCTGTCCCAGCTGCGTGCCGACGAGCGCGAGCAACCCGACGGTGCTGGCGCGCCGGCCCCGCCCCGTCACGCGTGCCGCGCCCCACGCTGCGGTGGCGCCCGCCGCAGTGGTCACGCCTCGCAGCACGATGTCCGAGGTCAGCGCTTCCTTGAGGGAGGACTCCGGACCCTCGCTCAGCAACCGTTCCGGGGACCGGTCGACCGGCGGTCGCACCGCGATCGCCATCGCCGGCAGCAGGTCGGTCATCATGTTGACGAGCAGGATCTGGCGGGGTTCCAGCGCGGACATGCCCGTGGCCGCACTCGTCGCGACCGTGAAGCCGATCTCGCCGAGGTTGCCGCCCACGAGCACGCCCAGCGCGTCGCGGACGGATGCCCACACCGCGCGGCCTTCCACAATCGCCTCGATGATCGTCTCGAGCGCGTCGTCGGTGATGACGACGTCGGCAGCGTCCCGCGCCGCCGGTGTCCCACGGCGTCCGAGTGCCATGCCGACGTCCGCCAGTCGAATCGCGGGGGCGTCGTTCGCACCGTCGCCGGTCATCGCGACGACGCGACCGTGCTGCTGCAGCGCCTCCACGATCTGGACCTTGTGCGCCGGAGTCACCCGCGCGAATACGGCGCCCTCAGCAGCTCGAGCCAGCTCCTCATCGCTCATCTGCTCGAGGTCGCTGCCGACGAGGACGTGCCCGTTCTCGAGGCCGAGCTCTCGCGCCACCGCTTCTGCCGTCGCCGGGTGATCGCCGGTGATCATGATGACGCCGATCCCCGCCTTCCGCGCTGTTACAACGGCATCGGCCGCCGTCGCTCGTATCGAGTCGGCGAGGGCGACGAACCCGAGCAGGTCAAGGTCGTCCACGTCGTCCTCGACGAGTTCGTCGCGGTTCGAGGCGTCGCGCTGCGCGACGGCGAGCACCCGGTACCCGTTCGATGCGACGCGGTCGACGACCTCTTCGGCGGCCTGTCGTTCGCCGTCGTCGAGACTCACGATCTCGTCGCCGCGCCGCCACGTCTTGCACCGTTGCAGCAGAACCTCGGGAGCGCCCTTCACGCAGACGAGGGCGCGGTCGTCGGCGTCGCCGCGCACGGCGTGGAAGCCGCGCTCGGGCTCGAACGGCAGCTCGGCGATCGGACGCCAGTGCGGCAAGCCGACATCGGGTTCGACGTGCGCGCGCTGTCCCGCCTGCACGACGGCGTGGTCGGTGGCGTGGGCGAGTGGCTCGTCGCCGTCGCTCAATGGGCTGGCGCGCAGCGCCGCCGCCAGGAGAGCGCGCCCCGGTTCGGAGAGGTCGTCGACGGACTCGTCGACTTCACCGTCGGTCACGCGTTGGAGCTCGATCTGGCCTTCCGTCAGCGTGCCCGTCTTGTCGAAGCACAGCACGTCGATTCGGCCGAGCGCCTCGATCGTCTTCGGGTCGCGTATGAGCGCGTTCCGTTCCGACAGCCGCCGCGCGGCCGCGAGCTCTGCGACCGTCGAGACGAACGGGAGTCCCTCGGGAACGGAGGCGACCGCGATGCCGACCGCCGCGCCGAGGGTCTGCTGGAGCGACCGCCCGCGGAGCAGCCCCGCGCCCACCACGAGCCCGGCCGAACCGAGCGCGATCGGCGTGATCAACCCGGTCAGACGATCCAGACGACTCTCCACGTCGCTCGTGCCGTTCGAACCGAACTGGTACATGCTCCGGTTCGCCTCGGTCATCGGCCCGACCGCGACCACGACGGCGCGCCCCGACCCGGCTGCCACGCTGGTGCCGGCGTAGACCATGGATCGCCGATCGGCGACCTCGGGGGCCTCCGTCGGTTCGACCGACTTGCTGATCGGGAACGACTCGCCCGTCAGGTTCGACTCGTCGACCTCGAGCGCTTCGGCTTCGATCAGGCGGCCATCCGCGGGGATCACATCCCCGGTTTCGAGGACGAGCACGTCGCCGGGCACGAGCTCGTCGACCGGTACCGTCACGACGTCGCCATCGCGGAGGACGGAGACATCCTCGGTCTCGCCCTCCTCGAGTCGGCGCAGCATCCGAGCCGTGCGCATCCGTTGCGTCGCGCCGACGAGCGCGTTCGCGGCCAGCACACCGCCGACCATCACCGCGTCGACGACCGACCCGATCGCGGCGGACACGCCCGCCCCCGCCGCCATCAACGGCGTGAGCGGGTTGGCGACCTCCTCGGCGAGGGCGCGCTCGAATCCGAGCCCCGATTCGGTCTCCTCGAGCTGACCATCGCCGTTCTGCCGGCTCACGGCCTCGGCCCCTGCGAGCCCGTCCGATCGCGTCTCGAGCCGGTCGAGGGCGCGTTCGGCGTCGAGCTCGTGCCATGGCGTGGTGTCGGCGCGCAGCGGGCGCGGGCGGCGGGCGACGCTGTTCCCACGCGAGCTCGCCCAACCGAAGGCTCCCAACGTGGCCAGGCTCACGGTTGTGCGCGCGATCTGGGGGGAGCCGGCGCCGCGACGCGTGATCGCGAGCAGTCCGCCGACGCCCGAGGCGCCGGCGGCGATCTGCACGCAGCGCTCGCTCACCGTTCGCGCCGCGCCGGTCGCCTCGATCAGCAGAGCGGCGTCGTCGAGATCGGGACCGACGAGCATGTCAGCCGACCACGGCACGCCCTCCGACCCGACGATGCCGACGGCGACGTCGCCGGCGGCGAGAGCGCGTGCGTCGCGATCGGACACGACGAGTGCGCACCTGCCTTCGCCTTGCAGCTCGCGCACGGTTCGGTGCAGGTCTTCCGTCTCACGCCGCTGAGCTTCGGGGACCTGCGCGCCGGCGGGCAGATCGCCGGCGACGACCAGCGTGGCGTCCGCTTCGCCGGCCGCGCGGACCAGCTCCTCCGCTCCCGGCGCCGGTTCGCCGTCCGGCGCGAGAACACGCGCGTCGATCACGATGCCGTTGACCCGGTCGAGCCGCCAGATCGCGTCTCGGTCGAGCACGACGATGTCCCGGTGGGCGAGCCCCCGACCGAGTCGGGCGCAGAACGCGTCACGACCGATCTGCGCGGCCCGAGGTAGCGCGGCCACGGCCAACGCGCTCGCGCGACGGCTCGCGGGCGTGAAGATCGCGATCCCACCCAGGCCGAGAGCAGCCGTCTCGGCGATCGTCGAGTACCGCTCGATAGGACCGGGCCGAATCTCCTCGGGACGCGAACCGATGCCGAGCCGTCGCTCGTCGACGCCGCGCTGCCCGTCCCAGTCCGGCGCGCGCCGCAGCCAGGCGTTCCGGCGCGCCGTGAGGTCCGCGAGCTGAGCGCCGTGGTGTGCGATCCCGCCGACGATCCCGAGCGGTCCGAATGCGAGTGCTTGCACGCCCGCGTTGGCGATCGTCACGCCGATGTCGGTCGGAATGCGCCCGAACCGGGACTGGAGCGCGCGCCGGATCTTCGGCTCGTTCTCGGCCAGGCCGACGACCGCCGACACCTCGACCGGGATCGGCGCCCGGCGGATGACGAGACCAGCCAGGCCGACGGGCAGGGCGGCGACGTATGCCCCCAGCCCGACCGCCTCGACGAGGAGCTGCGACGGGTCCGACGGATGCCCCGCGGTTCGCTGCGGCTCCGAGCCGGTGCGCCCGCGCACGCTGTCGAGGATGTCGCCCACGCCGGGAAGCCGGGGCACCTTGGGCATGGCAAGACGGGGCACGTGCACCCGAGGCAAGCGCGCGACGGGCATGAGAACCCCTCAGCGGTGACGGCTGGACGACGGGTCGGTACAAAGTCCGTACCCGCGCCGGTCCGACGCTATGCAGACATGGCGGAACGTTTCCTCAGGTCACCTATCGGCCCGAGGGGGAGGGTCCGCCGACGCAGAACTCGTTTCCCTCCGGATCTCGGAGGACGAGGTTGCGGTACTGCAGCTCGGGTGGGAAGTCCTCTTCCCACGCGATCGTGGCGCCCATGGCGACGAGCCGATCGACGGCCGCCTGGACATCGTCGGCTCCGAAGTCGATGTGCACCCGGTTCTTGCCGCGCTTGGTCTCGGGCACCGGCATGAACTCGAGTCGTTGCAGGCCGCCGCCTGGCGCGAAGCAGCAGCTTCCGTCGAGGCGCCAGCCCAGGGCTTCGGCCCACCAGGCGGCGAGCTGCTCGGGCTCGGCGGCGTCGATGGTCACGCCGCTCACGCTGATGTCAGTGATGTCGGCCACGGCGCCAGTGTGGTCCGCGCCGACGTGCGTATCTGAGCGACGCTGAGCGTCGCTCAGATACGCATCAGACCTGCAGCACGACCTTGCCCGGGATGTGCTGCGTCGACTTGGCCATGAACGCTTCGCGGCCCTCGGCGAGGGGGTACACCGCGCCGACTTGCGGGCGCAGGGTGCCGTCGTCGACCAGCCGCGTGATCTCGGCCAGCTGCGAGCCGTTCGGGTCCCGCACGAAGTGGACTGTGCGGATGTCGTCACGGTCGGCGGGCGGTGGCGCCATGACGGACACGAGGGCACCGCCGGGCTTGACGATTGCGGGCGAACGGGCGAGCACGTCGCCGCCGATCGCGTCGTAGACCACGTCGACCTGCCCGACGGCGTCCTCCCATCCGCCCTGCTCGACGTCGACGAACCGGTCGGCGCCCAGCTCGAGCACGCGCTGCCGGGCGCCGGCGCGGCCGGTGCCGATGACGTGTGCGCCGGCCCAACCGGCCAGCTGCACGCCGATCGACCCGACGCCGCCTCCGGCGCCGTGGATCGCCACGGTTTGTCCGGCTTCGAGGTGCCCGTGGTCGAACAGCGCCTGCCACGACGTGAGCCCGGCTTGCGGGAGCGCCGCCGCTTGGACATGGTCGAGCGTCTTCGGCTTCGGCGCGACGGAGCGAGCCTCGATGGCGACGTACTCGGCGGCCCATCCGTCGCGGTAGCCGTCGATGAGGCCGTAGACCTCGTCGCCGACAGCCACCCCAGCCGCGCCGTAGCCGAGCGCGACGACGACGCCGGACCCCTCGTGCGCCGGGATGAGCGGCCCTCGGTCGTGGCCGGCCCGGTCGGTCCGGAGCGGCCACATCAGCTCGGTGGGGGTGAAGCTGGCGGCATGCACCTGGACGAGGGCGTCGCCGATGGCAGGTTGCGGATCCGGTGCATCCTCGTACACGAGGCCTTCGATTCCTTCGAGGCCCACGATCTCGGAGCTGCGGATGGCCTTCATGGTGGACTCTCCTTGTCACATCGGAGGGATTTCGTCGGTCATTGCAATGACACGCCGCGACGGAGGAATGTGACCGATGGACGAGCGGGAATGGCTGGCGGAGCGTTTCGAGGAGCACCGTGCCCACCTGCGCGCCGTCGCCTACCGGATGCTCGGCTCGCTGAGCGAAGCGGACGACGCGGTCCAGGAGGGCTGGCTCCGGCTCAGCCGCTCGGATGCGAACGACATCGAGAACCTCGGGGGATGGCTCACGACGGTCGTCGCCCGCGTGTGCCTCAACATGTTGCGCTCGCGCCAGACCCGGCGGGAAGAGCCGATGAGGGTGCACATCCCCGATCCGGTCGTCGGCCGTGAGGACGAGTTCGACCCCGACCACGAGGTGCTCCTCGCCGACTCGGTCGGTCTTGCGCTGCTCGTGGTTCTCGAGACGCTGGATCCCGCCGAGCGGCTGGCGTTCGTGCTCCATGACATGTTCGCCGTGCCGTTCGACGAGATCGCGCCGATGGTGGGGCGTTCACCGACGGCGGCGCGCCAGCTCGCCAGTCGGGCCCGCCGCCGGGTGCGCGGAGCAGCGGCGGTCCCGGACACCGATCTGACCCGCCAGCGCGAGGTGGTCGACGCTTTTTTCGCCGCCGCCCGTGAGGGCGACTTCGAGGCGCTCGTCGCGGTGCTCGATCCGGATGTCGTGTTGCGATCCGACGGCGGCCTCGCCCGTCCGGGCGAGTCGTTCGTGCTGCGCGGCGCGGAGGAGGTTGCCTCGTCGGCGCTGACCTTCCGCCGGCTCTCGCCGTTCGTGCGGCCGGCGCTCGTGAACGGCGCCGCCGGCGCGGTCGTGGCTCCGCGCGGACGGCCGTTCTCGGTCCTGGGCTTCACCGTCCGGGACGGGAAGATCGTCGAGATCGACGGGATCACCGACCCGGAGCGTCTCGCTCGGCTCGACCTGGCGGGCCTCGACGAGTGAGGTGGCGATGACTTTCGACGGGTACGACGGTCAAGAGGGAGAGGAGTGCGCCCATCCCGTCGACAGGAGCACGCGATGCCCCGGATCACCCCCAACCTCTGGTTCGACACGCAAGCGAAGGAGGCCGCCGAGTTCTACGTCTCGGTGTTCCCGAACTCGAAGATCACCAACGTCACTCATTACGGCGAGGCCGGTCCACGGCCGGCCGGCATGGTCCTGACCGTCGACTTCGTGCTCGACGGTCAGGAGTACACCGGGCTCAACGGTGGGCCCCAGTTCATCTTCGACGAGGCGATCTCGCTGCTGATCAACTGCGCCGACCAAGACGAGGTCGATTACTACTGGAACGCGCTGTCCGAAGGTGGCGAGGAAGGCCAGTGCGGATGGCTCAAAGACAAGTACGGGCTTTCGTGGCAGGTCGTCCCCGATGAGCTGGAGAAGCTGGTGACCGACCCCGACGAGGGACGAGCGCAGCGGGCCATGAAGGCGATGCTCGGCATGCAGAAGCTCGACGTGGCCGCGCTCCGGGCCGCCGCCGACCAGGCCTAGGAGGGAAGAGCGCGCGACCACTCAGGAGGGGAGAAAACTGATGACGAGCTACGTGACGTCGGCGGACGGGACCAAGATCGCGTTCGATCGCCTTGGTCGGGGCGCGCCGGTCGTGGTCGTGGGCGGGCTGTTCTGCTACCGGCCGGCGCTGCAAGCACTCGCCGAGCACCTAGCGCAGCAGTTCACCGTCCTCAACTACGACCGCCGGGGACGGGGAGAGAGCGACGACACCCCGCCGTACGCCGTGGCCCGGGAGGTCGAAGACCTCGCCGCGCTCGTCGCCGAGGTCGGAGGCGCGGCGTCGGTGTACGGACATTCCTCGGGCGCGGGACTTGCCTTGCACGCGGCCGCCAGTGGGGTGCCGATCGCCCACCTGGTCGTGCACGAACCGCCGTACGGCGGCGACGACGAAGCGAGCCAGCAGGGCGCGCGGCAGCTTGCCGAGAGCGTCCGCACGGCAGTCGCCGAGGGTCGCAATGGCGACGCGGTCAAGCTGTTCATGACGGAGTCGGGCGTGCCGCCGGAGATGGCCGAGGGCATGAGCAGCAATCCGGACATGCAAGCGGTGGCTCCGACGATGCCCTACGACTTCGAGGTCATGGGCGACTTCACCGGCGGAACGATCCCGGAGGAGATCGTTCGAGCGATCAACATTCCGACCCTCGTGATCGCCGGCGGAGCGAGCCCGGAGTTCTTCCGGGACGCCGCCACCCGGATCGCGGCGATCCTGCCTCACGGCGAGCACACCGTCCTCGAAGGTCAAGACCACGGCGCGCCGGCCGACGTCGTCGCACCCGTCGTCGCCGAGTTCCTTACCACCTGATCAGTACGGCAGGTCCTCCGGTCGGCAGTTCCGGTAGTCGGGCTCCAGGTCGGTGTCGAACTGAACGGCGCGGATCGTCGCGTGTCCTTGCAAGAGCGCCTTGGCGATTCGGTGCATGCCGTCCATCACGCGACCGTCGAACCCGAGAATGATCGGATGAGACAAGTCAACGTCCTCGATCAGCCGAACGTGGTCCACCACGTGCCGAACCGTTGGTCGCTGGGACTGGTCGTCGAACCAGTAGACGGAGTCGATCTCGTCGATCGATGCCAGGTCGACGTCTCGTACCGGTAACGGCTTGCTGAGCTCGATCAGGCGGTCGACGTCCCAGGCGTCAAG
>JBKPDG010000014.1:0-18421 GCA_046727755.1 Actinomycetota bacterium
CAGAACTCGCTCCAGCCCGAGGGCCCCGCGGCCCGGACGATCGACAACCTGTTCACCCCGGTCTTCTTCATCTCCGTCGCCGTCGGGGTGCTCGTCCTCGGCGCCGTCGTCGTGTTCGCGTTCCGGTACCGGTACCGGGCCGGCAAGAACGAGAACCCGAAGCAGATCCACGGCAGCACCCCGCTCGAGATCGGCTGGACGATCGTCCCCGCGCTCATCCTCGCCGTCGTCGCCGTCCCAACGATCATCACGATCTTCGACCTCGCCGAGGAGCCGACCGGCGACGTGGTGAACGTCAC
This sequence comes from Actinomycetota bacterium, assembly GCA_046727755.1. Lineage (GTDB taxonomy): Bacteria > Actinomycetota > Acidimicrobiia > IMCC26256 > JACDBD01 > JALZAA01. The sequence goes on from JBKPDG010000014.1 coordinate 300, forward strand.
CGCGGTCGGCAAGCAGTGGTGGTGGGAGTTCAAGTACCCGCGCCAGGACATCGTCACCGCCAATGAGCTGGTGATCCCCACGGGTCGGCCGGTGAGGGTCAACCTCACCGCCTGCGACGAGTCGCTACCCGACGAGTGCAACGTGATCCACAGCTTCTGGGTCCCCGAGCTCGCGGGGAAGCGTGACGTCGTCCCGGGCCGGGAGACGTTCACGACGATCGAGACCAACAGGCCGGGCACGTACCTCGGCCAGTGCGCCGAGTACTGCGGCCTGTCGCACGCGAACATGCGCTTCCGGGTGATCGCGAAGGAGCCGAGCGAGTACGACGAGTGGCTTCGTGAGCAGCAGCAGGGCCCGGCGGTGCCCTTCCAGATCGGCACCGGCGCGCAGACGCAGCCCGCCGGGCCTACCCAGGAGCTCATCAGCACGAAGTTCCAGTGCACGAACTGCCACTCGCTGTCCGACTCGAAGGTGAGCACCTACGGGCCCAACCTCACCCACCTGGCCAGCCGCACGACGTTCGCGAGCGGCTACTACGAGCTGACCCGCAACCGGCTCGTGGACTGGGTCTACAACGCGCCCGGGCTGATCCCGATGCAGTCGGAGACCTGCCGGGACCCGGGCGAGCCTGCCGCCGGCGGCCAGTGTGTCGGCATGCCGTCGTTCAGCCGCGATACTCCAGCTGGGCAGCCCACGATGACGCGACAGGAGGCCGAGGAGATCGCCGACTATCTCCTCCAGCTGACGTGACCGAGCGCGCGGGAGAGCCCGGATGACGACCGTCGACACCGTGCAGGCACCGGCGCGCCGCCTGCGCGTGCTGCGCCGCCCGCAGGCGACGACCGGCTTCTGGAGCTGGTTCACGACGATCGATCACAAGAAGATCGGCATCATGTACGGCACGACCGCGCTGGCCTTCTTGGTGGTCGGTGGGGTCGAGGCGCTGCTCCTCCGCCTCCAGCTCGCGGGTCCGAACGGCACCCTGCTGACAGCGGCGCAATACAACGAGCTGTTCACGATGCACGGCACGACCATGGTGTTCCTCATGGGAATGCCGCTGGCGGTCGCGTTCGGCAACTACCTCATCCCGCTCCAGATCGGCGCCCGCGACGTCGCCTTCCCGCGCCTGAACGCGTTCGGCTACTGGGGCTTCCTCATGGGCGGGCTGTTCATCTACTCGAGCTTCTTCATCGGGGGCAGCGCGCCGAACGGCGTCTGGTTCGGCTACACGCCGCTGACGAGCACGCCCATCGGCCGCGGGTTCCTGCCCGGGCACGGCCCCGACTTCTGGGCCGTCGGGCTCATCATCCTCGGGATCGCGTCGACGACGTCCGCGATCAACTTCATCGTCACGGTCCTCAATATGCGCGCGCCCGGCATGACGTTCATGCGCATGCCCGTGTTCACGTGGATGATGACGGTCACCGCGTTCCTCACGTTGTTCGCGATGCCGATCATCACGGCGGCGCTGATCATGGTCTATTTCGACCGCAACTTCGGCACGAACTTCTTCCAACCCGCCAACGGCGGTGACCCGCTGCTCTATCAGCACCTGTTCTGGCTCTTCGGCCATCCCGAGGTGTACATCCTCATCCTGCCGGGCATGGGGATCGTCTCGGAGGTCCTCCCCGTCTTCTCGCGCAAGCCGCTGTTCGGCTATCCGGTCGTCGTGTTCTCCGGCATCGCCATCGGGTTCATCGGGTGGGGCGTGTGGGTGCACCACATGTTCGCCACCGGTCTCGGGCCGGTCGCGATCTCGGCGTTCGCGCTCTCGACGATGATCATCGCCGTCCCCACGGGCGTGAAGATCTTCAACTGGCTCGCCACGGTGTGGCGCGGCGCGGTGAAGCTCAAGACGGCGATGTTGTTCGCGCTCGGGTTCATCGCCATGTTCACGCTCGGTGGCCTCTCGGGCGTGTTGCACTCGGTCGTCCCCGCCGACACTCAGCAGACCGACACGTACTTCGTCGTGGCGCACTTCCACTATGTGCTGTTCGGCGGGCTCGTCTTCGGGCTGTTCGCGGGCTTCTACTACTGGTTCCCGAAGCTCTACGGCCGCTTCCTCGACGAGCGCCTGGGCAAGCTGAACTTCTGGACGATGCTCATCGGGTTCAACCTGACGTTCTTCCCGATGCACTTCCTCGGCCTGATCGGCATGCCGCGCCGCACGTACCGCTACGACACCGGGCTCGGGTGGGACTTCCTCAACATGCTCGAGACCATCGGCGCGTTCGTCATCGCGTTCTCCGTGCTCCTCTTCATCGTGAACGTGTTCGTCAGCAGGCGCCACGGCACGGTGTCGGGCGACGACCCGTGGGACGCGCGGACGCTCGAATGGACGACCCCTTCACCGCCGCCGATCTACAACTTCGCCGAGATCCCGCAGGTCGAGGCGCGCGACGACTTCTGGCACCGCAAGTACACCGAGGACGAGACCGGCCACGCCGTGCGGCTGCCGAGCGGCGGCGCGGTCGCGGTCGAGGAGCGACCCGCCGGCGGTGACGGGGGAGACGAGCACGACGGCGAGGGGCAAGACGATGGGCACGGGATCCACATGCCGTCGCCCTCGTACTTCCCATTCATCCTCGCCCTCGGGCTGCCGATCCTCGGGTACGCGGCGGTGTTCCAGCTCATCTGGCTCGTCCCGTTGGGCGCGCTGCCGCTCCTGTTCGGCATGTACGCATGGGGTATCGAGCCCCAGACCGAGCCGTGACCATGGACCAGGTCGCCGTCCCGCCCGCGCACGACGTCGTCGAAGCCGGCCACGACGCCCACGACACCAGCACCGGCGTCAGCAACACGAAGCTGGCGATGTGGCTCTTCCTCTCGTCGGACTGCCTGTTCTTCGGCGCGTTCATCTCCGCATATCTGTTCTACCGAGGACGGAGCCAGCCCGGGCCCAAGCCCGCCGACGTGTACAACATCCCGTTCACATCGGTGACGTCGTTCATCCTGCTGATGAGCAGTCTCACGATGGTGCTCGCCCTGGCCGCCATCATGCGCGGCGACTACCGCCGGCTGCGTGTGTGGTTGCTGGCGACGGCGTTGTTCGGCGCCACGTTCATCGGCGGACAGGTGTTCGAGTTCACCGAGTTCTACCGGGAGGGGCTCGCGCTCGACACGAACCTGTTCGGCTCGACGTTCTTCGTGCTCACCGGGTTGCACGGCGCCCACGTGACCGCCGGCATTATCTGGCTCGTGTCGCTGTGGGGGCTGGCGGTGCAGGGCCGGCTCACGAGCCGCGACTCGGAGCGGGTCGAGATCGCCGGCCTGTACTGGCACTTCGTGGACGTCGTCTGGATCGTCATCTTCACGGTCGTCTACCTCATCCCCAAGTAGGAGCGAAGACCGCGCGCATGGCAGACGAAGCCGCCACTCCCGCCGGCACGGCCACCGAGACGGAGCCGCGCGACGCGCAGGGCGACGAGGCGGCGACCGCGCCCACGAGCGAGCAGTCCGGCACCGCGCTCGAGCCGGCGGAGGCGGCGCCGCCCGCCCACATCGAGCCGCAGCCGCCGATGCTGCCGGGCGAGGTCCGGCCCCACCCGACGCCGCAGAGGTACGTGGTGATCGCGGCGATCCTCGTCGTCGCCACCGCGGCCGAGGTCGGGCTGTACTACCTCGAGGGGGAGATCCCCGACGGGCTCCTCGTCACGTTCCTGCTCATGTTCGCGGTCGTGAAGTTCGCGCTCGTCGCCTCGTGGTACATGCACCTGCGCACCGACAAGCCGATCTTCCGTCGCTTCTTCGTGCTCGGCCTCGTTGCCGCGATCAGCTTGTACTTCATCGTGGCGTTGACGCTGCACGTCATCGGCGGTTGAGCGCAGCCATGAGCGTCGCCGTCGCGTACCCGAGCTGGCACCCCCACGTCGACGTGTGGCTGCTCGTGGCCGCGCTGGCGGCGTCGTACGGGGTGGCGGTCGTGCGGGTCGGGCCCCGGTACGCGGCGCCCGGGCGGTCGCCGGTCACGCGGCTACAGGCGGTGTGCTTCGCGCTCGGTGTACTCGCGATCTGGGTCGCGGCCGACTGGCCGGTGCACGACATCGCCGAGCGGTACAACTACAGCATGCACATGGTGCAGCACCTCGTGCTGTCCATGGTTGCCGCACCGCTCCTGCTGCTCGGTACCCCCGCGTGGATGCTACGCGCGATCCTCCGGCCGCCATCGCTCGCGTTCCGCGCCGTTCGACTCTTCTCGCGCTTTCTGCCCGCGCTGCTCGTCTTCAACGTCGTGCTCGTTCTCACGCACTGGCCGGCGCTCGTCGACTTCAGCCTCGGGACCGGGCTCGCGCACTTCCTCGTCCACGCCCTGATCTTCGTGACCGCGCTCGTCGTGTGGATGCCGGTGCTGAGCCCCTTGCCCGAGATCCCGCGGCTGACGCCGCTGCCGCGGATGCTCTTCCTCTTCGCCCAGTCGATCGTCCCGACGATCCCGGCCTCGTTCCTGACGTTCGGGAGCACGCCGCTGTACCGCTTCTACGACGGCGTTCCGCATCTCTGGGGGCTGTCGACGGTCGACGACCAGCGCCTCGCGGGGCTGATCATGAAGATCGGCGCCGGTCTGCTGCTGTGGCTGGTGATCGCGGTGATCTTCTTCCGCTGGGCGGGGGAGGAGGACCGACGCATCGCGGCGCGCCGGCAGTGGCAGGATCTGGACCGCGAGCTGTCCCGGATGGGAACCACGACCACATGACCGACAACGTGCAAACGGGAGAGACCGAGGAGACGGACCAGGTCGAGGAGCCGGGCGGCGAGCCCGCCGCCGACGGGCCGGCGGACGACGACACAGCGGCCGCCGAGCAGGCGGAGCACGGCGAGGAGCTCGAGGCCCAGCCGCCCTTCGAGGCCGCCGAGGGCGAATCGCCGGCCGCCCTCGAGGCGGGGCCTCCGGCGGTCGACCCCGTGCGCGACCGGCTGGTCCTACCGATCCTGCTGCCCGTGTTGTCGATGATCGCGGTGTTCGTGTACGTCGTGAACGTGTCGCGGGTGTTCCTCGCCGGCGGCAACGAGGTGTCGGTCCTCGTCGGCACGATCATCACGGTCGGGATCCTCGCCGGCGGGGCGGCTATCTCGGCCAGCCCTCGGCTGCGCTCGTCGACCCTGGTGTTGGTGCTCGCCGGCTTCATGGTCCTCGTGCTGTCGGCCGGTCTGCTGTCGCTCGGGCCCAGCGAGGCGGAAGAGGAGGCCGGTGGCGGCGGGTATCAGCAGCCCAGCGGTCCGCCGGTCGCCACGCTCGGGGTCGACGCGCTCCCGTCGTTGACGTTCCAGGCCACCGAGTTCAGCGTCCCGGCCGGGATCATCCAGATCGACTACAACGACCTGGGCGGGACGCACACGCTGCTGTTCACCGACCCGAAGTTCAGCGGGTTCCAGCTCGCGGTCCCGCAGGGGCCGAAGTCCGGCAAGGTCGAGCTCACGCCGGGCTCGTACACGATCTACTGCAACATCCCCGGCCACCGCGCCGCCGGCATGCAGGCCACGCTGAACGTCGGTCCCCCCGCCGGGCCACCGCCCGAAGGCGCGCCACCCGCCTCGTGAGCATGGGTCGCTGCATCCGGCTGTTGGCGATCTCGGTCGCGACGATGGCGCTCGTTGTCGCGTGCGGCGGCGATGGTGGCGGCGGCGGATCCAGCTACAAGGAGCCGACGGGTCCCGCCGAGACGACGCTCACCATCAAGGGCGGCAACTTCTTCTTCGACCCGGAGAACGCCGAAGTCCCGGCCGGGATCGTAGCGATCAAGATGGAGAGCGAAGGCGGCCTGCACACGCTGGTGTTCGACGACGACAAGGTGCCGGGCTTCAAGCTCGAGGCCGGCAGCGGCGAATCGGACGAGCTCAAGGTCGACCTGAAGCCGGGCAGGTACACGATCTACTGCGACATCCCCGGCCACCGCGAAGCGGGCATGGAGGGCACGATCACGGTCACGTGATCGTGCGGGCTCAGGCGCGCGGCTGCTTCGGCACCGGCGCCGTATCCGGTACGACCACCTGCAACGCGCCGGGGACGGCTTCCATGCGCGCCGGTAACGGCCCGATCCGCTCGCCGGCGCCGTAGAGCTCGAGCGGCACCGACGCGTCCAGCGACGCCAGCTCGACGACCTTCCCGCGGTACATGTTCACGCTGTGATGCGACGTGTGCGTCCCGCGGAACACACGAGGGAAGGAGCGCAGGAACTCGAAGCGCGAGACGGGCCCGACGACACACACATCCAGCTGCCCGTCGTCGAGCTCGGCGCCCGGCGTGATCATCATCCCGCCCGCGTACCCCCGCGTGTTTCCGATCGCGACGAGCCACGCCTCGACGTCGTGCTCGTCACCGTCCACGGTCAGCCGGAACCGGTGCGGCCGATACGTGGCGAGCGTGCGCAGCACGGCCAGGACGTAGAGCGTCGTTCCGCTGGCCCATTGGACGTCGTTCGCCCAGCGGTTGGCCTCCCCGTCGAACCCGGCGTTCGCGACCGACGTGAACCAGCGCATCGTCGTGCTGTCCTCGGCGTCCCCGTTTTCGGCGACGGCCTCGGCTCGGCCGAGGTCCACCGTGCCGACCTTGCCCGTCGGCAGCAGCTCGACGGCGTCGAGCCAGTGGCGGCGATCGAGGCCGAGATGGCGGGCGAAGTCGTTGCCGGCGCCGGTGGGCACGATGCCGAGCACCCCACCGTGATCGGCCGCGGCGCCGGCCAGCGCGTTCACGGTCCCGTCGCCACCGCAGGCGGCCACGCCCCTCCCGGCGTCGAACGCCTCCCGTGCGATCCAGATCGCGTCGTCGAGGTCCTCTGACACGCGTACGTCGACGTCGAGATCGACTCCGGCGAAAGCATCGGTGAGCCGTGGGAGCAGCTTCCGGGTGCGGCCGCGACCCGCGGTCGGGTTGACGACGGCGGTCCAGCGCATGGCGGGCGATCGTACTGGTCGGAGGTCGACCCGGGAGGGCGTGGATGTAGGTTCGAGCCGTGCCCGCGGCGACGGCGGCTTTGCCGACCGTCGCCGCAGGAGCCGGAGCTTGCGACGGCGACAAGGAAATCCATGCGCATCGAACTCGCTCATCTCCCTCGCCACGTCGCCATCGTCATGGACGGCAACGGCCGGTGGGCCAAGCAGCGCGGCTTGAAGCGCACCGAGGGCCACGCCGCCGGCGAGCACGCCCTGTTCGACACCGTCGAGGGCGCGCTCGACATCGGGCTCGAGTGGATGACTGTGTACGCGTTCTCTACCGAGAACTGGCGTCGACCGGTCGACGAGGTGCGGTATCTCATGAACTTCAACGAGAACCTCCTCCTGCGCCGGCGCGACGAGCTGCACGAGCGTGGGGTCCGCGTGCGCTTCATCGGCCGGCGCGGCGGACGGGTCCCGGGCCGCCTGCGCCGGCAGATCGCCGACGCCGAGGATCTCACCCGCCAGAACCGGGGCATGACGCTCACGTTCGCGTTCAACTACGGAGGACGGGCCGAGCTCGTCGACGCCGCCCGGGCGATCGCGCACGAGGTGGCGGCCGGCCGGCTCGCGCCGGACAAGATCACCGACCGCACCTTGGCCCGCAACCTGTACGCGCCCGACATGCCCGACCCCGACCTGCTGGTGCGCACGTCGGGCGAGTTCCGCATCTCGAACTATCTCCTCTGGGAGCTCGCCTACGCCGAGCTGGTGTTCACCGACGTGCTCTGGCCCGACTTCCGCCGCGAGCACCTGTTCGACGCGATCGAGGAGTACCAACGCCGCGAGCGCCGCTTCGGCGCCGTCGACGGCTAATCACATCCGTGTAACTAGACTCGCGGGGATGGCGGCTTTGCCGACCGTCCCCGCAAAGCCGGAGCTTGCGACGGCGACAGAAGGGAAATGCGTGGCGCTGTACCGGGACCAGGGCGTCGTCCTGCGCACGATCAAGCTGGGGGAGGCCGACCGGATCGTCACGGTGCTCGCCCAGGGCAGCGGCAAGGTGCGCGCCGTCGCCAAGGGGATCCGCAAGCCGACGAGCCGGTTCGGGGCCCGGCTCGAGCCGACGAGCCACATCGCCTTCCAGTGCTACCGAGGCCGCGAGCTCGACGTCGTCACGCAGGTCGAGACGGTCGACGCCTTCCGCCAGCTCCGCGAGCACTACGGGTCGCTGACGCATGCGATCTCGATGCTCGAGGCCGTCGACCAGGTGGCCCAGGAGCGTGAGGCCAACCCGGCGTTGTACCGGATGCTCGTGGGCGCGTTGCGCACGTTGGCGACGGCGCCGTCACCGATGGTCGCCCCGGCGTTCTTCTGGAAGTTGCTCTCGCTCGAGGGCTTCCATCCCGTGCTCGACACGTGCACGCGTTGTGGTGACGAGAGCCGTCCGTTCCTCGCCTTCGACTTCGGAGAAGGCGGCGTGCTGTGCGGCGAGTGTGCGCGCTTCGCCGGTCGTCGTGTCGAAGCGGAGTCGATCGCATTGTTGCGCCGCATCCTCGGCGGCGACCTGCGCGGCGCGTTGACCGCCCCGCCCGACCGGCCCGGTGTCGAAGTCGAGCGGCTCGGGGTGGCCGCGCTCGAGTATCACCTCGAGCGCCGCCTGCGCAGCGCGGCGCTACTGTGATCGACACCTGGCGAAGAAGTCGCCAAGAGAGGTAGGGCAGCGTGCAAACCCTCGGCAACATCCTGTGGCTCATCTTCGTCGGGATCTGGCTCGCGGTCGCCTGCGTCGTCGCGGGGGTCGTGATGTTCGTCCTGATCATCACGATCCCGTTCGGGATCCAGGCGTTCAAGCTGGCGGGCTTCGTGCTGTGGCCGTTCGGCCGGCACGTCGAGTACGGCGCACGTGTGGCGAGCCCACTGCACATCATCGGCAACATCATCTGGATCATCTTCGGCGGGCTGTGGCTCGCCGTGCACTGCGTCCTCGGGGGCCTTCTCCTCTGCATCACGATCATCGGGATTCCCTTCGGCATCCAGGCGTTCAAGCTGATCCCGATCGTGCTGATGCCCTTCGGCGCCGACGTCGTGTCGGACCGATCACGCGGGTCGGCGACGGCGGTCGCCTGACCCTTTCCCGCTCGGGGTCTCAGGGGGCGCCCGGTACGATCCGTCCGATGGCGAAGCCCGATCTCATGGAGCGCGTGGTCAACCTGTGCAAGCGGCGCGGGCTGGTCTTCCCGTCCAGCGAGATCTACGGCGGCTTCCGCTCGACGTGGGATTACGGCCCCCTCGGCGTCCTCTTCAAGCGCAACGTCAAGGACGCCTGGTGGCGGTCGATGGTCCAGCTGCGGGACGACATCGTCGGCCTCGATGCCGCCATCCTCATGCACCCCCGGGTGTGGGAGGCGAGCGGCCACGTCCAGGCGTTCACCGACCCGCTGGTCGACTGCCGGAACTGCAAGGAGCGCTTCCGGGCGGATCACCTGCCCGAGTCGGGCGCCTGTCCCAACTGCGGCGCCAAGGGCTCCCTCACCGAGGCGCGCCAGTTCCACCTCATGTTCAAGACCCACGTGGGCCCGATCGAGGACGACGCCTCGATCGCGTACCTGCGCCCCGAGACGGCCCAGGGGATCTTCGTCAACTTCCTGAACGTCCAGACGACGACGCGCAAGAAGCCGCCGTTCGGCATCGCTCAGATCGGTAAGGCGTTCCGCAACGAGATCACGCCCGGCAACTTCATCTTCCGCACCCGCGAGTTCGAGGTCATGGAGATGGAGTACTTCGTGCCACCGGAGGACGGGCCCCGCTGGTACGAGTACTGGTGCCAGGAGCGGCTGCGCTGGTTCGTCGATCTCGGCATCCCCGAGGATCGGTTGCGCTTGCGTCCCCACGACGCCGAGGAGCTGTCGCACTATTCGGCGGGAACGTCTGACGTCGAGTTCGCGTACCCGTGGGGATGGGGCGAGCTCGAAGGAATCGCGAACCGCACCGACTACGACCTGAAGCGTCATTCGGAGTACTCGGGGCAGGATCTGAGCTACTTCGACCAGGACGCCGACCGTCGGTACGTGCCCCACGTGATCGAGCCGGCACTCGGCGCCGACCGGTGCATGCTGGCGTTCCTGCTGGCCGCGTACCACGAAGAGGAGGTACGGGGCGAGAAGCGGACGCTGCTCCGGCTCGACCCGAGGCTCGCGCCGGTCGCGGTCGCGGTGCTCCCGCTGTCGCGGAACGAGCGGCTGAACCCGGTGGCGCACGAGGTCGCCGACCTGTTGCGGCCGCGGTTCATGATCGACGTCGACGACGCCGGCTCCATCGGCCGGCGCTACCGCCGCCAGGATGAGGTCGGAACACCGCTGTGCGTCACGGTCGACTTCGACACGCTCGACGATCGGGCGGTGACCGTGCGCGACCGCGATTCGATGACTCAGGACCGGGTCCCGATCGACAAGCTGGTCCAGCACCTCGAGGAGGTGCTGACGCCATGAGCGAGAGCCATTACGACCTGCTCGGCGTGGAGCAGGACGCGTCGAAGGAGCAGATCCGCTCGGCGTACCGGGACCGGCTCGAGGAGCTGCGAGGAAAGGTGGAGAAGGGCCGGTCCGACCAGGTGCGCAACGGCGCCCGCGAAGAGACGGCGCGGCTGAACGCGGCGTGGCAGGTGCTGTCGGACCCGTTCCAGCGCCAGCGCTACGACGCCGGGCTCGCCGGCGGCGCGGGGGCCGAGACGGGCGAAGACGTGGCGAGCGACGAAGCGGGCGAAGCCGCGCCAGAACCGACCCCTCGTCGCGGATTGTTCGCGCCGCGTGAACGCGACGCGCGCGGCCGTCCCCAGCGGCGCGAGCCGGCCGGTGTGCCGGGCGCCGAAGCCGCGCCCCTCGGCCGCCGCCTCGCCGCCCTCGCCATCGACGTCCTCACCATGGGCGCGGTGTTCGTCGGGGTCACGTCGCTCCTCGTCTCGGTGGCGAGCGATTCGGTCGGGGCGATCATCGTCCTGGTCACGGCGCTCTTCGCGATCTTCAACGCGTACTTCGTGCTCACGACGGTCCGCACCGGCCAGACGCTCGGGAAGCGGTTCACCCACATCATGACGGTGGACGCCGACACGGGAGAGCTGCCGACCTGGCGCCGCGCCACCATGCGCTACATCGTGCCGATCGTGCTCGTCATCGGCCTGCCCGGGTCGCTCGGTCTGATGGCGGCGCTGCTGTTCGGGATCTCCTGGGTGCTCATCGACACGCGTATCGGGCTGATGGACCGTCTCGGTCACACCCGCGTCGTGCTCGCTCGCTACCGGCCGGAACGACCTCAGTAGGCTCGGACCGAACCGGGCAGACATCGCGGGAGGTGAGCATGCAGTACGTCTACGCCTTCGAGGAGGGCGGCAAGGACCAGAAGTACCTGCTCGGTGGCAAGGGCGCCAACCTCGCCGAGATGACCAACCTCGGTCTGCCCGTCCCGCCCGGGTTCACGATCACCACCGAGGCGTGCAATGCGTACATGGCGGCCGGCGACCGTCTCCCCGACGGGTTGATGGACGAGGTCGCCGCCGCGCTCCAGTCGCTCGAGGAGAAGATGAGCAAGCGTCTCGGCCACGACGCCGACCCGCTGCTCGTCTCGGTGCGCTCGGGGGCGCCGTTCTCGATGCCGGGGATGATGGACACGGTCCTGAACCTCGGCCTCAACGACCGTTCGGTCGGCGGCCTGGCCAAGCAGACGGGCAACGAGCGATTCGCCTACGACTCGTACCGCCGCTTCGTGCAGATGTTCGGCAAGATCGTGCTCGGGATCGACGGCGAGCTGTTCGAAGAGGAGCTCGAGAAGCTGCGCCACGCGCGCGGGGTCGCGACCGACCCCGAGCTGTCGGCCTCGGACCTCGCCGAGCTCGTCGAGACGTTCAAGGGCATCGTCAAGCAGGAAGCCGGCGTCGACTTCCCCCAGGACCCCAAGGAGCAGCTGCGCTTCGCCATCGAGGCCGTCTTCAAGAGCTGGAACGGCAAGCGCGCCCGTGACTACCGGCGGTTCGAGGGCATCCCGGACGACCTCGGGACCGCGGTGAACGTGCAGGCCATGGTGTTCGGCAACAAGGGCGACGACTCGGGAACCGGTGTCGCGTTCACCCGCGACCCTGCCACCGGCGAGAACCGCCCCTATGGCGACTTTCTGCGCAACGCCCAGGGCGAGGACGTCGTGGCCGGGATCCGTGAGGTCGAGAAGCTCGACGTGATGGCGCAGCACTTCCCGGAGTGTCACGCCCAGCTGCTCGAGGTGATGCAGATCCTGCAGAACCACTACCGCGACATGTGCGACATCGAGTTCACGATCGAGCAGGGCCGCCTCTTCCTACTCCAGACGCGCGTCGGCAAGCGCACCGCCGCCGCCGCGCTGCGGATGGCCGTCGACATGGTCGACGAGGGCATCATCGACAAGGCGGAAGCGGTGCGCCGGGTGGAGCCGGCGCAGCTCGACCAGCTGTTGCACCCCCAGTTCGATCCCGATGCGACCTACGAGGCCTTGACCAAGGGCCTCAACGCGTCGCCGGGCGCCGCCGTCGGCAAGGTCGCCTTCACCGCCGACGATGCCGAGAACGCGGCCGAGCGAGGCGAGGACGTGATCCTCGTGCGTCCCGAGACGTCACCCGACGACGTGCACGGCATGATCGCCGCCGAGGGCATCCTCACGTCACGCGGCGGGCTCGTGAGTCATGCCGCGGTGGTGGCGCGGGGAATGGGCAAGCCCGCGGTGTGCGGCGCGTCGGCGCTCGAGATCGATGTCGACGAGAAGCGCGTCTCGGTCGACGGCACGACGGTGCACGAAGGCGATGTCATCTCGATCAACGGGACGACCGGCGACGTCGTGCTCGGCGCGGTCCCGGTCGTGACGCCCGAGCCCACCGGCCCGTTCGCCACGATCCTCGAGTGGGCGGACGAATTCCGCCGGCTCGGTGTGCGCACGAACGCCGATCTGCCCGAGGACGCGAAGAAGGCACGAGAGTTCGGGGCCGAGGGGATCGGGCTGTGCCGCACCGAGCACATGTTCCTCGGCGACCGGCTGCCGCTCGTGCAGCGCTTCATCCTGGCCGACACCGTGGCCGAGGAGCAGTCCGCGCTCGAAGAGCTGGAGAGGCTCCAGCGCGCCGACTTCCTGGGGATCCTCGAGGCGATGGACGGGCTCCCGGTGACGGTGCGGCTGCTCGACCCGCCGCTGCACGAGTTCCTCCCCGACGTCGAGGAACTCCTCGTGCGCGACGCCAAGGGCGAGCTCGACGACAAGGGCCGCGTGCTGCTCGCCGCCGCGCAGGCGTGGCGGGAGGCGAACCCGATGCTCGGGACGCGCGGCTGCCGTCTCGGGATCATCAAGCCCGGCCTGTACCGCATGCAGGTGAAGGCGCTGCTGGAGGCGGCCATCGAGCGCAAGATCGCGGGTGGCAATCCGCAGGTCGAGATCATGATCCCGCTCGCCGTCACCGAACCGGAGCTGAAGTTCCTGATCGACGAGGTGCGCGAGGTGGCGGAGGCGCTGTTCTCTGACACGCGTGCGGGCGTGTCGTTCCTCGTCGGGACGATGGTCGAGACACCGCGGGCCGCGCTGGACGCCAAGGACATCGCCGAGGTCGCCGAGTTCTTCTCGTTCGGCACGAACGACCTGACCCAGATGACGTTCGGCTTCTCGCGCGACGACGTCGAGGGCCGCTTCATGCCCAAGTACCTCGAGTTGAAGCTGCTCCCCGCCAACCCGTTCGAGACCATCGACGTCGAGGGCGTGGGAAGGCTCGTGCGCGACGCCGTCACGGACGGACGCGCATCTCGGCCTGACCTCAAGCTCGGGATCTGCGGCGAGCACGGCGGCGACCCGCCCTCGGTGCAGTTCTTCCACGAGATCGGCCTCGACTACGTCTCGTGCTCCCCCTACCGTGTGCCCCTCGCCCGTCTCGCCGCCGCGCACGCGGCACTGGGCGCGGGCGGTCCCGGCGCATCGGCGTAATTGTCATACGTCCCCGGTACCCTCGGGGCATGGAACCGGTGATCGTCGAGCAGGGCGTGGCCGTGCAGCGCGCCCATCGCGACGCCGACGCCTTCGTCGGCGGACGGCTGCGCCGGCGCGAGGAGCGTGAGGCCGACCTTGCCGCCATCCTGGCGCCCGGGGCGACCCGCCCGGTCGGCGCCGGGCACCGGGCGGTTCGCGAGGAGGCCGATACCTACCGGCTGTGCTTCGAGCGCGACCTCGACCGCGTGAAGCACTCCCGCCCGTGGCGTCGGCTGGCGGGCAAGTGCCAGGTGTTCATCGCCCCCGAGGACGACCACCTCCGCACCCGCCTCACCCACGCCGTCGAGGACGCGCAAGTGGCGGTGGGCATCGCCCGGGTCGCGAACCTGTGCCTGCCGTTGGTCGAGTCCATCGCTCTCGCCCACGACTGCGGCCACGGCCCCGCCGGTCACGCGTCCGAGCAGGCGTTCTCGCCGTACCTCCCGGGCACCGGGTACGACCACGCCGTCTACGGCGCCGACGTGACGTTGGCGCCACTCAACCTCTGCCTCGAGACCCTCGACGGCGTGCGGAACCACTCCTGGCGCCGCCCCGCGCCCGCGACGCCCGAGGGCGAGGTCGTCGCCTGGGCCGACCGCATCGCGTACGTCTGCCACGACTTCGAGGACGCGGTGCGGGCCCACATCCTCACACCCGAGGACCTACCACCCGAGGTGCGCGACGTCGTGGGCGACCACCGCCCCGACCAGGTCGGCACCTTCGTGCACGCGGTGCTCGACGCCATCGACCGGACGGGCGAGGTGGGGATGACCGAGCCGGCGGCGTCCGCCCTGGCCACGTTCCGCGACTTCAATTTCGAGCGCATCTACCTGCGCCCCGCCGCCCGCGCGCAAGCCGAGAAGGTCGTCCATCTGCTCCGAGGGCTCGTCGAGCACTTCGCGGACGCGCCCGGGCGCCTTCCGGACGTCGCCGACGGCACGCATCCGCCGGTCGAGCCCGGCTCTGCCGCCGGTGCCGCGCTCGCGGTGCAGTACGTCAGCGGGATGACGGACCGGTTCGCGCTCGGGCTCGGCGTCGAGCTGCTCGGCTGGCGTCCCGAGGCACTTCCCCGCGGCGTGTGACCCGCGAGGCGCGGCCGGGCGCCCACCCCGTCGTAACCTGACGCCCGATGGGCATCCTCGACGACGACGTCGCTCGGGTCCGCGAGGCGACCGACCTGGTGGCGCTGGCCGGGGAGCACATCGCCCTCAAGCGCGTCGGCCGCCGCTTCATGGGCCTGTGCCCGTTCCACAACGAGAAGACCCCGTCGTTTTCCATCAACCCCGAGCTCGGGGTCTACATGTGTTTCGGCTGCCAGAAGGGCGGCGACTCGATCACGTTCATCCGAGAGATCGAGCACCTCGACTTCGTCGAGGCCGTCGAGCGCCTCGCGGCCCGAGCCGGGATCACGCTGCGCTACGACAACGTCGCCGTCGGCAAGGACCGCAAGCGCAAGGAGCGTCTGAGCGAGGTCGTCGGCGCCGCCATCGCGTTCTATCACCGGCTCCTCGTCGAGGCGCCCGAGGGTGGGCCCGGTCGCAAGCACCTCCGCAGCCGGAACTTCGACGGCGACGCCGCCCGTCGCTTCCAGCTGGGTTGGGCGCCGGACGGGTTCGACGCGCTCAGCGTGCACCTCCAGCGCGAGGGCTTCGAGCGCACGGACATCCAGGACGCCGGCCTCGCGTTCGTGAACCGTGCCAACAAGCTCCAGGACCAGTTCCGGTCGCGGCTCTTGTTCCCGATCTACGACTCACGGGGGGAGCCGGCCGGCTTCGGGGGACGCGCGCTCGGCGACCAGATGCCGAAGTACAAGAACTCACCCGAGACGCCGATCTACCAGAAGAGTCGCCTGCTGTACGGGCTCAACTGGGCCAAGGGCGAGATCGTGGCGCGCGGCGAGGTCGTGATCTGCGAGGGCTATACCGACGTTATGGCGTTCGCGCTCGCCGGCACGCCCAACGCCGTGGCGACGTGCGGCACGGCGCTCGCGGACGACCACTTCCAGATCCTCAAGAACCTCGCCCGCAAGGTCGTGCTCGCGTACGACGCCGACAGCGCCGGTCAAGCCGCCGCCGAACGCTGGTACCAATGGGAACAGGCCTACGAGGTGCAGGTCCAGGTGGCCGATTTGCCGGCGGGCCGTGACCCCGGCGATCTCTGGAAGGACGATCCGGCTGCGCTCCCGGCGGCGATCGAGCGGGCAGCGCCGTTCCTGCAGTTTCGAATCGACCGCCTGCTCGCCGGCGCCGACCTCCGCACGCTCGAGAGCAAGGCCCGCGCCGCCGAGGATGCTGCCGGGATCGTCGCCGCGCATCCCAACGAGCTCGTGCGCGACCAGTACGTCATGAAGCTCGCCGGGATGCTCGAGATCGACGCCGACCGCATGCGCGCCGCCGTGCGGGCCGGGCCCCGGCGTCGGTCGGGGCGCGACGCACGAGCGGGGGGCGATACCGATACGCAGGCTCCACGTCCGACGCAGGTCGACCGGCGAGAGCTCGACGTCCTGCGGTGGGCCATTCACCGTCCCGAGCTCGTCGCCGACTGGCTCGACGCATCACTGTTCGTCGACCCCGCCACGCGGTCGGTGTTCGAGCTCTTGGCCGAGTCGGCCACGTTTCAGGAGGCGCTCGATGCCAGCGACGACTCGACACGAGCACTTCTCCAGCGGCTCGCGAACGAGGAGACCCCTGATGTCGACGGTGACGACGAGATGGCAACGCTGCGCGCCCGGCTGATGACCAACACTGTCGAGCCCGCAGCGCAGCGGCTGCTCATGATCATGTTGCGCGACGGCGACGAGCGCGGGAGCGCAGTGAAGGCGCACCTGTCCGCGATGGCGCACCATCGCGAGATCGGTGACTGGGAAGCCGCACGGAACGATGCCGAACAGTTGGTAGGGTGGGCCGTCGCCCGAGCCGATGGCAGCAACGGGCCGCGGGAGTAATACGTGCCGGACGAAGTCGACCAATCCGACGGAACCGTGGACGAGCCCGAAGCGACACAGCAGCCACCCGAACGGAACGGCGCCGCCGTCGACTCCGCCTCAAGCGCGCGCGATGCCGCCGACCAGGACGGTGGCGTCGAAGGCCTGCTCGCGCTGGTGAAGGAGCGCGGCTTCGTCACCACCGGCGAGATCTTCGCCGCCTTCCCTGGCCTCGAGCCGGAGACCTCGGAGCTCGCGGCGATCTACTCGGGGATCAGCGCCCGCGGGGTCCAGGTGGTGGACGAGATCGCCGAGGAGCTCGAGCGCGAGGACCAACGGCGCGGCGCGCCCGAGTCCCGCCCGTCCCATCGGGCGCGCGGCTCGGAACCGAGCCGGTCGAGTGGCGTGGTCACCCGTCCGGGCGCAGCGCCGGCCACCAAGGAGCCGGTCTCCCGTCTCGGGAAGCTCGGTGAGCCGGCAGCGCGTCACGAGCGGGGCGAGATCGGCAGCTTCGACCCGGTGCGCATGTATCTCAAGGAGATCGGCAAGGTGCCGCTGCTCACCGCCCAGCAGGAGGTCACGCTCGCCCAGCGCATCGAGGCGGGGCTGCTCGCATCGGAGCGGCTCGAGCTCGGGGAGAACGTCACGGACGAAGCGCACGCGAGCCTCGAGGCCGTCGCCGTCGACGGGCAACTCGCCAAGCGGCAGCTCACCGAGGCCAACCTGCGCCTCGTCGTCTCGATCGCCAAGCGCTACGTCGGCCGCGGCATGGCCCTGCTCGACCTCGTCCAGGAGGGCAACCTCGGCCTCATCCGCGCCGTCGAGAAGTTCGACTACACGAAGGGCTTCAAGTTCTCCACGTACGCGACGTGGTGGATCCGTCAGGCCATCACCCGCGCCATCGCCGACCAGGCTCGCACTATCCGGATCCCGGTCCACATGGTCGAGACCATGAACAAGGTGCTGAGGATCCAGCGTCAGATGCTCCAGGAGCTGGGGCGCGAGCCGACAGTGGACGAGGTCGCGATCAAGGTCGAGATGACCCCCGACCGGGTGCGCGAGATCCAACGGATCGCACAGGAGCCGGTGTCACTCGAAACACCCGTGGGGGAGGAGGACGACAGCTTCCTCGGCGACTTCGTCGAGGATCCCGCCGCAATCGCGCCGGCGACCGCTGCCGCGCGCGCATTGCTCACCGAGGCGATCGTCGAAGCGCTCGAGGAGCTCAACGACCGCGAGCGACAGGTGGTGCGGCTGCGGTTCGGGCTCGACGACGGCCAGGTGCGCACCCTCGAGGAG
>JBKPDG010000015.1:0-8344 GCA_046727755.1 Actinomycetota bacterium
GGATTGCTGTACTTCGTCTCGAGCTGGCTCGCCTGGCTGCGCTTCGAGTTCAGCGGCACGACGTCGGTGAGCGAATCCTTCAGCGCCTACGACATCCCCGCCCACTTCCTGCTCGACAGCGGGTCCGAGGCCGGAGGCCTCAGTCTCGGGATCGTCATCGCCTTCTTAGGCTTCGCGTGCATCGCGACCGCCGTCATCAGTGTGACGAACCGCCGCCTCGGCTTCCTGAACGTGATCGCGGGCAGCGCCGCGCTCCTCGTTGTTCTCGTCTTCCTGATTCAGACGGTGAACCTCATCGACCAGCTGCCGCCCGCCTTCGAGACCGGCTACTTCTCCGTCCTGCGCTTCGCGGCGTACGTCGCCCTGGTCGGCGCGATCGGAACGGTCGTCGGAGGGATCCTTTCCATGGTCCAGAAGAGGTCGTGACACTGACATCCGCGAGCATCCAGGGGGAAGCATGAGCGCACAAGCCGCGCCGCCGTATCCACTGAGGTTCTCGGTCGACTACCCGGACCGGGAGCTCAACCGCGTCACCACCGGGTTCCGGATCATCCTCGCCATACCAGTGCTGCTCCTGCTGGCGCTGTTCGGCGGGGGCCGGTTCGGCGGGCACCCGCTGGGAGTCGGGCTCTTGTTGTTCATCCCCGTGCTCGCGCTGTTGGTGCTGCGTCACAAGTACCCACGCTGGTGGTTCGACTTCAACTTGCAACTCACCCGGCTGGAGGCGCGGATCTACTCCTATGTCCTCCTGCTCCGCGACGAGTACCCGTCCGTCGACGAGGGGCAGGCAGTCCACCTCGACATCGACTACCCCGACGCGAAGAACGACCTCAACCGCTGGTTGCCTCTCGTGAAGTGGTTCCTCGCCATCCCGCACTACATCGTGCTGGTGTTCCTGTACATCGCGGTCGTCGTCGTGGTGATCATCGCCTGGTTCGCCATCCTGTTCACGGGCCGGTACCCGCAGGGGCTGTTCGACTTCGTCGTTGGCGTGGTCCGCTGGGCGCTTCGCGTCGGCGCGTACGCGTTCCTGCTCGTGACCGACCGGTACCCGCCGTTCAGCCTCGCGCCCTGAGGCGCGCACTCGAGGGGTGCCCATGTCCTCCACGCCCGCGGCCTCGGCAGGCACGACACGCGGTGCAACCGTCGGCCGCTACCTCATCGTGATCGGCGGCGCGCTCGCCGCCATCTCGAGCTGGCTGAACTGGGGCGCGAAGGTCGATTTCCGCCCTGAGATCAACTTCCGCGCGCCGGCACGCACGGCGTACACGATCCCTGCCAAGTTCGTGATCGATAGCGAAGTGGGGGTCCCGGGCGGAGGGCTGAGCCTCGGCGTCGTCGTGCTGGTGCTCGGGCTGCTCGTCGTGGCGGCGGCGTTCGTCCCGGGCTGGAAGGTCGCCGGGGTGCTGCTCGGCGCGGCAGTCGTCGTGACGGCCTTTCTGTACGTGTACCAGGTGCGCAAGGTGGTCCACGACGCCAACCTCGGGAAGAGCGTCCGCGACTTCATCTCGATCGGCCCGTACCTGGCCGTCATCGGTGGCCTTCTCGCCGTCGTCGGCGGGATCGTCGCGCTCATCCCACCGGGGTTCTGGTCGAGCTTGACGTCGGAAGAGACGACCGACGAAGACGAGGTGAAGCCGGCGGGCGGGACCGGAGCGCAATAGGGCGGCGCCGCTACTCTGACGCGCATGGCAGTCGAAGACCCGGAGATCCACGGAGAAGGTGGCGCGAGCGCGGCGGTGCCGGCGGTCGCGCATCCGATCGAGGAGCGTCTCGAGCGGCTCGACAAGCTGCGCGAGGAAGCGCTGCACGTCGGGAGTCCGGCGGCGGTCGAGCGCCAGCACCAGCGCGGCAAGCTGCTGCCGCGTGAGCGACTCGAACTGCTGCTCGATCCCGGATCGTTCGTCGAGCTCGACATGCTCGCCCGCCACCGCGCCCACGGCTTCGGCATCGAGGAGCACCGCGCCCTCACCGACGGGGTCGTGACCGGTTGGGGCACGGTCGGCGGCCGCAAGATCTTCGTCTTCGCGCAGGATTTCACGCTGTTCGGGGGCGCGCTCGGCGAGGTGTACGCCGAGAAGATTCACAAGGTGATGGACCTCGCCGAGTCGGTTGGCGCGCCGCTCGTCGGTCTGAACGACGGCGGCGGCGCACGCATCCAGGAAGGCGTCGTCTCGCTGGTTGGATACGGCGGGATCTTCCACCGCAACGTCAAGGCTTCAGGAGTGGTGCCCCAGATCAGCGTGGTCCTCGGGCCGTGCGCGGGCGGGGCGGTCTATTCGCCGGCGATGACCGACTTCATCTTCATGGTGAACGGCATCTCGAACATGTTCATCACCGGCCCCGACGTCGTGAAGACGGTCACCGGCGAGGACGTGACGCAGGAGGAGCTCGGTGGCGCGATGACGCACGCCACGAAGTCCGGTGTTGCGACGTTCGTCGCCGACGACGAGGCGAGCTGCATCGAGCAGGTGCGCTACCTCCTTTCGTTCCTCCCTTCCAACAACCTCGAGGACCCGCCGTACTTCGAGCCGGAGGACGATCCGGACCGACGCTGCGACGGGATCGTCGACCTGATCCCCGACGCCCCCAACAAGCCGTACGACATGAAGAGGGTCGTCGCCGAGATTGTCGACGACGGCGACTTCTTCGAGGTGCACGGCCTGTGGGCGATGAACATCGTGTGCGGCTTCGCCCGACTCGACGGGCACGTCGTCGGCATCGTCGGCAATCAGCCCCAGGTCGTCGCGGGGACACTCGACATCGAGGCTTCCGAGAAGGCAGCCCGGTTCGTGCGGACGTGCGACGCGTTCAACGTTCCCCTCGTGACTTTCGTCGACGTGCCGGGATTCCTGCCCGGGACCGATCAGGAGTACGGCGGCATCATCCGGCACGGCGCAAAGCTCCTGTACGCGTACTGCGAGGCGACGGTTCCCCGCGTGCAGGTCATCACGCGCAAGGGCTACGGCGGCGCGTACGTCGTGATGAACTCGAAGTCGATCGGCGCCGACCTCGCGTTCGCGTGGCCGTCGGCCGAGATCGCGGTGATGGGACCGCAGGGCGCGGTCGGCATCATCTTCCGCAAGGAGATCGAGTCGGCGTCGGACCCGGACTCCCGCCGGGCCGAGCTCATCGAGGAGTACACCGAGCGGTTCGCCAACCCCTACATCGCGGCGGAGCGGGGGTATGTCGACGACGTGATCGACCCCCGGGAGACCCGCCGGGTGCTCGTGCGCTCGCTCGAGATGCTGCGCACGAAGAAGGAGCAGCTCCCGCAGCGCAAGCACGGCAACGTGCCGCTGTAGCGGCAGCACATGCCCGACCGGCCCGTCTTCCGCGTCATTTCCCCCGACGCCTCCCCCGAGGAGCTGGCCGCGATCACGGCCGCCATCGAGGTCGTCCGGCACGAGCGCGCCCACGCCGCGGCGCGGGCAGCGGCGTCGGCAACCGGCGGTGACGCCGAGCAGCTCGACGCCTGGGTGCGCGCGTCACGGCTGTCGGCCCGCCGCGCCGGTCTGCTGCGCGGGCCGTGGCGCCTCTCGGGCCGGATCGGCCGTCGCGCCCGGGCCTGACGCCGTACTCCCATGACGGTCGTGCACGACGCCGAGCTCATGACCGTCGGTCCCGACGAGGCGGTCGTCACGTTCCGCAGCGATGACGCCGAGGCGGTAACGAGTCGGGTCGGGGACGCCGAGGTCACGACGACGGGTCCGTACCACCGCGCACGCGTGGTCGGCCTGGACCCGGGAACCGAGTACGAGCTCGACGTCGACGGCGCCCGTCGCAGCGAATGGCTGCCGGCGACGTTCACGACGCTCGAACGCCCGACGGGTCGGCTGGTGGCGACGATCGCGACCGCCAACGACGTGCATTTCGGCGAGGTCGAGTGTGGGCGGATCGGCGACCTGGGAGAGGAGGAGCTCGGTCCGATCCTGCGCGCCGATCCGGGCGATCCGCCCTATCCCGAGGTCATGAACCGCGCCGTGATCGACG
Organism: Actinomycetota bacterium; assembly: GCA_046727755.1. Lineage (GTDB taxonomy): Bacteria > Actinomycetota > Acidimicrobiia > IMCC26256 > JACDBD01 > JALZAA01. Next base: position 3,994 of record JBKPDG010000015.1, read on the forward strand.
AGATGCGCGCCCTCGATCCCGACGCCGTCGTCGTGAAAGGTGATCTCACGGACGCCGGCGGCGAAGCCGAATTCGAGACGTTCCTCGACGCGTACGGCGCGCTGGGCGCACGGATGCAGTGGGTGCGCGGCAACCACGACGTCAAGACGGATCCGCTCTTCGCCGACGGCCACGCGCCGTATCCCGTGCAGGTCGACGGGGTGATGCTGGCGGTGGTCGACACCGTCGTGCCCGGGAGCGATCGTGGCCAGCTCAGCGCCGAGCAGGTGGCCTGGCTGGACGACCTGGCCGGATCGGTCACGACCCCGGTGCTCGTGTTCGGGCATCACCACCTCTGGAACCTCGACGCCGACCATCGCTCGGGCACGTACTTCGGCATCAACCCCGACGACAGCGAGGCGCTGGCGGCGGTCGTGCACCGGCGCGAGAACATCGCCGGCTACTTCGCCGGGCACACGCACCGCAACCGGGTCCGGCGCTTCGCCTCCGCCCGCGACGTGCCCTTCGTCGAGGTGGCGTGCACGAAGGACTATCCGGGTGCATGGGGCGAGTACCGCGTCTACGAGGGCGGATACACGCAGATGGTCCGGCGGGCGGCGGCACCGGCGGCGATGGCCTGGAGCGAGAAGACCCGGCGGATGTTCGCGGGGTTGTACCGCGACTACGCCCTCGGTTCGCTCGGCGATCGCTGCTTCACCCGGCGCTTCTGATGCCGCGGGCGCACTCAGCGACGGGCGTCGAGGTGGGCCACGGCGTCAGCGTCGGTGGCGAAGAAATGGTCGGGACCGACGAGCTCCGTGAAGCCCGACGCGTCCATCACGTCGCGTACGTCGTCTTCCACGTTCACGAGGAGTAGCCGGCTGCCGCGCTCGCGGTAGCGGGCGGCGAGCTTGCGCAGCTGGTGGTCGGCCGTCGCGTCGAGATGGTTCACGCCCGAGGCGTCGAGCACGATCGTGTGCAGCTCGCGGTGATCCCGCTCGAGTCCGTAGAGACGGTTCGCGAACGGCTCGGCGTTCGTGTAGTACAGCGCCGCCTCCACCCGGACGATCGCTGTTCCCGGGTACGTCTCGGCGTCGGGATGGCGGGCGAGCTCGACGAACGAGTCCGTGCCGGGGAGGCGACCGAGCTCGGGGATGCGGGGCCGGCTCACCCGGTAGACGATCAGGGTGATCGACGTCGCGACGGCGAGGAGCACGCCGAGCTCGAGGCCGAGCAGGAGCCTGCCGACGAAGGCGAGCAGCATCACCCAGAAGTCGGCGCGCTGGACGCGCCACAGCCGCACCGCCTCCCCGATCTTGATGAAGGGCAACACGGCGACGATGACGATCGCCGCCAGCACGCAGATGGGGATGTAGCGAAAGGTGCCCCGTACGCCATCGACTGCGGCACGAGGACGGCTGCGCCGGTGAGGCCGGCGACGACGTCGCCCGGGAGATCATGGCGCGATCATTGCCGACAACCCCGGAAAGAGATCGTCCCGAGGAGGTTGAGTAGAGAACCCGCGCGCCGGGCGCCCCAACGATCTCCTCGGGACGAACGGGGGACAGTATCCACCATTGTCCACAGGTTTTCCAGACCGGCCTGTGGAAACCTCTGTGGAGAAACCCCGGCCCCTGCAACCACAGGGTCCGTGCGCTACATATGGTGAAGAAGCACCATCAAGGGGGGACGTCGTGCAGCAGGTGACGAACGACATGCTCGCGGAGCAGACCCGGGGGCAGACCGTCCCCAGCCGCTTCCTTCAGACCGTCCGGGCGCGGCCCGATGCGGTGGCGTTGCGGGCGCGCGACGGCGACGGGTGGCAGGAGACCACCTTCGCCGAGTACGCCGAGGACGCGTGCCGGGTGGCGGCAGGACTCCAGCAGCTCGGCGTCGGGCGCGGCGACCGCGTCGTCCTGATGATGCGCAACCGTCCTGAGTTCTTCGTCGCCGACATGGCGGTGCTGCTCGTCGGCGCCACCGCGATCTCCATCTACAACTCGTCGGCGGCCGAACAGGTGCAGTACCTGGCCGGCCACTGCGAAGCCAAGGTCGCGATCCTCGAGGACATCGGGTTCCTCGAGCGGTTCCTCAAGGTGCGTTCCGAGCTTCCCGCCCTCGAGCACATCGTGCTCATGGAGGATCCCGACGGCGTCGCTCCCGACGACGTCGGCGCGTGGGACGCGATGCTCGCCTTGGATCCGGTCGACATCGAGGCCGCGAGCGAGGTCGCACAACCATCCGACCTCGCCACGGTCATCTACACCTCGGGGACGACCGGTCCGCCCAAGGGCGTCATGCTCGATCACGCCAACATCTGCTGGACGGCCGAGAGCCTGCGCCTCACGCTGGCGCACGTCGCCGCCGAGGGGCGGCGGCTGGTGTCGTACCTCCCGATGGCGCACATCGCCGAGCGCATGATGTCGCATTACCAGCAGGCGCTGCTCGGCTACGAGGTCACGACGTGCCCCGAGGCGAGCCAGGTGGCTTCCTACCTGCCGCAGGTCCGTCCCGAGATCCTCTTCGCCGTGCCGCGCATCTGGGAGAAGGTGTACGCCGGGATCCAGGCTGTGGTCGCCGCCGACCCGCAGCAGAAGGAAGCCTTCGAGCGCGCGCTGGAGACGGGCGACGACGCCGTCCTGGGTCCCGTCCGCGAGCTGCTCGGCCTCGACCAGGTGATCTCTGCGATCACCGGCGCGGCGCCCATCCCGGTCGAGATCCTGCAGTTCTTCCGGGCGCTCGGCGTGCCGCTGGCCGAGATCTACGGCATGTCGGAATCGTCGGGACCGATGACGTTCGACGCGGTCGACGTGCGGGTCGGGACGGTGGGCCGCGCGATCCCGGGGTGCGAGGTGAAGCTGGCCGAGGACGGCGAGGTGATCTGTCGTGGCGGCAACGTGTTCCGCGGCTACCTGAACGATCCCGTCAAGACGGCAGAAGCACTCGATGCCGACGGTTGGCTGCATTCGGGTGACATCGGCGAGTTCGATGCCGACGGCTACCTGAAGATCGTCGACCGCAAGAAGGAGCTCATCATCACGGCCGGCGGCAAGAACATCTCACCGGCCAACCTCGAGGCGGCGCTCAAGGCGTTCCCGCTGATCGGCCAGGCAGCTGTGATCGGCGACGGCCGTCCCTTCGTCTCCGCCCTGCTCGTACTCGACACCGACATAGCGCCGGCGTGGGCGAAGCAGCACGGCGTCGAGGGGGCGTCACTGGCGGAGCTCGCCGAGAACGCCGACGTGCGCGCCGAGATCGAGCGGTCGGTCGCCGAGGCCAACGAGCGGTTCAACAACGTCGAGCAGGTGAAGAAGTTCGCGCTGCTCGGCGAGGAGTGGCTCCCCGACTCCGAGGAGCTGACACCAACGATGAAGCTCAAGCGCCGCGGCATCCACACCAAGTACGCCGAGGTCATCGAGGAGCTGTACACGCGCTGACTCACGATGCGTGCACCACCCGGAATAGTTCCGGTCTATGCACGTATCGGGGACCTGCGCCGGTGCTCGATCGCGAGGTCGGCGATGTCGGCCATGATCTCGGCCAGCTTGTAGTCCTTCGGCGTGAAGACGTGGGCGACGCCGTCGTCGAGCAGCTTGCGTTGATCGGCGTCGGGGATGATGCCGCCGACGACGACCGGCGCGTCGACGCCACGCTCGCGGAGGAACCGGACCGTCTCGGGCACGAGCTGCAGGTGCGAGCCCGACAGGATCGACAGGCCGACCACGTCGACGTCCTCGTCGCCGGCGGCTGCGGCGATCTGCTCCGGCGTCAGTCGGATCCCCTGGTACACGACCTCCATGCCGGCGTCGCGCGCCGCCACCGCGATTTGCTCGGCGCCGTTGGAATGGCCGTCGAGCCCCGGTTTGCCGACCAGGATCCGGATCGGGCCGCCGAGCTCACCGGCGGCCGTCTGCACCCGCTCGCGCACCTTCACCATCTCGTCGACCGGCGCCGCCGCCACCGCGCCCACGCCCGTCGGCGCCCGGTACTCGCCGAACACCTCACGCAGCGCGCCGGCCCACTCGCCGACGGTCCCGCCCGCTCGGGCGAGCTCGATCGTCGCCGCCGTCAGGTTCTCGTCGGTCGCGGCGACCGCGCGCACGCGCTCGACGGCGCGCGCCCACGTCGCGTCGTCACGATCGGTCCGCCACCGCTCGAGGTGCTCGATCTGCTCGGCCTCGGCGGCCGGGTCGAGCTCGAGGATGTGCGCCTCACCGCCCTCGTACCCCGAGACCAGCGGCGACGGCGCCGTCTCGGTGAACATGTTCACGCCGACCACGGGGAGCTCGCCCGACTCGATCCTGCGCACCCGCTCGGCGTGGCTCTGCACCAGCCGGCCCTTCATGGCGTCGATCATCTCGAACGACCCGCC
>JBKPDG010000016.1:0-15902 GCA_046727755.1 Actinomycetota bacterium
CTCCACGCTCGCGGCGCGCGAGGGCGCCGCCGTCGCCTGCGCCGACCGCGACGAAGCCGCTGCCCTCGCGACGCAGAAGCTCATCCTCGACGACGGGGGACGCGCGGAGGCGCTCGTCGCCGACGTCACCCGGCCCGAGGACTGCGCCACCGTCGTCGCCGGCGCCGAAGCGAGGCTCGACGGGCTCGACGGCCTGGTGCTGAACGTCGGCATCGGCGAAGGCCGCCGTCTCGAGGGCACCAGCGTCGACGACTGGGACAAGACGTTCGCCGTCAACGTGCGGGCCCACTTCCTCGTGTGCCAGGCGGCCGTGCCCAACCTCGCCGGCGGCGCATCGGTCGTCTTCATCAGCTCGATCGCCGGCATCACCCCGGGCAGCGGGCTGCCGGCGTACGACACCTCGAAGGCGGCGCTCGGCGGCCTGTGCCGGCACGTCGCGAACGAAGGCGCGCGGCGCGGCATCCGCGCCAACGTGGTCGCGCCCGGGCTGATCGACACGCCCATCGGTCGGGCGGCGTCGGCGGGGCGCCCGTCGCGCGATCGCACGCCGGTCCCGCTGCAGCGCCAGGGCACGGCGTGGGAGATCGCGTACGCGACGGTGTTCCTGCTCTCCAACGAGGCGAGCTACGTCACCGGACAAACGCTCGTCGTCGACGGCGGCCTGACCGCGCTCCGCTGAATCTCTGGTCGCACATGCTTACGCAAGTGCTCCAGCCAACCATCGTCTCGATCCGGGGCCGGGGAAACCTCGGCCCCTGCCGGAGGTGCCGCTTTCATCGGGCTAGACGTCCGGCGCGCTCGTGCCTTTGCGGTGCGCCTCGATCTCGGACTGCAGCTGCTGGAGCGCGGCCACGAAGTGACGGCGCGCTTCGTCGGCGTAGGGGTTGCTGATCTGGCTCGTGTCGAACATGTCGACGGTGTGCTGCTGCTCGATGAAAGCGATCTCGGCCAGCTTCTGGAAGGACGGGATGGCGAGCACGTCCCGGTGCTCGAGCTCCAAGAGATCGACGGAGACGAGCGCGCGGGCGATGAAGAACGGCAGCGACTGCATGTACGCCATCGCCCGGTCGTGCTCCTCCGGCGAGAGCGAAACGATCTCCAGCCCGAGCTCGGTCTCCAGGAACTTCCGGAAGCCCGCCGCCGCCGGGCCCCGCTCGGCCGTCACGACCAGCCGCAAACCGGGCTCGATCCGTGTCATGGACGGCGGCCCGAACAGCGGATGCGTGGCCAAGAGATTCGCGTCCGGCGGCAAGAGCTCCTCCAGCAGCTTGCTCGCCCGCTCCTTCGTCGAGACGACGTCCATCACGACGGTGTCTCGACCGAGCACGTCGCCTATCTCGCGCAGCACACCCGCGAGCGCCGCGAAGGGCACCGCGAGGATCACGACGTTCGCCGCCGCCACCTCGTCGAGCGCGGCCGGACGCACGCCGTCGGTCGCGTGCTCGACCTTGGCTTCGTCGGCGTCGTAGACGAGGACCTTTCCGTGCCGCGCCAGCGACGGCGCGAGGAATTGCCCGAAGTGGCCGTAACCGACGATGCCGAACGTCTCGAAACGCATCAGGTTGCGAGCGTATCCGGGTCGGCGGCGAGCGCTTCGGCCGAAATCTACGAGCGGGCCGTCCGCGCCCGAGACTTGCTCGGGCGCGCCTTGGCCCGTGTCTTCCGCGCCGGCGCTTTCTTCGTGGTCGTGCGCTTCTTCGTCGTGCGCTTCGTCGTGCGCTTCTTCGTGCCGCGTGACTTGTTCGCCGATGCGCGTGTGGTCGTCCCGCGCTTCGCCGATGTGCGCCGCTTCTTCGTCGAGTTCGTCGATGTCGCGGCGCGTTTGCGCGGGGCGGCCTTCGTGCGTGTCGTGCGCTTCTTGGCGCTCCTTCTCGTCGTGCCCTTGCGCGGCGCTGCTTTGGCGCGCGCCGGCCGCTTCCTCGCGGTCGACTTGCGCGGACCGGTCTTCCTCGCTGTCGTGGCCCGCTTCTTCGCCGGCGCCTTCCGGGCGCGTGCCTTCTTCGCCGGCGCCTTGCGGGCCCGTGACTTCCGCGCCGGCGGGCGGCGCCGCCTCGGTGGTTGCGAGAAGGTCCCCGGCGGCAGCGATTCGTAGTCGAAGTACGTCGGCTGCAGCTCCTCGGCGCCGAGCGCGCGACGGCCGGCGCGCCAGGCCGTGATGACGATCGCGCCGAAACCGTAGGTGGCGAAGAAGAAACCGATAATGAACCCGACGCCGGGAACGAGGGCGCCGAAGCGCAGGATCCCGAAGCCGGCGAAGAACGCGCCGATGCGGCCGCCCGTCCCGTCTCGGTGCACCATGAGGCGCCCGAAGTTCAGCGCGCCGGCCACGTAGCCGAGCGGACCCAGCACGACGAGCGTGCCGAGCACCGCGATACCGAGCGGGATGCCGACGACGCTCGCAATGATCCCGACACCGAGGATCGGCGCGAGGATCCCGAGGAAGAGCCCAAGGAAGAAGGACGACCAGACGCGCCGTCCGGAGAGGACAACCGCGTCGGCGGCACGCGGGAACAGCCACACGAACAGGAGCCCGAGCACGGCTGTCGACAGGGTCACTGCCACCCACAGCATCGCCAGGATGACGACGACGAACCCGGCGAAGAGGCTGTCGACGTCGAGCTTCTCTACGTGACCACGGACGGTTCCGGTGGCGGCGGTCGGGGCCGTGCGCGAAGCCACGTCGCCCAGGACGTTCGCGCCCGGCCGTATGGTCGCCTTCCCGTTCAGCACGGTGACGCTGCCGTCGACGCGCCCGTCGATGACCGCATCGCCGTCGAGCACCAACGCGTCCCCGGCCACGCGGCCGTCGATCAGCAGGTCGCCTCGTCCGATGTACACGGCGCCGTTCACGCGGCCATCGATGCGAGCGTCTCCGTTGGCCGACACCGCCGGTCCGTCGACGGTCTCGCCCTCCGCGACGACGAGACCGCCGGTCACGCTGATGCGCCGGTCACGCTCCGGCTCGCCTCCGGTGTCCTGCGCGCCGGCGGGATGTGCAATCGCCAGTAGGCACACGAAGGCTACGGCTGTCGCCACGAGGACTCGACAGCGCATGCGGCGATCGTAACCGTGACGCAGTGCGATTCCGGGGATGCGCGCCGCGCGCGAGCGACGCGTTCTGAGCGAGCAGGCGCGTTACGGCTGGGGTGACGTCGTCGTCGACGAATGCTCGCCGTCGTCGGAGGCTTCGACGGCGGCGCCGAACGCGTCGGGGGCGGGACCGCCTTCGGCCGTGCCGTCGCGCTGGTTCCGTGCCCGCCACGCCATGTAGATGGCGGCAACGACCGCGGTGGCCAGCACGAGGCGCACGACCCACGCGGCCCGGCCCGCCGTCCGGAAGCGCCGCCGGCGGTCAACCGGTGTGTCGACCGGTAGCCGCTTCGCCGCCCGTTCGACCCGACGTTCCAGCTTCCGTGCCCGTCGCTTCCCACGACGGCCGACCTTCTTGCGTCCCTGGTCGACGACGTCGTAGGTCACCTCGGCGATCTTCTTGCCGGCCTGCCCGGCGATCTTCCTGCCGGCCTGCTCGGCGAGCTCCTGCGCGTTTTCCACGTCCAACGCTGCCACCGTGATCAGCTCCTCTCGGAGGGGAGACTTACGTCTGCTTACCCGTCTGCCGGCCGGTCGATGCATCACCGCCGGGCCAGCTCCGCGATTTGCGGCCATTCGTCCACTTCGGTTTGTACACCGGTCCGCGAGGGCACAGGCCATCCCGAGGGCAGCGAGCGAGAACGGAGCGGAGTTGGCATGAATTTCATCTTGTGGCTCATCGCTGTGATCCTCGTCGTCGTCGGAATCGGCGCGCTCCTTCGACGCGAGGTCGTGTGGGGTGTCGTGCTCATCGTCGCGGGTCTCCTCGTCGGGCCGGGCGGCGTCAGCATCATTGCGTGACCGGGCGCGACGGCTGGCCGGCGAGCTCGCGCAGGAGGTCGATGCGTTCATCGAGGAGGAGCTCGCGGGCGAGGCGTTGCGCGGCCCGCGACGGCATCGGTCCGAGGACCTGTCGAGGGAACTCGAGCCACAGCGGGGCCGTCGACCGGCTCACGTGACGGATCGTCGCCGCGTCGGCGTCGAGCTTCTCGAGGGCGCGGATGAGCGACGCCGGGTTGCGGGTGTACTGCACCGCGACCCGGTCCCGCTCGGCGCCCTGGTCCCGTAACGCCCAGACCTGAAGCGACTCCGCGAGCCGCCGGGGCACGAACCCGAGCACGGCCCTGAGCAGATTGTCGCCCTCGGGGTCGTCGACGGCTGCGATCGCGCTGCTCGTCAGCGCGACGGCCCAGCTCGACAGGGCGACGTCCCAACTGCGGATGCGGCTCACCTCGTAGGCCAGGACGGCCTCGAGCTCGTCGCGCCTCAGGCGGTCGGCGAGACCGGTGGTGATGCCGACGACCGTGTTGGACGGGCGGGTGCCGACGCCGAAGGAGTTGGGCGCGGGGTCGTCGATCACGGCGACGCGCGGCGGTGGGAGCCCGCTCGCGAGTGCCAGGCCCTCGAGGAGGTTCTTCACCACCGTCTGTTCGTCGGGCTGGACGATGTGCGCGCCCGTCTCGGCGAGCACTCCCCGTTCGAGGTGACGGCGCAGGAACGGGATGCGGAAGAGGCCGACGAGGATGCCGATCACCGCCGAGCCGACGGCGACGACGGCGATGCCGATCGCGAAGAACGGGAGAATGTCGGCGTCGCTGATGGCATCGCCGCCTTGGAAGATGATCGCGAGCGCGAGACCGACGCCCAGCGCGATCGCGGCCATGATCACCGCGACGATGTAGTTGAGAGTGGCGAGGAACACGAGGGCTACGATCCGCACCCGGTTGCGGCGTTCGAAGAGCTCGATCCGGTCGGCCATGGCGATGCGCAGAGTAATCGTCGGCACCATCGTGCTGGCGCTGACGATCGCGGGTGCGTGTCGCGACGACAGTGATAACGCGCGTCCGCGTGCGAAGCCGGTGGTAGCGGGGCGCGGCCCGGCGGTGTCTGCTGATCGACGTCCGTGCGCGCGCCAGCGCTCTGACGCGCCGGCCTTCTTCAGCGCCATGACGACCAACCGCCCCGACGGCTGGATCACGGCCGACCTCCCGGCGTCGGTCGATCTCCGCGACGGCCGGGTGCTCTGGCTGTTCGGCGACACGTGGACCGGCGCCCGTGCCCCCAATGGCGGCATCGCACCGGGCGCGCGGCTGCAGCACAACAGCGCGCTGGTCCAGGCGGGCGGGTGCGTCGACCTCGTCGGGTCGGCCGGCGCCGGCTGGCTGACCATCCCGGGAACGGACGACTTCTGGTGGCCGGCGGGCGGCGTCGTCGCCGGCGGCCCGCGCGGGCAGGTGGTGGACGTCTTCGTCACCCGCGTCCGGCGCACCGGGTCCGGTGTCTTCGACTTCGCGGCCGTGGGCATGGACGTCGTCCAGCTGCGACGGGCCGACCTCGCCGTCGTCGGCGTTCGACCGCTCCCCCATCAGGACCGGCTGTGGGCCGTCGTCTGTGGTGGCGGACGGCGGCTGGCTCTATCTCTTCGGGCGCGATTACACCGCCGGCGCCTCCACATACCTCGCTCGGGTCCGTGCCGGTGACCTGGACGGACGCTGGCAGTTCCGCAGCGGTCGCCGCTGGCGCCGCGATCCGGCTCGGGCGACGCCCGTGCTGTCGGCGCCGCCGTTCAACAACCCGGCGGTGGCGCGCCTGCGCGACGGCCGGTGGCTGGCGATCGCCAAGGACCGCGAGTTCGACGGCACCGCGCTCATCGGCTGGACGGCGACGGCGCCGCAGGGACCGTGGCGGGCGACCGGACCACTGATCGCCGCGCCCACAGCGGGCCGTCCCGACGAGTTCACGTACCTCGCCGCGCCCCATCCCGAGATCACGCTCGCGAGCAAGCACCTCCTGGTGAGCTGGAACCTCAACAGCCGCGCCGCCGACCTCGACCGGCTCACTGACCCGGTCGTGGCCACGTACGGACCGCGGTTCGCAGCGATCGGGGTCCCTCGAGACCGACGCCGCTAACGTTCGCCACGAGTGGTCCGTCAACCCCCGCACGTTGCGCTGCTCTGGTCCGTGTCATCCCGCCGGCGGGCGATGATCGTGGCCCTCGCCGGCGGTGCGGCCGGGGTCGTCACGGCGTTGTTCGCACCGTGGCAATTGTCGACCCTGATCGGCTGGGACGTCGCGGCGGCGCTGTACCTGGTGTGGGTCTGGACCAGCGCCGGCCGGTTCGACGCCGACGAGACGCAGAGGTTCGCCAACCGCGAGGACGACAGCCGCGTCTCGGCGCAGCTGCTCGTGCTCACCGCGTGCGTCGCGAGCCTGGTGGGCGTCGGCTTCGATCTCCTCAAGGCCAGCGAGGAGCGCGGCGACGCCGGTGGCTACGTCCTGCTCATCTCGGCCGCGGTGGCCACGGTGGTCCTGTCGTGGGCGACGGTGCACACGGTGTTCGCACTGCGGTACGCGCACGAGTACTACGCCGAATCGCCCGTCGGGGGTATCGACTTCAAGACGCGTGATTACGCGCCGGACTACCGGGACTTCGCCTACGTCGCCTTCGGGATCGGCATGACGTTCCAGGTGGCGGACACCGACATCAACGATCGGAAGATTCGGCGCACGGTTCTGCTCCACTCGCTCCTGGCGTACCTGTTCGGCGCGGTGATCCTGGCCGTGACCATCAACATCGTCGCCGCGATCTTCCAGTAGCTCATAGCTCCTTCCTCATTGTGAACGACGGGACTTCATCGGTCCCTTCGACGATCCGAAAGCCGGTCCGCTCGTATAGGCGCAACGCCGGATTGTCGGCCTGGACGCTGAGCGACACGGCGCCGAACACGCCGGTTGCAGCGTCGAGCAGCGCGCGCAGCAGGCGTCCGCCCAGCCCGCGGCCGCGATGGCCCGGCAACACCGCGATCACCAGCTCGGGCGTGTCGTCGTCGACATAGCCGTAGCCCTTCGTGTCACCGGTGAGGAGGCGTAGCCAGGCGGCGCCGACGCACTCGCCCGTGTCGTCGTCCACCGCGACGACGCCCAAATCCGTATGCCCGCCCCACCCCTCGACGTACCGGGCGAGCTCCGGGTGCCGGCGGAGCACCGCCTCGTCGGGCACGTCGTTCTCGGCCGCATGCGACGCCTCGTAGAGCATCGCCCACAGGAAGTCGACGTCGTCCGCCGTCGCCCGGCGGAGCGAGTGGGCCACGATCATCAGTCTCGCGGCAACGCGCGGCGTCGGTCTGGCTAGTGTCGGCAGGCAGCACCCGGCAGGGGGGAGACACGCCGGTGGAGCGGTTCTGGAGATTCATCGCGGTCGAGCTCGGCAAGCACGCCGGGCTCGTGTCCGTCATCGGCCTGCTCGTCACGCTCATCCTCGGCTTTGGCATCACGCGTCTCGACTTCTCGACCGGCCAGGACAGCTACCTCAACAAGAGCGACACCGTCTACAAGGACAACGTCGACTACCAGCGGCTCTTCGGTGGCCAGGCGATGCTCACGCTCGTCACGATGGAGAAGGGCCACACGGTCAACGAGCTCTTCACGCCGGAGAACCAGCGCAAGTGGCGCGCCGTCGAGAGCCAGATCGCCAGGGGCGACGGGATCGTCGGGGTGATCAGCCCCCGCACCGTGCTCGAGTTCAGCGACGGGCTCGTGCAGAGCCCGACGGGCGACCCGACCCAGAGCGTGGCCGGCCGGGCGCTGCTCAGCGCCACGGCCCGGGATCCGTCGCCCGAGGGGCAGGCGGCGCGCAACGCCGACGCCGGGACGACGATCCAGCGCCTCAACGCCGTTCCGCCAGATCAGCGCACGCTCGACAATCCGGCGTGGGTCGACTTTCTCGTGCACAACAACCAGGGCGAGATCCGCAAGGCGCTGCGCACGTTCATCATCGACGACACGCACGCGCAGATCGTCACGCGCCTCGTCGGCAACGCGTCGATCACGACGGAGGGTGCCGCCGCCGACCACGTCGTCGAGAGCGCTGAGAAGCTGCGCTTCGCCGACGCGTCGGTGATCACGACCGGCGCGCCCATCCTGCTGAAGGACATCAACAACTACCTGACCGGCGGCATGCTGACGCTCGGCGCGATCGCCGTCGGCATCATGATCGTGATCCTGCTCGTCCTCTTCGACGTGCGGTGGCGGCTGTTGCCGTTGGCGGTGATCCTCATCGGCATCGTCTGGGCGTTCGGCCTCGCCGGCTACATCGGCATTCCTCTGACGATCGTGACGATCGCGGGTTTGCCGGTCATGCTCGGCGTGGGAATCGACTACGCGATTCAGATGCACGCGCGGGTCGAGGAGGAGGTGGTGATCGATCGCGAGTCGCATCCGATCCAGGAGACCGCCCGCAACCTGTGCCCTGCCCTGCTCGTCGTCACGTTCGACGCGATCTTCGCGTTCGCCGCGCTGCGGTTCGCGAAGGTGCCGATGCTGCGCCAGTTCGGACTGCTGCTGGCGGTGGGCATCGCCGCCATCTGCCTGTGCAGCATCGTCGTCCCGCTCGCCACCCTGGGCATCCGCGAGTACAAGTCCCCCACCAAGGGCAGGGACTTCCGCGCCGGTCCCTTGGGGCGGCTCGTCGTGTGGCTCGGCGGGCTGCCGGGCGGCATCGCCATCCCGCTCTCGATCATCAGCGTGATCGTGTTCGCGGGCGGGATCGTCGTGGAGGACCGCTTGGAGCTCCAGACCGACCCGATCAAGTGGGTGAACCAGGACTCCGAAGTGATCCACAACCTCGAGACACTCGACCGGGAGACGGGGTCGTCGAGCGAGCTCGGGATGTTCGTGCAGTCGCAGGACGTCTTCGATGACGAGACCGTCACGTTCATGGACAACTTCACCACCGAACAGCTGACCGAGCATCCCGAGACGCTGCTCACGGCGGCCGGGATCGTCACCACGGTGAGCGACATCACCAACGACATACCCGGCGCGTCGCACGTCTCGCCGACTGGAGAAGAGGTGCGCGCCGCCAGCGGCGTGGCGCCGGAAAGCATCGAGCGGTCAACGGTGAGCCGCAACGGTGATGCCCTGAACCTCGTGTTCCGCACCGGCCCCAGCGAGCTCGAAAGGCGCGCGACCGTCGTGCGCGAGATCCGCTCCACCGTCGACCCGCCCGCGGGCGTCAGCGCCACGCCGTCCGGCCTCGCCGTGGTCGGCGTCGGCCTGCTCGACAATCTCGAGGCCAACCGAATCTTGCTGACATACCTCGCCATCCTGTTCGTGTTTCTGTTCCTGGCCGTGCGGCTCCGCAGCGTGATCCGCTCGTTGCTCTCGCTCGTCCCGGTGCTCATCGCGGTGGGCACGGCGTCACTCGTCGCCTACGCGTTCAGCCTCAAGCTCAGCCCGATGACGGCGGTGGGCGGGCCGCTCGTGGTCGCGGCGTGCACGGAGTTCACGTCCCTGATCCTGCTGCGCTTCGTGGAGGAACGCCGCCGCGGCCTGACGCCCGAGGAAGCCGTCGAGGTGGCGGCGTCGCGCACCGGACGGGCGTTCATCGTGTCGGCGCTCACCGCCATCGCCGGTGTCGCCGTCATCGCGACGTCGTCGCTGCCGCTGCTGCGCGACTTCGGCATCATCGTGGCGATGAACGTGGCCGTCGCGCTGCTCAGCGCGCTCGTCGTGCTGCCGCCGATGCTCGTGTGGGCGGACCGGCGCAACTGGGTGTCGAAGGGCCTCGTGAAGCGTGAGATCCTCGAGCGCACCGCGGCTCGCGAGCGCATCGAGCCCGCCCCGGCACCCGCGCCGGGATAGCCGGCGCGCTCACGGCGCATGTGAGCGGCCCACATCTTCTTCTCACGCTGATCGAGGGTGCGGATTGGCATGCTCCGGGGACCAACCCCCCAGAGCGGAGGAAGCGATGAAGAGGCGAACGATCGTCACGATCGTTGGCGCGGCCGTGCTGGCGTGCGGGATCACCGGCGCCGCGGTAGCAGTCGCCGCCGGTGGCGGCGGAGACGACGAAGGCCACGTGACCGGTCCGGACGCCGACCGGGCGGTGGCGGCGGCGCTCGCCGAGACCGGCGCAACCAAGGCGAACGTGGTGGAGCGCGACTCCGAGAACGGCGCGGTCTGGGAGGTCGAGGTGACCCGGGCCGACGGCTCCCAGGCGGACGTCCGCCTCGACGCCGACATGCACGTCGTCGTGGTCGAGTCCGACTCCGAGTCGAGGTAGCCAGCTCGCAGCGGGGTAGGGGTCGCGCGCTCACATCGACTTCACATGTAGGCCTGCCTACGGTCGGACAGTGTGCGAGTCCTGGTGGTCGAGGACGAGCCCCGGATGGCCACGCTGCTCCAGCGTGGCCTCCGGGAAGAGGGTTACGCGGTGGACGTCGCCCACGACGGCACCGACGGGCTCTGGCTCGGGACCGAGCAGGACTACGACGCCATCGTCCTCGATGTGATGCTGCCCGGCATCGACGGGTTCGACGTGTGCCGGCGCTTGCGGTCGGCCGATCGGTGGGCGCCGATCCTCCTGCTGACGGCCCGGCACGCGGTCGAGGACAGGGTGCGCGGGCTCGACGCCGGGGCCGACGACTACATGACGAAGCCGTTCAGCTTCGCCGAGCTCGCGGCCAGGGTCCGGGCGCTCGTCCGGCGCCAGTCGGGGGTGCGACCGGCGCTGGTCGAGGTGGGGGACCTGCGCGTCGATCCCGCCACCCACCGGGTGGCGCGGGGCGAAGTCGAGATCCCACTGTCGCCGAAGGAGATGGCGCTCCTCGAGCTGCTCATGCGGCACGCAGGACAGGTGGTGACGCGCACCCAGATCCTCGAGCACGTGTGGGACTTCGCGTACGACGGCACGTCGAACGTGGTCGACCAGTACATCGCGTATCTCCGCAAGAAGATTGACCGGCCCTTCGGACGTGACGAGATCGAGACCATCAGGGGCGCCGGGTACCGGTTCCGCTCCCCTGAAACCGGCTGAGCCGTGCCGATCAGACTGCGACTCGCCCTGTCATTCGCGACGATCACGCTCGTGCTCGTCGTCGTGGGCGGCGTGCTGTTCGCTCGCTCGTTTCGTAGCGAAGTGGAGTCGTCGCTCGCGCCCGGTCTGCGGAGCCAGTCGAGCGCGCTTTCGCGGGACGTGCGAGCCGGTCTTCGAACCTTCGAGTCGAATGGACTGAGCACCGCCGACGTCGTCGCGCAAGTACTCGATCCCGATGGCGGCGTCGTTGCGACGACGGAGGAAGCCGGCCCGCGAGCGGTGATCTCGCCGGCCGTGATCCGTGAGGCGCGCGACGGGCGCGTCTTCACGAACACGACGGTGCGGGACGGACGCGAGCGCGAGCCGTTCCGCGTTCTCGCTTCATCCGTCTCGACGACCGACGGGCCCTTCATCGTGGTCGCGGCGACGTCGCTCGAACCGACAGATGCCGCCGTCGACCGGGTGGAGCGCGCCTTGGTGATCGGAGGCGCGATCGCGGTCATCGTGGCCGGTCTCGGCGGGTGGCTGCTCGCCCGCGCCGCCCTGCGCCCAGTCGACCGAATGCGGCGGGAGGCGGCGGACATCTCCGGGCACGATGCGTCAGCGGAGCTGCCCGTCCCCCGTACCCGCGACGAGATCGCCGCTTTGGCGACGACCCTCAACGCCCTCCTCGCGCGGCTCCAGGACGCGGTCGATCGTCAGCGCGCGTTCGTGGCCGATGCCAGCCACGAGCTGCGCACACCCGTCGCCGTGCTCGAGGTCGAGCTCGAGCTGGCACGGAGGGCTGATCGAAGTCGCTCTGAGCTGGCGGACGCGGTCGGTCAGGCGTCGCAGCAGACGGCGCGCTTGGCTCGCCTCACGGATGAGCTGCTGTTCCTCGCCCGGGTCGACGAGCCGGTCTCGGACGACCACCGTGTGCACGTGTTGTGGCCGATCATCGAGGAAGCGTCGGGCGAGGTCGCGTCAGCAGCGGCGGGTCGTGACATCCGAATCGTCGTGGACGCGGACGAGACGACACAGGCCCGGGTCGATCCGGATGCTCTACGGCGCGCCGTGCGCAACCTCCTCGCCAACGCGGTGCGGCATTCACCGCCGAACGGCACGGTGACCGCACGAGTTCGCACTGACGATCGCGCGACGGTCATCGAAGTCGAAGACGAAGGCGCCGGCTTCCCGCCGGAGTTCCTGCCCCACGCCTTCGAGCGCTTCCGGCGCGCCGACGAGGCCCGAGGCCCCGCTACGGGCGGCACCGGGCTCGGCCTCGCGATCGTGCTCGCCGTCGCCCGCGCGCACGGCGGCACCGCGGACGCCCGCAACCGCCCCGATGGCGGCGCCACGGTGAGCATCCGCATCCCGGCAGTTCCGTGAGCAACGCCGACTCGCTCAGCGCAGATCGCCGGCCCCTAGTCGTCCAGGCTGCCCATGGTCAGGTTGACGGTGGTTCCCGTCATCCCGCTCGCCTTGTCGGAAGCCATGAAGACCGCCGTGTTTGCCATCTCCCCGACCGTCATGAGCCGTCGCGGGTGGGTCTTGCTCGCGAGCATCTCCTGGAACTGTTCCCAGCTCATCCCCGTGGCCTTGGCGCGAGGCTCAAAGCCGTCCTTGATCGTGCTTGTCTCCGGCATGGCCTGTGGTCGCAGACCGACCACGCGAATGCCGTGAGGTGCGAGCTCGGCGGACAGATCTCGAGTGAGCGCCTCTTTCGCGGCTTGCGCCGGGCCGAAGCCTCCCACCAGTGGGATGCCCGTCCGCGAGTGGAGTGTGGTGACGGTCATGATCACGCCCGATCCGTTCGGGATCATGTGCCGGGCGGCCAAGCGGGCGGTCAGGAAGTACGACCTCGCGTGGGTCGCGATCGGCAGGGCGAACTGGTCGACACTCAGGTCGACCAGCGGCACACCGAGAATCCCCGCGTTCGGTATCCCGACCGCGTGGAACGCGACATCGACGCGGCCTGCCTTGTCGATCACTGACTGCAGATGCTCGTCCACCGCCTGCTCATCGAGCGCGTCGACCTCCGCCGCCTCCGCGGATCCGCCGGCGGAAACGACGTCTTTGGCGACGACTTCGACGGGTGCCAGCGTGCGCCCGGTGAGAAAGAGCGTGGCCCCCTCGGACGCAAAGGCGCGTGCGACACCACCGCCGATCCCGCCTCCCGCTCCGTAGATCACCGCAACCTTGTCCTTCAGCAGCATCTCCGGCCTCCTTTGCATACCGGGTGCTCGCACCCTTCAGAGCTGTCGACGATGCAGACACCGCGACATCGGGAAAATGGGCGCCGACCAACCGCCCAGTTCGCGCCACGGCCGGCGTCGATACCCGTAATGCGACTGGGAGAGCCCGAGGCGTGGCGCGAGGGTGGAGTGGTGACAGCCGACGTGATCGCGAGGGCGCAGGCCGGGGACGGCGACGCGTTCCGAGAGCTGACCGAGCCGTATCGCCGAGAGCTTCAGGTGCACTGCTACCGGATGCTCGGATCCTTCCAAGATGCCGAGGATGCGCTCCAGGACACGCTCTTGGCGGCTTGGCAAGGTCTCGGAGGGTTCGAGGGACGCGCCTCGATCCGCACCTGGCTCTACCGAATCGCCACCAACCGGTGCCTCAACGCGCGTCGCTCGGCCAGCCGCCGCCCGGCCAAGGCGTGGGACATCCCCGAGGTTGAACCGCCCGATCCGACCCGGCTCGGCGAAGTCGTATGGCTCGAGCCATTTCCCGATGTCCTCCTCGAGGGTGCGATCGACGTGCCGGTCGGCCCGGAGGCCCGCTACGAGCAGACCGAATCCATCTCTCTGGCGTTCGTGACCGCCTTTCAGGCCCTGCCGCCTCGCCAGCTCGCCGTGCTCATCTTGCGCGACGTCCTCGGATTCCACGCGAACGAGGTCGCCGACATGCTCGACTCGAGCATCGAATCGGCTAACAGCGCCCTCAAACGGGCGCGCGCCAGCCTGCAGCGCGTACGGCCGCCGGCCGCCGACCGCGAACCGCCTCCCGCGTCCGGTTCACCCGCCGAGGATGCGATGGTGGCGAAGTTCGTCCGCGCGTACGAGTCCGCCGATCTCGACGCGCTCGTGGCCCTTCTGACGGATGACGTCTTTGTCTCGATGCCACCGATGCCCTTCGAGTACGAGGGCCGAGACGTCGTGGCCAGCTTCTTCGCCAGCATCTTCGGTGCGGGCCGGAGGTTCGACCTCGTGCGGACGCGAGCCAACGGTCAGCCGGCGTTCGGGGCCTACCTGCGCGCCGCTACCGGCATCCGCCACGGGGTTGGCCTCTTCGTTCTCACCTTCAGCGGCGACCGCATCTCGGCTCTGACGCGCTTTGACAACAGTGTGCTCCCATGGTTCGGGCTTCCGCGATCACTCCCGAGCCGATAGCAGGCTCCAACGCGATGGAGCATGACCATCTCGTCGGAGTTGCTCGTCAACGGGGATTCCGGCGGGTGAGCCTCGAGATCGGAACGATGGATGCCTTCGCACCGGCACGGTCGTTGTACACGGGCGCAAGTTTCACGCTGTGCGGTCCTTTCGGCGATTACAAGCCGAGTCCGAACAGCACGTTCATCACGCTGCATCTCGGCTAGCACCGATCGCCGTGGCCTATCGGCGACCGCAACGGCAAGTCAGGATGGTGCCCTGACCGGCTCCATCAGCTTCGATCGCGCCGCCACGTACTACGACCGGACGCGCTCGCTCACGCCCGAGACCCACCGGGCCGTCATCGAGCTCCTTTCCGGGGAGCTCGCCGGTCGCGAGGCGTGCCTCGAAATAGGAGTCGGGACGGGCCGACTGGCGCTCGACCTCCTCGAGGCCGGCACGAGGATGGCGGGCGCAGACCTGTCGCTGCTGATGCTCCAGAAACTGGTGGACAACGCCGGCGGGCTCAGCCCGTTCCCGCTCGTGCAGGCCGACGCAACCGCGCTGCCCTTCCCCGACGCTGCCTTCGGGGCCGGTCTGGCCTGCCACGTCTTCCACCTGATCCCCGCATGGGATGCCGCCGTGCGCGAGCTCTTGCGCGTCGTCGCCCCGGGCGGCGTCCTCCTCGTGGACCTGGGCGGGCCCGGTGAAGCACTGAACGGCAGCATCCGGGACCACTTCTGCACGGCCGCCGGCGTGCGTCGGCCGCGCCCCGGACTCGACGACGAAGCCAAGCTCGACCGCCTCCTCGAGGAGCTGGGGCTCACGGTCCGCGCCCTCGAACCGCTCGTCGAGCGACGCGCCGTGACCATCGAGCAGATGATCTCCCGCCTCGAGTCGGGCTTGTTCTCGGTGACCTGGTCGATGACAGATGAGGACCGCCGTTCGGCTGCCGACGCAACCCGGCAATGGGCCGAGCGAGAACACGGGCCCCTCGGGGCGGAGCACGCCGTGGAGACATTGATCCAGTGGCGGGCGTACGACCTTTCGGCGGCTGGGCGCACGCTTGGTAGTTGAATGACTCGGGACGCTGGGGCGAGTCGGCGTTGGACATCCGCCGACGGTTCGGCTCGCGTCACGTCTCGCCGGGGTCAGGGAACAGGCAGAACGGGTGGCCGTCGGGGTCGAGCATCACGCGGACGTGCGCCTGTGGTTGGTGGTCGGCGAGCTTTGCTCCGGCCTCGAGACCCCGGGCAACAGCTTCGTCGACATCGTCGACGGCGATGTCGAGGTGCATCGTCATCTGCTGGTGACCGCGCTCGGCGGGCCAGGTCGGCGCGACGTACTCCGGCTCGAACTGGAACGACAGCCCGGTCCCGCGCTGTAGCGGTCTCAGCATCACCCAGCCGTCCCTGGGGTGGAGCGCCGGGTCGCGCCGGCTCGTCGGCAACCCTGAACCATCCGAGCAGCCGCTCGTAGAACGCAGCCAATGCCCGCGGGCGGGGATTGCCGAGTACCGCCGCAGACACGCGCGCCGGTCGCGGCGTCATGAGGTCTCGGCCTGGCCAAGGTGGTACTCCCATCCCGGCCTCCACTCGAAGATCTCGTTCACCAGGTCCTCGAGCGGGACGCCGCCCAGATAG
>JBKPDG010000017.1:0-5224 GCA_046727755.1 Actinomycetota bacterium
GCGGCGATGACTTTCACCTCGCGGTCAGAGTAGAACCAGCCCATGAATCCCAACGACTTTCAGACGAGCGCCGTGTTCCGCGAGCTCGTCGACGAGGTGCGCGGGCTCGAGTCCAAGCTCTTCGACGGTCCCAACGCGCCCCCTGACGAACAGTCGGTGCTCGAGGGGTACAAGTGGATCTTCTCGATCCTGCAGGTCGCGTTCGACGCCTACGTGTGGGCCGACACGGCGAACCCGCGCTTCGTCGACATCGTGGGGCCGTACAAGAAGTGGGGCGGCGACAATGCCGACGCCTTCTACCAGTACGCCCCGATCGACCCCCGCCGCACGTACCGGGTGCGGGGAAAGCGGGGCGACAGCGTCTATCTCTCCCTGACGGTCTACGGCGGTCCCGACGACGGCCACTACTCGGAACGGATCGTCGGCACCGTGAACGACCGCATGCTCGACATCGCCCCCGACGGCACGTTCGAGCTCGTCCTCAGCCCGGAGCCGCACGACGGCACGTGGCTGAAGCTCGAGCCCGACGCCGTGTGCGCGATCACCCGCGACTACCTCGACGACCCGGTCCACGACCGGCGGGTCGAGTGGCACATCGAGTCCGTCGACCCGCCGGAGACCTACCGCCTCGACGACGCCGATCTCGCCCGCCGCTTCCGTGCCGCGGTGACGTGGCTGCGCGACCAGGCCACCATCGTCCCGCTGGCCCTCGGCGACCCCAATACGGTCGACGAGCCCTACCCGGTCCCGCAGCAGACCTTCGGATGGGCGGCCGGCGACGCCGCGTACGCCATGGGCAGCTTCGACCTCGCCGACGACGAGGCGCTCGTCATCGAGGGTCGCTCACCGGAGTGCGCCTTCTGGAACGTGTGCCTCTGGAACCAGTTCCTGCACACGTACAACTACGACTACGACCGCGTGACCATCAATGGCGCGCAGGTGCAGTACCTGCCGGACGGGTCGTGGACGATCGTGGTCGCCCATCGTGATCCGGGGCAGCCGAACTGGATCTCACCGCAAGGCCACCCCCGTGGGCGCATCTGGTTCCGCTGGTTCTACCCGTCCGAGACGCCCGCTCGGCCGACGACGCGTGTCGTCAAGATCCCGGGCTGACGCCGAGGACGCACACGACCGCGGTCGGCTTCAACGGGAGTGTCTCGACGCGCACGTCGGTGAAGCCGGCCGCCGCGAAGTGCCCGGCGATCTCCTCGCCGGCGCGCGCCGCGGTCTCGTCGGTCGAGCCCGGGGCACGAGGCTGGAACGCAATCGCGACCTGCCCGCCCGGGCGCAGGAGGCTGCGCAGCTCCTTCAGCCGCGCGACCGGGTCGTCCCAGAACATCAGCGAGTTGACGGCGAGAATCTTGTCGAACGGCTCGTCGAACGCAGGGAGCCGTTCCGCGTTGCCGAGCTGCAGGTCGACGCGTCCGTCGCGGACGGCGGCCGCGTTGCGGCGCGAAGCCTGGCGGACCATCAGCTCCGAGTGATCGACGCCGACCACCCGACCGCGGGTGGCGCGACGTGCCAGCTCGCCGATCGCGATCCCGGGACCGAAGCCGATCTCGAGCACACGATCATCGGGCTGCACGTCGAGGAGCCCGACCGCCCACACGTTGCGCTTGCGGTTCGACCCCCGGTGCGCCATGACCCAGCCCGCCGCCCGGCCACCGACACCATGCGGCCGGGAGAACTGTCGCACCAGTCCCCGGAACGTTCTCTGCTTGAGTCCCATGGCGTGAGCCAAGCACTTCAAGTACACTTGAAGTCAAGGGGGTGGGGGATCAATGGCAGACGAGCAGCTGACCATCGGCGAGCTGGCGCGGCGGACCGGAGCGGCGCCCTCCGCGCTCCGGTACTACGAGGAGATCGGGCTCCTCTCGCCGCCGGCCCGGGTGTCGGGCCGGCGGCGGTACGGGCCCGACGCGGTGGACGCCGTCGGCGCGATCCTCTTTCTCGCCGACGTCGGGTTCACGCTCGCCGAGATCGAGCAGCTGATGGCCGCGCGCGCGACCGACCCGAGTAGCTGGCGAGATCTCGCGCGGCGCAAGCTCGCCGAGCTCGACGAGCGCATCGCCGAGGCGCAAGCCGCCCGCGTAGCCGTCGAGCATGCACTGGCGTGCCCGCACGACGACATCGTCACGTGCCCGAACTTCCAGGAGGTCGTGCGCCTGCGGCTCGCGGGCAAGCCGCTCCAGGACGCGCACACGTGACGACCCCGCGCAGGCCAGACTGACCGCGGTGCCGAAGATTCGAGGCGTCGACATCGCGATCCGTGACGAGGGCGAAGGCCTGCCGTTCTTCTGGGCCCACGGCCTCGTCAGCAGCATGGAGGAAGAAGACCGGTTCATCGTCATGGACTTCGCGCGACTCGCCCGCACCCACCGCGTCATCCGATGGGACGCGCGCGGCCACGGGCTGTCGGGAGGCGCGCCTGTGCCCGACGACTATCGCTGGAACAACCTCGGGCGGGACCTCATCGCGCTCGCCGACGAGCTCGGCGTCGACCGGTTCGTCGCCGGCGGCGTCTCGATGGGTGCCGCCACCGCCCTGCATGCTGCGATCCAAGCGCCACGTCGGGTCGTGGGGCTCGTGCTCATGCTCGCGCCGACTGCGTACGAGACCCGCGAGGAGCAGGCCGACCTGTACCGCGCCGGCGCCGTGCTCATCGACCGACTGGGTCTCGAGTCCTACCTCGAACAGCTCCGGAACCTGCCCGCGCCCCAGATCCTCGCCGACTTCGGCGACCGGTTCACCCCTGAGCCCCGCGTCTCCGAAGCGCTCATGCCGTCGGTGCTACGCGGCGCGGCGAACAGCGACCTCCCGCCGGAGAACGCGGTACGCGCCGTCGCCGCGCCGGCGCTCCTGCTTCCCTGGGTTGGTGACCCGGGCCACCCGATGTCGACGTCCGAGCGTCTGCTCGAGCTGCTCCCGAACGTCCAGATCCACGTCGCCCATCACCTGCGCGACGTGGGCACGTGGACCGACCGCATCAACGCCTTCCTCGACCCGCCTGCCGCCGAGACGAGCAGCGCCTAGCCGGCCGCCCTCCAGATTGTGTGCTGCGGGTGCGGGTCACCGTGGCCGGTGGTGCGCGTCAACATGCATCGCTCGATTCGGAACTCGACGGGATCTTGCTCGTCGAAACCGGGGGGCGGCGTGTCCCAGCTCCGCTCCTCGAGGAACTGGCGTGCGACCTTGTCGCGCACCGCGGCGTCGTCCGGGACTTCAGCCTGTCCTGTGATATAGAAGGCGTCCTCATTGTCCGCGCACGGGAACGAATGCATCGCGTACCGACCGTCGCGCGCAAGGTCGTCCAGCTTCGGCGACGGAATGAGCATCGCGTAGATCCCGGCGTCGGTGATCACGGGGCACATCGGGTGGACGCGTGGCCCGCCGTCGACGCGGACGGTGCCGAGGAACCCGAGTCCCACGCCGCCGAACTGGTAGAAGAGCGATTGACCGGCGTCGGCGAGGTCGGGACGGGTCTCGCGGAACTCCGTCCACGTCAGCATCGCCAGGACTCTACGACTCTTGCGTGACCCCGAAGCGGTCGGTGTAGAACCGCAGCGCTTCGCGACGCTCGGCGGGGTCGAGGCCGAAATCGGCGAGGTCGTAGACGATGCCGCCGAACTTGCCGCGCGGATGGTCGTCCATGAACTCCTGCATCGCGGCGCGGGCGCCGGCGGTCATGGGTTGGCCGGCCAGTTCGTAGATGCGCTCGACCATGGCGACGTCGTCGGCCATGAACTCGTCGAACGGGACGTCGATCGACTGGTCGGCGGGGAGCACGTCGCGCTCATCGGCGCACGCCCGGAGCATGCGCTCGATGCGATCGGCCCAGTAGCCACCGATGTACTTCGGGTCGACGCGCTCGTGGCTCAGCCGGGCCGTGTAGGTGATCATCGTCGCCACCGACGTCGTCACCGAGACCGGGTCGCGGTGGGTGACGACGAAGGTCGCGTCGGGGAACGTCTTGCGCAGGACCGGGAACTGCTCGATGTGCTGGGGCGACTTGAGCACCCACCGCTCGCCGCCGCGCAGCCACTGGAGCACCTTGAGCACGGTGCGCATGTACTCGTAGTGCGGGGTCTGGTCGTGGGCGAGGTAGTAGTCGCGCCAGCTGGGCATGGCCGACGTCGTCTCGAACAGCATCGTCGAGAAGTCGATGGCGAGGAGCTGGATCTCCTCGTGGACGTGGTCGACGGTCATCTCGTGCATGCGCTTGAAGTACGGCATCGACGTGTTGACGAACTCGAGTGCGACCTCGGTGCGGGCGATGCGCGGGTCGGGCTCGCCCGGCGCCGGCTGCTCCGATTCGGGAAGCACCGGCTCGAGGCTTTCCCAGTACGGCAGCGACCGCAGCGCGGGGTCGGCCGCCATGAGGTTGTGGAGGTGCGTGGTGCCGGTGCGGGGGAGGCCGCACACGATGATCGGGGCTTCGATGCGCACGTCGTGGATCTCGGGGTGGCGGCGCAACAGGTCCTGGATCAGCAACCGGTTCGAGAGGAGCTGGACGAGCAGCGCGTGGTTGCTGACTACGCCGGGTCCGCTCAGGCCCGCTTCGCTGCGTAGAGCGGTGCAGAGCACGGCGAGCGGCTTGCGGAATCCGTCGTCGCCGAAGTCCGACAGGCCCGTCTTGGCGGTAGCTCCTTCCATGAGCGCGTCGGGCTCGAGGCGCACGCCCTCCGCCATGGCGGCCATGGCGGTGAGGATCTCGGTGGTCTCGGGGGAGAACCGGGGGTGGGCGAGGTCGTCGATGCGGACGGGCGCCGGCCGCGCCCCGACCGTCACCGGATCAGGCTCCCGCCGGCACCGGCACCGTGCGCGTGTCGCGTCCCGAGCGCAGCACCGTGCCCGGGAGGTCGCCGGTGGTCGTGCCGTCGACGACGATGGGGCGGCCGTTCACGAACACGCGCTGTACACCGGTCGAGCCGGCGAACAGCCGCGCTGTGCCGCCGGGCAGGTCCTCGACCAGGCGCACCTCGTCGGCGCCGATGGTCTCGGGGTCGAACACGACGAGGTCGGCGTGGAAGCCCTCGCGCACCTGACCGCGCTCACGCAGCCCGAACAGCTCGGCCGGCGCCTGCGTGATGAGGTGGATCGCCTCTTCCATCGGGACGAGCTTCCGACCGCGGATCATGTCGGCGAGGAACACGGTCGTGTACGGCGCGCCGCACATGCGGTCGAGGTGCGCGCCGGCGTCGGACCCGCCGATCAGCACGTTCGG
>JBKPDG010000018.1:0-5098 GCA_046727755.1 Actinomycetota bacterium
CCGTACACCGCGCCGGACTGCACCGACTCCATCGTCGACTTGCCGATGACGTTCTTCGGAGCGACCAGCTCGACGCGACGCAGAGCGGCGGCGCGGGCAAACAGCGCGTCCATTGCGATCTCGATCCCGGGGAAGATCGCACCGCCGAGGTACTCGCCCTTCTCGCTGATCGCCTCGATCGTGTTGGCGGTGCCGAAGTCGACGACGATCGACGGCCCGCCATAGAGGTCGTAGGCGGCGACGGCGTTGGCGATGCGGTCGGGCCCGACCTCCTTCGGGTTGTCGTAGAGGATCGGCATGCCACTGCGGACACCGGGCTCGACGACGAGCGCGTCGAAGCCGAAGTAGCGCCGCGTCATCAGGCGGAGCGCCGCCGTCACGCGCGGGACGCCGGACGCGATCGCGACCCCCGTCACCTGAGCGTCGAACGAGAACCCGTGGAAGCCGAGGAACTGCTGGATCATCAGGGCCAGCTCGTCCTCGGTGCGGTCGGCGACGGTCGCGATGCGCCAGTGGTCGGCCAGCTCGGCGTCGTCGAACAGGCCGATCACCGTCTGGGTGTTGCCGGCGTCGATGGCGAGCAGCACCGGTCAGGCCTCGGCTTCCACGTCGAGCCCGAGGTCGAGCGCAGGCGCAGACTGGGTAATCGCGCTCGTCGAGATCAGGTCGGGACCAGCGGCCGCGTACTTGGCGACCGTGTCGAGGGTGACGCGACCGGAGACCTCGATCAGCACGCCGGGACGGCTGCTCTCGCGCACGATCGCCACGCACTTCTTCACCTGCGCCGGCGTCATGTTGTCGAGCATCACGACGCCGGCCCCGGCCTCGACCGCCTCCGCAACCTGCTGCGGCCGCTCGCACTCGACCTCGACGGTGCGGCCGGGCCAGCGGTCGCTCGCCGCCTGCACCGACTTCTCGATACCCAGACCGGCGAGGTGGTTGTCCTTGATCAAGAGCGCATCCGACAGCGATGCCCGGTGGTTGTGGCCACCGCCGGCTCGGACGGCGGCCTTCTCGAGCGCGCGCAGCCCGGGCAGCGTCTTACGGGTGTCGAGGATGCGGACTCGTCCGCCGGCGGCATCCACGAACTTGCGAGTGAGGGTGGCGACACCCGAGAGGTGACAGAGGAAGTTGAGCGCGGTTCGCTCGCCGCTCAGGATCGAGCGCATCCGACCGAAGACGCGGCCGAGCTCGTGGCCGGCCGTGACCGCGTCGCCGTCCTGCGCCCGCCACGTCACCGTGACGTCGGCGTCGAGCTGCCGGTACACCTCGCCGGCGACCAGCGTGCCGGCAAGCACGCCGTCCTGCCGGGCGACGACGCGGCCCGTACCGAAGGTGGCCTGGGGGATAACGGCTTGCGAGGTGAGGTCGCCCAGCACGCCGAGGTCCTCGTCGAGAGCGACGGCGACGGCCTCCCGCATGAAGCTCACGGCCGGGTCGACGTCACTCACCGCGCCGCCCGCTCCTGTTCCGGGAGGGGAACGAAGCTCGGTTGCCCGCCGGGACCGAACACGAACCGGCCGAGGAAGGCGGACGACGGATCGGGGAAGTCGAGGCGGGTGTGCGTCCCACGGGATTCGGTCCGCGCCCGCGCCGCGTCGACGAGCCCGCTGCTTACCGTCACCAGGTTGCGGACCTCGGTGTCCGCCGTGTCGGTCATCTCCGCCAGCGCGGCCGCGGCGCGCTCGAGGCTCGAGGCGTCGCGGAGCACGCCGGCCTCACGGGTCATGAGCCGTTGGAGGTCGCCACGCTCCACGCCGCGTTGGGTCACAAACCGGTGCTCTGGGCCCCGTTTCCGACCCAACGCCGGGGCGGCGTACGGCTCGACGCGGCGGAGCACGCCGTTCTCGTCGGGCTCGTCCTTGCCTCCCGCGATGGCATCGATGGCGCGGCGGGCGAACACGAGGCCGTCGAGAAGGGAGTTCGAGGCGAGGCGGTTGGCGCCGTGCACGCCCGAGCACGCCGCTTCGCCGCACGCCCACAGCCCGCGCAGGGTCGTCGCGCCGTCGAGGTCCGTGCAGACGCCGCCGCACAGGTAGTGGGCGGCGGGGGCGACCGGGAGCCAGTCGCGTCGGGGGTCGAGCCCGACGGCGCGGCAGGCCCGCCAGATCGTCGGGAACCGTGCCTCGAATCCCCGGATCGACGTCGCGTCCAGCCACAGGTGGTCGGTGCCCTGCTCGTGGAGCCGGCGCGTGATGGCCCGGGCCACGACGTCACGGGGCGCGAGATCGCCGAGCGGGTGCTCGTCGGCCATGAACGCGCGCCCGTGTCGGTCACGCAGGACCGCGCCCTCGCCCCGCAGGGCCTCGGAGAGGAGCGGCCGGGGCATCGCCGGGTGGTGCAGCGCGGTCGGGTGGAACTGCATGAACTCGACGTCGGCGACTGCGACCCCGGCGCGCAGGGCCATCGCGATGCCGTCGCCGGTCGACAGCGCCGGGTTGGTCGTCACCGCGAAGCACTGCCCGGCGCCGCCGGTGGCGACGATCGTGTGACTCGCTCGGACTTCGGTCGTGGCGCCATCGGCCGACCTCGCCATCACCCCCGCCGCCCGGCCCTCCTCCACGAGCAGGTCGAGTGCGAGCCAACCTTCGCGCACCTCCGCCGTCGTCGCCTCGACCGCAGCAACCAGCGCCCGCTCGATCTCGGCGCCGGTGGCGTCACCGCCCGCGTGCAGCACCCGGGCCGCCGAGTGGCCGCCTTCGCGCGCCAGCGCGAGCGCGGCGGCCTCACCGTCGCCGGTCTGGTCGAACACCGCGCCCATCGAGATGAGCTCGCGCACTCGTTCGGGGCCTTCGCTGACGAGCACGCGCACGGCATCCGGATCGCAGAGGCCGGCGCCGGCGGCGATGGTGTCGGAGAGGTGCAGCTCGGGCGAGTCGTCGGCGCGGCCGTCGAGCGCGGCGGCGACGCCGCCTTGCGCGTACCGCGTCGCGGAATGGGCGAGCTCGCCCTTCGTGAGGACGACGACCGACCACCCGGCGCGTGCGGCGTGGACGGCTCCCGACAAGCCGGCGATCCCGCTGCCGAGCACCAGCAGGTCGAACATCAGCCCAGCCTACTGATCGCAGTCGTGTCGTTACGGGGCCAGTTCGTGAAGCTCTCGGTCGAGAGCCTGGAAGTCCTCGTCGGTGGGACGGTTGCGCGAATCGACATGCACGACCCGAGGGACGTACGACTCGAGCTCCGCCTCGTCGTACTGGGCGTAGCTGATCACGATGACGCGGTCGCCCGTGTGCACGAGGCGGGCTGCCGCGCCGTTGATGATCACGTCGCCGGGGCCACCGGTGATCGCGTACGTCTCGAAGCGCGCGCCGTTGTCGAGGTCGAGCACGTGCACCTGCTCGTGCTCGAGCACGTCGGCCAGCTCCATGAGCTTCGGATCGAGCGTGATCGACCCCACGTAGTTCAGGTCGGAGCCCGTGACCGTGGCCCGGTGGATCTTGGACTTCATCATCGTTCGACGCATCAGCTGGTGCTCTCCTGTTGGGCGAGTGTGATGACGCCGAGGTCGGTCGAGACCTCGGCGCCGGCGATCTGCATCGTCACGTTGTCGATCAGGCGCGCGTTGCCGACTTGTGCCGCCACCGCCACGACGACCTCGCCGTCGAGGGCGGCGACCGGCGCGAGGTCGGAGGTCCGTCGGACCTCGACATACTCGAGCTCGAGACCGTGGCGCGCTGCTTCGGCTTCGACGACGGCCGCGACGCGGCCGGGTGAACGCTCGCCGACCTCGACGGCCGCCGCACCGGCGCGCAGCGAAGCGAAGATGCCGGTGGCGCGGCTGCGCTCGCCGGCCGACAGGTACGCGTTCCGGCTCGACATCGCTACTCCGTCGGGCTCGCGCACCAGCGGGCAGCCGACGACCTCGACGGGCAGATCGAGGTCGGCTGCCATGCGCCGCACGACGGCGAGCTGCTGGAAGTCCTTGCGACCGAAGTAGGCGGTGCACGGGCCGGTGATCGAGAAGAGCTTGGCGACGACCGTGGTGACGCCGTCGAAGTGCGTCGGCCGGGCGGCGCCGCACAAGCCTTCGGTGAGCCCGGCGACGTGGACCGTCGTGACCGTCGGCTCGGGATACATCTCCGGCACGCTCGGCGCGAACAGAACGTCGACGCCCTCCGCCTCGGCGGCGGTGGTGTCGGCGGCGAGGTCGCGGGGGTAGCCCTCGAGGTCCTCGCCCGCGCCGAACTGCAGCGGGTTCACGAAGATCGTCGTGACCACAAGATCGTGGTTGGCGCGCGCGACGCGCATGAGCGAACGGTGGCCCTCGTGGAAGAAGCCCATCGTCGGCACGAGCCCGACGGTCCGCCCGTTCCTGCGTGCGGCCTCGCAGTGGTCGCGCAACTCGGCGATGCGCT
Organism: Actinomycetota bacterium; assembly: GCA_046727755.1. Classification (GTDB taxonomy): domain Bacteria; phylum Actinomycetota; class Acidimicrobiia; order IMCC26256; family JACDBD01; genus JALZAA01. The sequence continues at coordinate 4,359 of JBKPDG010000018.1, forward strand.
CGACGACGATCATGCGCGCGTCTCCTGACGCGGCTCGGCGTCGGCTTCGGCGTCGCTCTGACCGGCGAGCCGGCGCGCCTCGCGCACCAGCGCCTCGTACCCGTCGCGCTCGTCGTACGGCAGGGCGTCGACGTGGCGGGCGATCGTCGCGTCGTCGCCGCGGGCGACGGGGCCGGTGAGCGCGGCGGCGGGGCCGAGCTCGTCGACGTTCTCGACCGTCCCCCGCACCAGCGGGAGCAACGCCTCGAACGGCACGCCGGCGTGCGCGGCCAGCCGCTCGACCTGGCCGAGCAAGGCGACGAGGTGGTTCGATGCCACGCACGCGGCCGCGTGATACCGAACGCGATGGGCCGCGTCGAGGCGGAACGGTCGCATGCCGAGCGTGAGCGCGATCTTCTCGACGCGGGGCGACCCGTCGACCGCGCACCACGAGCCCGCGAGACGGCGCCGGCCCACATCGGCCGAGGGCAGCGACTGGAGAGGGTGCAGGGAACCGACTTCGACGTCCGGCCGCGCGAGCAGTACGCCGTCGAGCTCGTGCAACGTCGACGCGCCGGAGAGGTGGACGACGAGCGCGCCGGCCCGTAGCGAGGGTGCGAGCGCGGTGGCGACGTTCGCAATGGCCGCGTCGGGCGTGGCAATGACCACGACATCGGCTTCGCGACCGGCGTCCGCGACCACGACCGCCGGCGCCGCGAGTCGAGCCGCGGCGGCCCAGGTCGAGGGAGCGTCGAGCGAGC
>JBKPDG010000019.1:0-6191 GCA_046727755.1 Actinomycetota bacterium
CGCCCGGGCGACCTCGTCGTCGAGAAACCCGCCCGACAGCCGGGTGGACGGCCCCTTCGCGTTGATGATCGTGCGGACGCCGAGCTCCTCATAAATACTCATGTCGCCCTCCGGCGGCCCAGGAATGCGGCCAGGTCTTCGCATCCGCCTCGCCGCGCTCACCGGCAACGAGGACGGTCAGGATCGGGGTCAGCGATCGGCACGGGGCGCCGCGTCGAACCCCACCGGGGCGCACTCGACCACGCGCGCGCGGCCCGAGACGGTGAAGGCCGGCTCGGTGCGAAACGAGCCCGGCGACGGCTCGGAGAGAAGGAGGTACGCCTCGAACGGGGGCCCGCCCGGCGCGAGTTCGACCGCCGTCACCGCGGCCGTGGGCTGCGCCGTGGCGGCCGAGGGCACCTCGAGGCCCTCGAGCGCGGCCGCGCGGCTCTCCTGCCGAGGCTGCGCTCGACCCCCGCGCTCGCCTGACAGGCGCTCGGCGGCTCCGGGACGATCGCGAGTCGGCCTTCACGGAGACATCGGCTCCACTCCGGCCGAGCAGCACTCCCCGGCCAACGCTCAGCGGGCCTTGCGAGGACTCGGCATTGCCGACCTCCGCTTGCTCAGCCTCTCGATCAGAGCGCTCCGCGCCGCCACGGGCCGCCGATGGCGTACGTGGCGCTCGGACGCAAGGTCCCCTGGATGTTGACGAACAACGTCTCGCCGTCCGGGCCGAAGCAGACGCCCGCGAACTCCCGCGTGTCCGCGAGATTGCGCGCGAAGTCGAACACGGTGCCCTCCGGCGTAATCCCGCGCAGGTGCACCCGATGACCGTTGTCCTCGCAGACCAGCAAGCCCGTGCCGCGCGGGCTGACGGTAATGTTGTCGGGCTTGTCGGGCCCATGGAAGACCCCGGCGGCGGGCGACTGGAAGATGAGCGTCAGCTCGCCCCGATCGCCGCCGCGCGGGCGGTACTGCCAGACCTGACCGCGCCCGGCATCCCCGCCGCTGGCGGCGGTGAAGAACACGCGGCCGAACCCGTACCAGCACCCCTCGAGTCGCTTGAAGACCGCCGCGCCCGCGGCCACAGCCTGGCGCAGGACCGCCGACACGTCGGTCTCGGCATCGGCCGGATCGGAGTCCGGCACATCCACCCACACGGCGGGCAGCGCCGCGCCCACGTGCTGTCCGTGATAGGTCTGGTAGCGCGCCTTCCCCTCGACGCCGAGCGCCTGCAGGCGGCCGCCCTCCGAAAGCTGGGCGGGCACACGCGGCACGAACCGGTAGAAGCCGGCGCCGAGCCGATCCCGGGCGGGATCTACGGTCATGTCCTCGGTCAGGTAGACGACGCCGGTGGCGGGATCCACCGCCACCGCCTCGTGCACGAACCTCCCCATCGCGGGCAGTGGCCGGGCCTCGGCCTGCACCTCGGCGTCCGCCGGCACCTCGAACACGTAGCCGTGGGCCCGCTGCCAGCCGGCTCGCTGGCCATCCACCGTTTCCTCGCAGGAGAGCCACGTCCTCCAAGGAGTGGGGCCTCCGGCGCAGTTGAAGACGGTGCCTCCCAGGCTCACGAAGTCGCGAACCTTCTCGACGGTGCCGTCGCCGCCCACGCGCACCTCCAGCGACGTCGTGCCGCCGCCGCCGATCACGTCGTACGCCTTCGCCACGTCACCCAGCAGCCGGGGCGTGAAGATCTCATGGTTGCGCACGAGCCGCACGTGGCCGTTGGGCAGTGGGAAGGCCGCCATGCCGTCGAAGCCCCCGGGCGTCGCCACCCCGTCGCTCATCCGCTCGCCGCTCACGCTGAGGCGGACGACGCGGAAATCGCGCGGGAGGGCCAGCTCGGGGCACTCCCGGCTCGGCACGAGATCGCCATAGCCACCCTCCCCGACCCCTGCGTGGCGAACGTCGGGCGTGGCGCCCTCCCGACGGACCGAGCAGCGTGCGAGACCGAGCAAGGGCCCGGGGATCAGCGTCATGGCGCCGAGGCCGGCGGCGTGGCGGAGCAGGGCACGGCGCTCCAGGCTCATCAACGCACAGTGTAAAAAGCAGACCTTGGTAGCTCAACCCCCCATCGCTAGCCAATGGCGCGAACGCCCGGATGGTCGCGCGGGGAGCTATTCCCCATTGACTTTGTGAAGCCTTGGCTAGGATGCCGGTGATCCAACTCACCAATGACGGCTGACGGATGACCGATGATCTTTCGAGCAGGTCCCTGTGACGTCGCAAGTCCGATGGGGACCGTGTTAGCCGCGCAGACAGCGCCTGACCGATCAACGGGAATCGCGAACTCAGCACGGGTAGCGACATGCCAGGGAAACCGCCCCCGCCGCGTCGGCCTTCCTCGTCGTCGCGAGAGGAATCGCGGCGGCGGGGCGTGCTCAGCCCCCGCAGGACGTCGTCCTCGGATCGACACACGGTGAATCGCGCCGCCGTTGGGCCTCGCGTCCGGCTAACCCCACGCCCAGCACCGGCTCCGCACCGGAGACTGCTGGCAGTGCCAGCCGAAGACGCCAGCTTCGATGCGGTGAGGATCTCGGCCGCGAGTCGGTAGAGGCGGACGTTGGCCGCCCGGTCGCGAGTGGTCCAGTAGCGGTGGAGCTCGGGCTGCCGGGTCTTGGTGAGCACGTGAAGCGGAGGCGGAGGTCGGCCTCGTCGGCGAGGCCGTTCATGGCGGTCGCGTAGCTGTAGATCGACAGCTGGAGCGAGGCCTCACCTGGAGGTCGGAGTACTTCCGGGCGGCGGTCTTGAGATCGACCACGACCAGGCGGCCGTCGCCGTCGCGCTCGACGACGTCGAGCGTCCCGACCAGGTCCCGGTCGAGGACGGCGCCGCTGTCCTGATCGACGAGCGGCACAGTGAACGGCGCCGGCGCGGTGACGCTCACCGGCTCTTCAAGAGCCCCACCATCAGGAGGACCAAGAACGTGAGCAGGGGGATCACGTAGGGCGTCGCCGCCAGCCCTCCGACGACGAACCGATCCCAGCCGATCAGGAACTCGCCCCATGCCACCGCGCCCGCGATCAGGAGAGCCCCGAGCGCCTCGGGCCAATCGGTCTCGATCTTGAGGCCAACGAGGTAGATCAGCACGCCGACGATGCCCGTGATCACGGGAAACGCCCCGACCGGCAGTCCAAGGAAGTAGCTCACACCCCGTCGGGTGAGCTCGGGGTTCACCACGGCGAAGTTGGCTGCGAGGACGCCCAGCACGAGCACCATGCCGAAGATCAGGTATGTCCAGAGCTTCGCCTTCTTCCGCCCCATGAACTCCCGTTCGGGCTCCATTGCTCCTTCCTCCCGATGCGCCAAGTCGACGGTCACCGGAAGAGTGCGCTGTAGGCGTTCAGCGCCGGCTGGCCGCCCAGGTGGGCGTACAGCACGGTCGAACTCTTCTCGATCTCGCCGCTCACGACCAGGTCGATGAGCCCCGCCATCGACTTCCCCTCGTACACGGGGTCTGTGAGCATGCCCTCGAGGCGCGCCGCGAGCCTGATCGCCTCCAGCGTCCGGTGGTCCGGGATCCCGTAGGTGCCGGCGTGGTACCGGTCGTCCAGGATGATCTCGTCGTCCCGCAGCTCGCGGCCGACGTCGATGAGATCGGCCGTCCGGCGCGCGATGCGGCTCACCTGCTCCAGCGTCTCCTTGACCTTGGCGGAGGCGTCGATACCGACGACCCGGCGGGGCCGGCCCGGCGCCGAAAAGCCCGCGATCATGCCCGCCTGCGTGCTGCCTGTCACGGAGCACACGATGACCGTGTCGAAGAAGACGCCGAGCTCCTGCTCCTGCTGCTCGACCTCCTGCGCCCAGCGCGCGAACCCGAGGCCGCCGAGCCGGTGGTCCGACGCGCCGGCTGGGATCGCGTACGGCTTCCCGCCCGACGCCTCGATCTCCGCGATGGCCCGCTCCCAGCTCTCCTTGAATCCGATCCCGAACTCGGCCTGCACCAGGCGGACGTCGGCGCCGAGGATCCGGCTGAGGAGGATGTTGCCGACGCGGTCGTAGACGGCATCGGGCCAGTCAACCCAGCTCTCCTGGATCAGCACGCACTTCATCCCCACGCGCGCCGCGGTCGCCGCCACCTGGCGCGTGTGATTCGACTGGACGCCGCCGATGGACACGAGGGTGTCGCACCCCTGGGCAAGCGCGTCGGCCAACAGGTACTCGAGCTTGCGAACCTTGTTCCCCCCGAACGCGAGCCCGCTGTTGCAGTCGTCGCGCTTCGCCCAGATCTGGGCGCCCCCGAGGTGCCCGCTCAGCCGCTCCAGTGGATGCACGGGAGACGGCCCGAACAGGAGCGGATACCGCGCGAACGAATCGAGCTTCATGCTGACCCCCTGTGCGCTCTCGTCAGAAGCGGGCGCGTCGCGGAGCCGACACCTCGGTCGGATACTGTCGCGCTCGGAACGATGACCATGCCCTTTCGGTGACGATCCAGGGATACACCGTCTCGGAATCCAGCTCGGAGCGGCGAAACCGGCGAGCTTCCACGATCTCCTCGAGTCGGGCGCCCTCGGTCGCCCTCACGTCACCGGCCACGACGTCACAGGCGAGCCAGACCTTGCACATCTTGAAGTGAATGGCGAGGATGTCCTCGATCAGGAGCACCGCGCCCGGCGCGACGCGCACGCTCGTTTCCTCGAAGGTCTCCCGCACCGCCGCGTCGGCGACGGATTCGTGCTCGAGCACGCCACCCTCCGGTCCGACCGGGTACGTTCCGCCGTCAGGATCGCGATAGCGCACGAGGAGGATCCGGTCGTCGCGTATGACGATGGCGCCGGCCGCGATCCGGTGAGGCAGGCTCACAGACGTCCGCGCGTCAGATCTGGCTCACCGGCCAGCCGGGCTTCACGTACCGGGGTTCCCCGCTCATCTCACGTCCGCGCTGGCGTCCCGCCGATCGTGCCAGGCCGCCTGCCCGAGGAGATTGCCGAGCTCCCGCCGCTTGATGTCGCTCGGCACGGCGATCTCGACGTGACGCATGCCCTCGCCGCTCCCCGCCAGCAAGCCCGTCGGATCGTCGAGCTCCGCGCCCTGGAAGAATCCGAGATTCACCCGGTCGCCGACGACGTAGAGGCACGCCACCTTCTCCCGGCCGACGAGATAGCAGGGCTGCCCACCCTGGACCTCCTCGCCAACGCCGGGGAGTGCCTCCCGCACGACCTTCCTCAGCAGGCGAAGGAGCGGCCGGTGCCGGGGGCGCTGGGCCAGGATGTAGCGCTCGATGCTCGGCGGAACCGCCGACCGCACCTTCCTCTCACGCGGCCGCCTCCCACCACGCCCGGCCATCTCGCCGTCGCCTTCTCGGAATCCTCTACCGACGCACGGGCTCCGAGCCGGAGCCGGTCCGGGTCGGGGCGGTACCTCCCCGCTTGTGGAGCATCTCCCCTATCACTCTCGCACAAATACGCAGGGCCCAGAGGCCCTGCGGCCAGCCGCCTAGTCTGTCGGGTGGCTTGGCTTCGGACACCCCTCGAATCGCTGGAGCGGTATGCCGCTCGGCACCGAAGCGGGGAGATGCTGACAGAACCGCCGGACCCGCCGGTCGAAGAGTCCCTCCCGCACGAACTCGACGAGGTCGCGGAACTCGTCAGCGGTAAGCCGGATCGGCGTCCGTAGCCGCGAATCGATGCCGGCGGCCAGGATGGCCTCGAACGGACCCGGACGGAGATCGGGCGGCACGTTGTTGGCGTCCGGGTCGTAGTCGCGTAACGAGCTCGGCACGTCCAGATGGTGCGCGATGGACGCTTCCAGCGTGCCGAACGCCCCGTTGTGGAAGAAGGCCGGCGCCGCCTTGAGATTGCGGAGCGGCGCCGTACGGAACGTGTAGCGCAACGCCGGATCGCCCTCAGTCTGCTCGAAGCCGAAGTCTTCGTTCTCGCCAGGGCCATCGAAGATCACGTTCCCGGTGCCGACGCCGAACACCGGCGCGAGCTGGGGACCTCCGATCCGGTGAGGCCGGAAGTCGCTGAACATCTCGTTCGACGGGCCGGCGACCGCGTGGCAGGCGACGCAGTTGGCCCGGCCGAAGAAAAGGAGCGCGCCACGCTTCTGCCCTCGGGTCATCGCCACCCTCTCACCCCGGGCGAACCGATCGAGCGGCGCATTGGCGGCGGTCAGGGAGGCCTGGAACTCGGCGATTGCCCGCCGCCGCATGCTCGTCGTGATGCCCCCCGGGGGAAGCGGGACACCGCCATTGAAGACCTCCCCGA
>JBKPDG010000020.1:0-10428 GCA_046727755.1 Actinomycetota bacterium
TGTCGTCGATGTCGGCCGGCGTCGTGACCGCGGCCAGCCGCCGGTACGCCTCCATGCGCACGTCGTCGCGCGACATGTAGTCGGTGGGCAGGTAGGCGTCGACGGGGACGTCGATCGTCACCTCGACCGGCTCGGGCGGCGCCTCGCCCTTCAGCTCCCCGACCGCCTCGGTCACGAGCTGGCAGTAGAGGTCGAACCCGACGGCGGCGATGTGGCCGGACTGCTCGGCGCCCAGCATGTTGCCGGCGCCGCGGATCTCGAGGTCGCGCATGGCGATCTTGAACCCGGAGCCGAGATCCGTGAACTCACCGATCGTCTTGAGCCGCTCGTACGCCTCCTCGGTCAGCGATTGCTCACGCGGATGGAAGAGGTACGCGTACGCGCGCTGGCCGCGGCGGCCGATGCGTCCCCGCAGCTGATACAGCTGCGCGAGCCCGAGCAGATCGGAGCGGTCGACGACGAGTGTGTTGACGGTCGGGATGTCGAGCCCGCTCTCGACGATCGTGGTGCAGACCAGGACGTCGTATTCGCGTTCCCAGAAGTCGAGCACGACGCGCTCGAGGCGGCCCTCGTCCATCTGTCCGTGCGCGATGCCGATGCGCGCCTCGGGGACAAGCTCACGCAGCTGCTCGCTGACGTACTCGATGTCCTGCACGCGATTGTGGACGAAGAACACCTGCCCTTCGCGCAGCAGCTCCCGCCGGACCGCCTCGGCCGCGGCGCGCTCGTCGAACTCGCCGACGTAGGTGAGGATCGGCTGGCGGTCCTCAGGAGGCGTGTTCACGAGGGACAGATCCCGGATGCCGGTGAGCGACATCTCGAGCGTGCGCGGGATGGGCGTAGCCGTCAGCGTCAGGACGTCCACGTCCGCGCGGAGCTGCTTGACGAGCTCCTTGTGCTGAACCCCGAAGCGCTGCTCCTCGTCGACGACGAGGAGGCCGAGGTCCTTGAACTTCACGTCGCCCGACAAGAGCCGGTGCGTCGCGATCACCACGTCGACGGATCCGTCGGCCACGCCGGCGACCACAGCCGCTTGCTCCTTGGCGGTCAGGAACCGCGACAGCACCTCGACGCGGACCGGGTAGTTCGCGAAGCGCTCGCGGAACGTCTGGCCGTGCTGGTTGGCGAGCAGCGTCGTCGGGACGAGCACCGCGACCTGCTTGCCGTCCTGCACGGCCTTGAACGCGGCGCGGATCGCGACCTCGGTCTTGCCGTACCCGACGTCGCCGCACACGAGCCGGTCCATCGGGACCGGCCGCTCCATGTCGGCTTTGACGTCTTCGATGGCCTGGGCCTGGTCAGGCGTCTCCTCGTACGGGAACGCCTCCTCGATCTCGCGCTGCCAGGGCGTGTCGGGGCCGAAGGCGTGGCCGGGCGTGGCGAGCCGGCGGCGGTAGAGGACGACGAGCTCCTGGGCGATCTCGCGTACAGCGGACCGGACACGGGCGCGCGTCTTCTCCCAGTCACTGCCGCCCATGCGGTTGAGCGTCGGCGTGTCGCCGCCCGTGTAGCGGCGGACGGCGCCGACCTGGTCGGTCGGGACGTAGAGCTTGTCGCCGGCGCGGTACTCGAGCAGCAGGTAGTCGCGTTCGACGCCGCCGATGGCGCGGGTCGTCATCGCCTTGTAGCGGCCGACACCGTGCTGGTAGTGCACTACGAAGTCGCCAGGCTCGAGCGCGTCGTAGAAGTCGGCGCCGCGCCGGGCACCGCGCGGGCGCCGGTGCACGCGCCGGCGGCCGGTGAGATCGGCTTCGGCGATGACCGCGAGCCCTGCTGCGGGCACGACGACGCCGCGCTCGAGCGGCGCGACCACGATCCCGATCTCGCCGGGCGCGACGCCGCGGATCGTGCTGATGCCCTCGCCCGCCAGGACGTCGTGGAGGCGGCCGGCGGTCCCCTCCCCGTCGGCGGCGAGCACCACGCGGGCGCCGCTGTCGCGCAGGTCGCGTAGTCGGCGCGTGAGCCCCTCGGTGTCGCCGACGACGGGGTCGAACCCGGCGCCGGCGAGGAGCGGCGTGTTCGGCGACTCGGGTGCGGCCAGTACCGCGGTGGCGCCCGCCTTCGTGTGGGCGAGCAGCCGGTCGAACGGCAGCGACAAGCGCGGGAACTCCTGACCTCCGCTCGCGCCCCACGTGGCGGCGAGGGTCGAGCCGAGCGCGGCCTCCTCGTCGAGGAGCTCCCGGGCGCGGTCTCGAGTGCGCTTGGGCTCCACCAGCAGTACGAGTGCGTCGTCGGGGAGGAGGTCGGGCAGGAGGTGCTCGCGATCCGAAAGCCACGGGAGCCACGACTCCATCCCGTCGAACACCTGGGCGTCGGCGAGTCGTTCCCATTGCTCGCGGCCCCACGGCTCGCGCCCCACAAGCCCGGCGGCGCGCTCACGCACCTCGTCGGTCGGGAGCAGCTCCCGGGCCGGGAACACCCATGCCTCGTCGATCTCGCCGGTCGAGCGCTGGTCGGCGACCGAGAAGCGCGAGAGTCGGTCGACCTCGTCGCCCCACAGGTCGATGCGCACAGGGTGGTCGTCCGTCGCGGGGTACACGTCGACGATCGACCCGCGCACCGCCACCTCGCCGCGCGCCTCGACCTGGTACTCGCGCCGGTATCCGAACGCGACGAGTCGGTTGACGAGCGCGTCGCGATCGAGCTGCGCGCCGGGGTGGATGCGGATCGGCTCGACATCCTCGACGTGCGGTCCGAGGCGTTGCACCAGCGCCCGCACCGGCGCGATCACGACGTCGGGGAGGTGCTCGGCGCCGGCGCGGAGCTTCCAGATCACGCGCAGGCGCCGGCCCATGGTGTCGAGCGACGGCGACACCCGCTCGAACGGGAGCGTCTCCCACGCCGGGAACAGCTCGACCGCCGAGTCGGACCCGAGGTACCGGGCGAGGTCGTGGGTGACGCGCTCGGCCTCGACCGCGGTCGGCACCGCGACCAGGACGGGGCGGCGGGTCGTCACCCGCGCCAACGCCGCCAGATACAGGGCGCGGGCCGGTTCCGGCACCGCAACCACCGGTGCCCGGTCGACGACGGCGCGCACCGCCGGCTCCTCGGCCAGGAGTCCCGGGAGCTCGGCCAGCAGGCCGGCGGTGTCGGTCTCGATCGTCGTCATCTCGTCCCTGTGGTCCGTCGTGGCGCGCGCAAGCAGCCCCCGGCCGGCGTCGACGGGGGTCGCGTGCGGGCTTCGAGACTAACGCCGGTGTGCTTGCACGCCTTCCCCCCACAGCGCGGAGTCCGATTCACCCTCGACCTAACCCCCAGCGTGACGACGGCCCCTACTGGCGCGGAGTGGGGGAACCCACCTGAACCCGTGGTAGGGATAGCGCCTATCATCTCGCCGGTCTCCGCGGCGGGCTCGGAACCGCGGTCGCTCATTCCCGACTGGAATCGAGACTGAGGCGTGCCCACGGACCTCATTGCTCATGCGGACGCTCGCCCCGCGGACGCGGTGAGCGAGCAGTCGACTGCAGCGCAGCACTTCGGGGACAGCGCGCTCTTCTGGTTCGGTACGGCCGTAACTCTGGCGGTGACTGCCGTCTTCGTCGTGCTTTCGCTTGCTCTGAACGACGGACGGTTGGCGTTCGCATTCGATGACGCCGCGATCCACTTCAGTCTCGTCGAGAAGCTCGCCTTCCATGGCACTTGGGGCGTCGTTCCCGGAGAGTACGTATCCGCGAGCTCTTCGCCCGGTTGGGATCTGCTCCTCGTCGGTCCGGCACGGATCGCACCGTGGGCACTGGGCGCGCTCGCCCTGCTTGTGAACGTCGTCGCCGCAATCTGGATCGTGTGGCTCCTGGTGCGGGAGCAAACCTTCCTGCGGGCTGGGGTGAAGCAGCCGCTCGCTTTCGCGCTCATGGCGGTGGTCGTCATCGTTGCCTTGCTTCTTCCGACGCTTGCGATGGTGGGCATGGAGCACACCCTCCATACCGCGCTCGTTCTGCAAGCGCTCGTGCTGCTGCGGCGCATCTTCGAGGGTCGGAGCGAGCGTCGAGACATCCCCGCTTATCTTGGCGTGTTGCTCCTTGCCGGCATGTTTCGCTTCGAGTCGGTATTTGTCGCTGTGGGCGCAGCCATCGCACTCGTCGCGGTGTCTTCGCATCGCCTCGGGTTGCCCGGGAGTCCGTCCCGACGAGGTGCCATACGGCTTGCCGGTTTGTCACTCGTGACCGGGAGCATTCCCCTCATCGTGTACGGGATCGTGAACAAGGCATTTGGTCTGACCTTCCTTCCAGTGTCCATCTCGTCGAAGGCGGCCCGCACCGTCCAGAACCGCATCGGCCCGTTTCGCACGCCCGCGGGCGTGATCGACGCGCTCACGACAGACCCGTTGCTTCTCTTCCTCGTGCTTGGAGTCGCCATCTATTTGTTTGTGGCGTGGTGTGGAGGCCCCCGCCGCAACTTCGGTCTCGGGCTTACATTCGTCGTGGCCGCTGTGCTGCACGCTGCACTCAGCGAGATGGGACAGTTCGATCGCTATCAGACATATCTCGTGGCCATGGGGATTTTCGTCGGGCTCCTTATCCTCGGCGAGGTCGTACCGACGCGCGTGCGGATGGGCGTCGCCGGTTTTCTGGTGGTGGCGGTCATTGCCCTCGCCAGTCCGAAGATTGGCATGGCTTGGGACACCCCAAGGGGGACGAGCAACACCTACCGGCAGCGTTACCAGATGGGGCTGTTCCTCGAGCGCTACTACGAGGGCCGACCGGTCGCGACGGGTGAGCTCGGCTACATCAGCTACTTCCACGACGGCCCCGTCACAGATCTCCTCGCGCTCGGTGATCCCGAGGTGCTCGACGAGTATCAGGCTCATGGCGAGCACCTTTCGACGGAGTTCATCGAACGCATCGTGCGGGAGCGTGATGTCAAGGCGGTCGCGGTGTACCCCCAAACGGTGCTCTTCTCGGTGCCGCCGTCCTGGCAGTTCGGAGGGCGATGGACGCTCGACGAGAAGAACGTGACCGCGTTCGCGCCCGAGGTCGACTTCTGGGCTCCAAACGCAGAATCTCTCGACGAGTTGGTGAGAAGCCTCGAGGAGTTCGAAGCCGAACTCCCTTCTGGCGTGAGGTACACCTCGCGCGAGCAGATAGGCAAACTCATCGAGCAGGCCAACACTTAGGGCGAATGACGTCAGTTGAACTGGTTCATGGCGGCGTCGACACCGTCACGGACGATCGCCTCGACCGCGTCGGCCGCCCGCTCGACCGTCACGTCGACCTCGGTCCGTTCGCGCTTCCCGAAGCGGTTCAGCACGTGGTCGGCGCCGCGTTCCTTCGACGTGGGCTTGCCGACGCCGATGCGAACCCGCTGGAAGTCCTGGGTGTGCAGGTGGGCGACGATCGAACGGAGACCGTTGTGCCCGGCCAGGCCGCCGCCCGACTTCACCTTGAGCTCGGCGACGGGAAGGTCGAGCTCGTCGTGGACGACGACGAGCTGCTCGGGTTCCACCCCGAAGCGGCGGACGAGGGACCCGACCGCGTACCCGGAGTCGTTCACGTACGTGAGCGGGACGGCTAGCGCGACGCGTCGGCCGTCGATCGTGACCTCGTCGACGAGCGCGCGCTCCTTGCGCTTGCGGAGGCGTCCGCCGTGGCGGCTCGCGAGCAGCTCGACGACCTCCGCTCCGAGGTTGTGCCGCGATCCCCGATACTCGTCGCCGGGATTGCCGAGGCCGACGACGAGCACGTCGGCCGGCGTGCCTCGGCGCGGCCGTAGCCGCACGGGGTCAGCTCTCGGAGGACTCGCCGGAGGAAGCGGCGGCCTCGCCGCCCTCGCCGCCCTCCGCAGCAGGTGCGGCCTCGCCTTCCTCGCCCTCGGGCACTTCGCCCTCGACCTCCTCGCCCTCTTCGGCTTCCTCCGGCTCGGGCTCCTCGACGACGCGCGGCATGACGACCTGCACGACGAGCTCGTCGGCCTCCTGCTGCACGGCGATGCCCGCCGGCAGCGGCAGGTCTGCGATGCGGAGCTGGTCGCCGATGTTGAGGGCGGAGACGTCGGCCTCGACACCGGGCGGAATGTCTTCGGGCTTGGCCTCGATGCTGAGCGTGAAGACGAGCTGCTCGAGGACGCCTCCGTCACGCACGCCTTCCGGCTCGCCCATGAGGTGGACGGGGACCTCGGCGGCGACGGCGACGTCGCGGCGCACCCGGATGAAGTCGACGTGCAGGACGTCGCCCCGCGTCGGATGCCGTTGGATCTGGCGGGCGAGGGCCAGGTGCTCCTCACCGTCGAGCTTCAGGGTGATGAGCGTGTTGGCGCCGGACTCGCCGGCCAGGATGTGCGACAGCTCCCGGCTCGGCACCGTGACGTTGGCGGTGTCCGTCTCGAGGCCGTACATGACCGCGGGGACCTTGCCCTGGCGGCGCAGCCGGCCCGCCGGGCGGCTCCCGATGGTCGACCGCGGCTCGGCGGTCAGCGTGTTGTCGTCGGCGTTGTCGGCCATGCGATTCGCCTCTTCGGCGTCCGGGGACCTTCCATTGTGCGCCGCCGGACCCCCTTCGGCCAAGTCGGATCCGAGTGGCATCTCCCGAAAGGCGCGATCGTGCTCAGCGCGGTGACCAGGCCGGGTCACGGCCGGTGAGACCGATGACGCGATCGAGCAACGGCGCGTCGTCGGGAACGTCGACGACGGGCCCGAACAGCCCCGCGCGCTCTGCCTCGAGGCCCGGCTCGGAGAACTGCGCCACGAAGCCTTGCACGGCTTCTAGTGACTGGGGGTCACACTCGTAAGCCTGCCCCGTGGCGCGGGCGACGTCCCATCCATGGACCACGAGCTCGTCCAGCGCGACGAGACCGGCGACCTCACCGGGAAGCTCGATCCCACCCGCCCGGGTCATGCCCGTCCACGCCACCGGGTCGCGCCAGGCCTCCGCGAGCCCGTTCAGATCGCGCCGGATTCGAGTCCGCCAATCGTCGGTCAACCGCGAAGCGTCACCCGACGGTCCCTGGGCGGTGACGTCACCGGTGTCCTTGACCGCAGCACCGGTGAACGCGATCGCGGCCCCGCCGACGTGGTCGACCAGGTCGCCGACCGTGTACGCGGGGCACGGCGTCGGCGCGTCGAGCAGGTCGTCGCGGACGCCCGCGACCAGGTCGGCGAGCCGTTGTGCGGCGGGCGTGAGGTCGACGGGCATCACAGGCGCTCCGGGTAGAACCGGCTCGCCGTGAAGACGGCGCCCTGGGGGTCGCGCACGACTGCGATGCGGGTGGGGCCGGCGTCCATGGGCGGCGCCATGAGCGTGCCCCCGAGCTCCTCGGCCCGCGAGGCAGTGGCGTCGGTGTCGTCGACGGCGAACGTGACGCTCCAGTGGGGCGGGACATCGTCGGGGAACCGATCGCTCGTCATCCTCACCATGCTGGCGACGACGTCCGCGAATTCGGGTGGCGCGCCGGCCTCCTCTTGACCGGCGCGCAGGCCCGGTTGGACCGTTCTCTCGAGGAAGTCTCCGTAGCCAGGGAGGCGAAGGAACGTGAACTCCATGCCGCCCCCTTCGAGCGCGCCGGCGACCCAGCCGAACACGTCCCCGTAGAACGCGGCGGCGCCGTCGAAGTCGCGGGTGTTGAGGTCGCTGAAGTTCCACGTGCCGGCCTCGTTGACGAGCTGCGCACCCTTGGTTTGCTTGGCCTGCCACACGCTGAACACTGCGCCGGACGGGTCCGCGAAGACGCCCATGCGACCGGCGTCGAGGACGTCGAACGGCTCCGCCAGCGTGCTCCCGCCTGCCTTGGCGATCTTGGCGGCTGCGTCATCGGCGTTGTCGACCGCGATATAGGTGTTCCAGACGGGTGTCGGGGGCGCCCCCTCCATCTGGGATCCGACGGCGGCGACGTCACGGCCGTGGAGCTTGGCCACGAGGTAGTTGCCGGGCGCGTCCGCGGGCATGCGATCCTCGAACTCCCATCCGAAGAGGCCGCCGTAGAACCGGGCCGCGCCTTCCGGGTCCGGCTGCGAGGTGTCGACCCAGCACGGAACCCCGGGCGGATATTCGCTTCGCTCCAGCATGGCGGCTCCTTGTCGTCTTCGAGGGCGTGCGGGAGGGGGCGTCAGATCTCCGCAGCGTAGAGCTGCCAGGAGTCCGGGATTCCCTTGAGCGTACGGACACCCCGGTCGGTCATGGTGATGCCCGAACCGGCGACGAGGTCGTTGATCGTCCGCGACACGAGCACCTCACCGGGGTCGGCGTGTGCTGCGACACGCGCGGCAATGTGCGCCGCCAATCCGCCGAGCTTGCCGTTGATGATCTCGCACTCTCCGGTATGGAGCCCGGCCCGCACGTCGATGCCGAGCGTTCTGGTGGTGTCTCGGATCGCACACGCGCAGCCGACGGCGCGGCCGGTCCGTCGAACGCGGCGAACAGGCGTCCCCCGCGGTGTCGATCTCCTGCCCTTCGAAACGGTCGAGCTCGCGGCGTACGAGCGTGTAATGCGACTCGAGGAGGTCGCGCCAGTCGCGGTCGCCGAGCTCCACGGCGCGGTCTGTCGACTCGACGATGTCGACGAACAGCGCCGTCGCGAGCACCCGATCCGATCTCGGCCGCGCCGGTTCGCCCGTGACGAACTCCTCGAGGGCGGCGAACACGCCGTCGTCGTCGGCCATGAACACGTGGTCGTCGCC
The DNA here is from genome assembly GCA_046727755.1 of Actinomycetota bacterium. Classification (GTDB taxonomy): domain Bacteria; phylum Actinomycetota; class Acidimicrobiia; order IMCC26256; family JACDBD01; genus JALZAA01. Next base: position 8,609 of record JBKPDG010000020.1, read on the forward strand.
GGGAAACTCGAGAAAGCGCGCGTTCGGGATGGTCTCGGCGATGTACCGGGCGCCCCCGACGTCGGCCAGCATGTCGTCGGTGCGATGCATGACCAGCGTCGGGACATGGATGCTCGGCAGGATCGCGCGGACGTCGGTCTGGAGCGACATCTCCGTGTAGGCGCGTGCAGCCGCGGGGCTGGCGGCGGCTCGCAGGTGACGACCCCACCACGATCGAAACTGCTCGTCGCCGGCCAGCGACGGGAAGAGCAACTCGATCCCGAACGGCTCGCCCCAGTTCTGCTCCATGGCGTCCAGGTGCGCCTGAGCCAACTCGGGGCTGGGAGCCCACGGATAGTCGTCGTCGGGCGACCCGCGCGCAAGGGTGCCCCGAGCGAGAGGCCCGCCGTGGGCTCGGGATACGTGGCGGCGAAGAACATCGCCGACAAACCGCCGTCCGACTCGCCGAGGATCACGGCCCGCTCGCTCCCGGCGGCGTCCATCACCGCCTCGATGTCGGCGGCTCGTTGCTCCAGGGTCGGAAGCTCCGACACCGGGATGCGATCCGAGAGTCCGGTACCGCGCTGGTCGAAGTGGATCAGCCGGGAGAAGCCCGTGAACCGCCGCAAGAGGCGAGCGAGGTGCGTGCTCTCCCACAGCAGATCGAGATGATTCGGCCCGCCCCAGACCAGGACCACGTCGTGCGGCTCGTCACCGAGCACCTGATAGGCCAGATGCACGTCGCCGTTTCTCGCCGATCGGACCTGCGGTCGTCGGTCACGGCTGAGGAGTCTGCCGCGCGGCCGACAGCGCGAAAGGGTCGGAGGCGCGGAGCGCGCTACTCGCGACGGGCACGGGCGCGGCGCTTGCCCTCGTGCATTGCTTGCACCCGGGCGACGGGGATGGCGTGGCCTTCCTCGATGAGGTCGGCGCTCAGCGCCTGCCGAGCGGGCATGTGCTCAGCCCACGGGCCGCGATCTCCGAGGAGTTGCAGCGCCGTGTGAATGGTGAAGTCGGCCGGCGTGACGTCGTCGAGCTCGTCCCAGCCGACGGGGAAGGACACGGTCGTGCCCGGCCTGACCCGAGGACTGTACGCCGCGACCACCGTGGCCCCGCCGACACGCGTCGAGTCGACGAACACCTTGCCGCCGCGGTCCTCCTTCATGAACGCGGTCGTGGCGAACTCGGGGTCAAGGTGCTCGGCCCGCGCTGCGATGGCGCGGGCGGCGGCGGCCGAGTCCTCGAGGGGCGCCTCATCGTCGATCGGGACGAACACGTGCACACCCTTGGCGCCGCTGGTCTTGACCACGCCTTCCAGACCGACATCGGCCAGCGCCTGGCGCACGAGGCGGGCCACACGAACGGCCATCGAGAACGCGTCGGCGTCGGGTGGGTCGAGGTCGAGCACGAGGTGGGTGATGCGGTCGGGACGGGAGGCCCGCACGAGAGTCGGGTGGTACTCCACGGCGCGCTGGTTGGCGAACCACAGCAGCGTGCGGCGGTCGTTGCACAACGCATACGAGACGTCCCGCTTCGAGGCTTCCGCCCACCACTTGACCGTGCGCACCCACGACGGCGTGTACTTCGGAACGTTCTTCTGCATGAACGCGTCCTGACCGCGGTGCACGCGGATCACCGACAGTGGCCGGTCCTCAAGCTCGGGAAGGATCCGATCGCGGACGCCGTCGAGGTACTCCACGAGGTCCCGCTTGGTCGCGTTCGCACCGTCGAACAGCGGCTGGTCGAGATTGGTCAGGGACACCCCGTCCCGTGATTCACCCTCGTCTTTTTTGCTCATTTCTCCATTCTCGTCGCTCTATTCCTCATCCTCGAGCCCGAAC
>JBKPDG010000021.1:0-8835 GCA_046727755.1 Actinomycetota bacterium
GACATCGGCCCGATGAACGGCGCCAAGGTGGTGGCCCGCGCGTGGGTCGACCCCGAATACAAGCAGCGCCTCCTCGCGAACGGCAGCGACGCCGTCGCCGAGCTCGGCTTCGGCGGCCCCGAAGGCGACCACATCATCGCGGTCGAGAACACGCCCGAAGTGCACAACGTCGTCGTGTGCACGCTGTGCTCGTGCTATCCGTGGCCGGTGCTCGGCCTCCCGCCGAACTGGTACAAGAGCCCTCCGTACCGGGCCCGCATGGTGCGCGAGCCCCGAGCGCTGCTCCGCGAGATGGGATGCGACGTGCCCGATGACGTCGAGGTCCGGGTGTGGGACTCCAGCGCCGAGGCGCGCTACCTCGTAGTGCCCGAGCGACCGGCCGGGAGCGACGGCGCGACCGAGACGGAGCTCGCGGCGACCGTCACCCGTGACGCGATGATCGGCGTGGCCAGGTTGTGAGCGAACTGGTGCGACCCGAGGTGCAGCAGATGGCAGGCGCCGCCGCGCTTCCACGCGAGAACGGGGAGCTGGTCTTTGACGCGCCGTGGCAAGGGCGCGTGCTCGGCATGGCGCTCGCCGTCGTCCACGAACGCGGGCTCGAGTGGGACAAGTTCCGGCAGCGACTCATCGCCGCCGTCGACGCCGACTCGGCGCGTCCGTACTACGAATCGTGGACGGTCGCGCTCACCGACCTGGTAGTCGACCTCGACATCATCGACGAGGACGAGCTCACGAACATGCTCATCGCAGGATCTCGATGAGGAGGATCCAGGCGTTGGTGAGCGAGCCCGCGTACGCCGCAAGGATCGCAACAGCTAGCCAGTAGAGGCCGCCGCCCGACTCGGCGGCGAGCGTCACCCCCGCGATCCCGATCAGGACGGCGGCGCCGAGCCCGAGCGTGCGGCGGAGAGCGAGTGACACGCGGGGTGGACCCCCTTTTTCGGGATCGGTCGGCTGGGCCGCCGCGTCACGTTGGAAGAAGAGGACGGCGGCGAAGGTGGCGGCCGCGATCGCGATCAGCTCGGTGCTCAACAGGTCTCGTCGCTGGCCCGGTATGAGAACGACCGTCGCACTCACGAGGACGCAGCCGAGGAGCATGACGGCCTCGGCGGCGCGGTGAACGAGTGATCCCGAACCGATGATGTCGCGCAGATTGATGGAGATACCGACGAACACCAGCCCGAGCAGCGCGGCCGAGGCGCCGACGTGCGCGAGCGCGAAGTTGTCCCATGCAGCGATCCGGTACGCCAAAGCCGCCCCTCCTCGCCGGGAGAAGCTATCCGCTCGAGACGAGGCGATCGTGCCGTCACCGAGGCCTCCACCCCTGGGTCGGCGGATTCCGCGGGCGTTGCCAGTCAGCTCTCAGCTGGTCGCCAGCTCCGTATCCTTGGACGGACCCCATGACGGAGAGACCTGAGCTACTGAACCGTCGCCAGGCGATCGGGCTCCTTGCCGGCCTCGGTGCGGGCGTCGTCGCCGCCGCCTGCGGTGGGGGATCGTCATCGAAGAGCGGGTCGAGCACGACCACCCGGACGACATCGACGGGCGCATCCGGCACAACGTCGTCGACGACGGCGGCGGCGTGCGTGCTCACTCCGGAGGTCACCGAGGGGCCCTATTAGATCGACCTCGACAATGTGCGCCGCGACATCACCGAGGGGAAGGACGGTACGCCGCTCGACTTGAGGGTCACGGTCGTCGATGCCACCGGATGCACGCCGATCGCGGATGCAGCAGTCGACGTGTGGCACTGCGATGCGGCCGGGATCTACTCCGGCTTCGGACAGGCGAGTACCGGCGGTCCCGGCGGTGGCGGAGGTTCGCAATCACCGACGGACGACCTCACCTTCCTGCGCGGCACGCAGCTGACCGACGCCAACGGCCTCGCCGAGTTCCAGACGATCTACCCGGGCTGGTATCGGGGTCGTGCAGTGCACATCCACATGAAGGTGCACGTCGGCGGTTCGGTCGTCCACACCGGGCAGCTGTTCTTCGACGACGACCTGACCGACCAGGTCTACGAGAGCGCTCCGTACAGCTCGCACGGCACGAGAGACGTGCGCAACGCGGCCGACAACATCTATCGCAGCGCCGGTGCGGCATCGGCGGTGCTCGAGATGACGCCACAGGGCTCCGGCTACGCAGGCGCGATCACCGTCGGCGTGCAGCGCTCCTGAGGAAATGGGGAGCGGCCGGCCCGTCACCCCTGACACAGTGCGCCCGTGCCGGAGAACTATTTCGACGAACGGATAGCGGAGCGGTACGAGACCTACTGGCCGAACTTGTTCGAGCCTGCCGTCGTTGACCCCGCCGTGAACGTGCTCGCCGATCTGGCAGGAACCGGCGCCGCTCTCGAGCTCGGCATCGGTACCGGTCGGATCGCGTTACCGCTCAGCGAGCGCGGCGTTCGCGTGCACGGGATCGAGCTGTCGCCGGACATGGTCGAGCGCCTGCGGGCGATGCCGGGCGCCGCCGACGTCGACGTGACGATCGGTGACTTCGCGACCACGAAGGTGGACGGGACGTTCGAGCTCGCGTACCTCGTGCGCAACACGATCATGAACCTGACCACCCAAGACGAACAGGCCGCCTGTTTCCGCAACGTCGCCGCGCACCTCGAACTCGGCGGCTGCTTCGTGATCGAGGTCGTGGTTCCCGCCCTCCGGCAGCTCCCTCCGGGGGAGACCATACGGGCGTTCACCGTGACGCCAACGCATCTCGGCTTCGACGAGTACGTCGACCTTGCGGCGCAGCTCTCCTTCTCGCATCACTACTGGGTGGTCGACGGTCACCTCGAGACCTTCTCGGCGCCGTTTCGCTACGTATGGCCGTCCGAGCTCGACCTGATGGCGCGACTCGCCGGCATGACCCTGCGCGAACGCTGGAGCGATTGGCACCGTGAGCCGTTCACGAGCGACAGCAAGGAACACATTTCGGTCTGGGAGAAGACCTCGTAGCCATTGACTCCGAGGCAGCCGGGCCGAAATGACGCGTCATCAATGCCCGCGCGCGATCCACTCGTCGAGGTGCGGTGCTTCGGCGCCGATGGTCGTGGATTCCCCATGGCCGGTGTGCACCACCGTCTCGCCCGGGAGCACCAGCAGGCGGTCGCGGATCGACTCGATGATCGTCGGGAAGTCGGAGTACGAGCGCCCGGTCGCGCCCGGGCCGCCGTTGAAGAGCGTGTCGCCGCCGAACACGTGCCCGTCAGCGAGGAGACAGACGCCACCGGGACTGTGGCCCGGTGTGTGCACGATGCGCAGACGTTCCCCCGCGACCTCGAGCTCGTCGCCGTCGCGCACCGCGCCGTCGGGCTTCCGATCCGGATAGACCACGTCCCACAACATCTCGTCGTCGGGGTGGAGGAGCACGGGCGCGCCCCGAGTCGCGCGCGACAGCGCGTCGGCGGCGTTGATGTGGTCGTTGTGCCCGTGCGTGCACAGGATGGCCCGGACCGATCGATCGCCCACAGCAGCCGCGATCGGAGCCGCATCGTGCGCGGCATCGACGACGAGGACTTCGTGGTCGTCACCGATGAGCCAAATGTTGTTCTCGACGTCGAAGTCCTCGCCGTCGAGCGAGAAGACGCCGGCGGTCGTGACCTGTTCGATCATCTCGGGTCGCTACAGGGTGACGACGGAGCGCAGCACCTCGCCCCGTTCCATCTTGTGGAAGGCGTCCTCCACCTGGTCGAGGGCGATCGTCTCCGAGACGAACCGATCGAGGTTGAATCGGCCCTGGAGGTACAGGTCGACGAGCAGCGGAAAGTCGCGGCTCGGCAGGCAGTCGCCGTACCACGACGGCTTCAGGGCACCGCCTCGGCCGAAGAAGTCGATCATCGGGATGTCGGGCAGCGCCATGTCCGGCGTGGGGACGCCGACCTGCACGACTGTTCCTGCGAGGTCGCGCGCGTAGAACGCCTGTTGCAGCACCTCGGGCCGGCCGACCGCCTCGATGCAGAGGTCGGCACCGTTGCCGTCCGTGAGCTGACGGATGCGCTCCACCGGGTCTTCCTTCGAAGCGTCCACCGTGTGCGTCGCGCCGAACTCGCGCGCCCACTCGAGCTTCCGAGCGTCGACGTCGACGGCGATGATCGAGCGCGCACCGACAAGGCTTGCCCCCGCGATCGCGGCGTCGCCGACGCCGCCGCAGCCGAAGACCGCCACGGTGTCGTCCCGCTGCACACCCCCCGTGTTCACCGCGGCGCCGAAGCCCGCCATCACCCCGCAGCCGAGCAGGCCGGCGGCCTCGGGCCGAGCTTCCGGGTTCACCTTCGTCGCCTGGCCCGCGGCGACCAGCGTCTTGTCGGCGAACGCGCCGATGCCGAGCGCGGGAGAGAGCGCGGTCCCGCCGTCGAGTTTCATGGGCTGCTTGGCGTTGTGCGTCGCGAAGCAGTACCAGGGCTTGCCCCGACGGCACGCGCGGCACTGGCCGCATACGGCGCGCCAGTTGAGAACGACGAAGTCGTCCGGTTGAACAGCGGTGACGTCGGGGCCGACGGCGTCGACGGTTCCCGCCGCCTCGTGGCCGAGCAGGTACGGAAAGTCGTCGCCGATGCCGCCCTCGCGGTAGTGAAGGTCGGTGTGGCAGACACCGCACGCCTGCACGGAGACGAGCGCCTCGCCAGGGCCGGGGTCGGGCACGACAACGGTCTCGATGTGCACCGGCTGCCCCTTGCCCGGCGCGATGACGCCGCGCACCTCGCTCGCCATGCCGCGGACGCTAGCGCCGCGCCGCCCGTCCTGCCGACGGACACATCAGGACGGTTGGCGCTCGCGAGATGGCGCCCCCGGCAGGATTCGAACCTGCGACGCACGGTTTAGGAAACCGACGCTCTATCCCCTGAGCTACGGGGGCGGGGGCCTGTGAGAAACGCGGTGAGGAACCTGGTGAAAAACCTCCCCGCGTGTCTCGCAGGCCACATGGTGTGGGATCGAGGCTCACGGTAGCCGAGGAGACGTGGTGTCTTGTCCTTTTCCGCGCAAGTGGACGCGCTGAGCTGCGTTGGCCGCGGGTTGCGCGCAGTACTCGCGCAACGCGGCGCGGAGCTGGTTGACCTGGCCCTGACGCTGCCAGATCAGGTCCTTGTGCGTTCGGGTCACCACCTTGAGCGCCTCGGCCAGCTCGGAGTCCGCCGCGACGGGCCGGTGCAGATGGCGATCGGTGCGCACAACATCGGCGAGAACCTTGGCGTCGGCTGCGTCCGACTTCCCGCCGGCCATGCGAACCCGGTCGCGGTAGCGGTCGACTGCCTTCGGATTCACGGCGAATACCTGATAGCCAGCAGCCACCAGCGCGCCGACGAACAGGCCCCGATCCGTCTCGGTCCCGATGACCACTTCCTCGGCCTCGTCGACTCTCTCGGCCACCAGCCCGTGGAACCGCGCCACACCGTCGACACCTTCAACCAGACGCGCCGACGCCAGCCGCTCACCCACCTCGTCGAGCATCACGACGTCGTGATGGTCCTCCGCCCAGTCGTGACCCACAAAGATCAACAGCCCTCCTTCCATCGACTCCGTCAGCTGAACCAGCGAGGAGACACCAACGGCCTAATGGAAAGTGCTCATGCGCACGACACCCCACCAGTGGTTCATCTCCTCACCGACCGACAGGGGCACGGTCTCCGCTTCGAGCTCAACCTCCTCCAGGCCCCGCAGTGCTCACCCGCCGGCGGTTCACCTCACAGCTTCACCGACCCGGGTGACGCTGCAATGCCATTAGGCCCCGCTCCTTCATCGCATCATTTCTGGCGCGTCCCGGCCGACCTCTTGCGGATCCAACGGCGCCACGGAACACAGCAGCCACTGCCACCAGGACCGCCGGCGGTCCCACGCACGCGCGTCCGCTCGGGATGGACGGCCTCGACGCGGCGAACGACGCGGAGGTCAGGATTCCGTGTTCGACGACGACTCCAGTTGAGCCACGCCGCTGATGTTCCCGTGGCGCCGCATGCGGTCGAGCGCGCTCTTGTTGGATTTCAGGTACCGGTCGTAGAAGTCGGTCGTCGTCGTCACCAGCGGATCGGGATCCGGTCGGCGAGGTAGCGGCTCCACGTGCGTGTCGGTTGGAGCGGGTTGGATGCCCAGCGTCAGCGGGTGGCCGGCGCCGAACATCGTCAGGAAGAACTTCGGAGCCGGCGCGGCGTCGAAGTTGGCGCGACCGTCCGCATAGGGAACCCTCTCGTCGGCGTCGCCGTACACCATGAGCGCCGGTAGGTCGGCGCCCGAGGCGACCAAGGGGGATTGCGGGCCCGCCATCGCCACGACGCCACGAATCGCATCGTTGCGACAGCAGGGATCGAACGCGACCGCGAACGCGGTCACTGCTCCCATCGAGTAACCCGTGACCGCGACCCGATCGAAGTCTGCCCGGGCCCGAATCGGCCGGCGGAGCGCGCCGGGGAGCTCCGAGAGCACGAAGCGCGCGTCGTCCGGGTGGTTGGCGGCGTCCGCGCTGCGTGCGGCTCCGCTCTGCTGGATCCCCAGCCCGCCGAGAGGCGCGGTCGGCGCGACCACCACGTAGCCGGCACGCGCCCAGGGTTCGTTCGCTTCGCGGAAGTCCTCGGCGGTGGTACCCGACCCGCCGAGGAAGACGACCACCGGGAACCGGCCGCGGCCAACCGGGCGTGCACCGGGGACCGACGTACCGTCCGCTTTGCCTCGCGCCGGGTACATGACCAGCGTGTCGATGGTCCGCGTCGACGACGCCGGGACCCCGCTCCAGGCCGGGGTTCCCCGAGTCGCATCCACCAGGCTCACCGTCTCGTACCCCACCGCGAACCGAGATTCCGACGTCCTCGTCCCGCCGGCCGACGCACTCGCAACACCGGATCCACCCGCCGCCGCAGCGAACAGCACGATCACCATCAGCACCAGCGCGGTGCTCCCTCGCCGCGTTGTCATCAACGAGGGTTTCATAGCAGTCTCATCTGGCAGCACGTGCGCAGAGCACCGGTTCGCCTCTTCATAGCGCTTCTCCTGTTCTCGGTGTGTTGCCCGTGGGTTCTAGGAGTTCGGGCGAGGGCCTCGGACTTCTGCATGGCTGGCGTCTGCCCCACTCGACCGAACACGTACCCGATCATGAACGTCGCGGGTGACCGCCGCCATCGCCCCGAGGGCGCGATCACACCCCCCCAACGGCAAGGGTCACCTATCCACAACGCAAACCCCACTCGCGGAAACTCGCACCCCTGCGCGAGATTCTCGAGACCAGTCCACGCTTCCCGCTCGGATCGGCAAAGAACAGAGCACGAGCTGATGATCGCCACGCGTCGCCTTTGTGGCGAATTGCAACTGACCGCCGCACGGATTGTCTGCCCAGGGTTTGCGAGACAAGACGTCGACGGACCGTGCGACGGGTCTCGCGCCAGAACTGCCGATCGACGTCTCCGCGACGCGCACCGAACGCGCGCACCGAACGTCACCTGGTAAGCGCCGCCTAGCGCGCCCGGTCGGCACATCCGGCGTGCTTTCTTCGCCGATTCGCCGTGTTGTTGTGGCGGATCGATCGCGGAATTCGCCACCACCGGACAGGACCCGGTCGAGAATCCTCTTGAGCGTCTTCTGTGACACTCGCCACCCCGCGACTGTGTCGTGCGTTACAGACAACGTCGCGCGTTAGGTCCACGATCCGACACGGAGCCCTGAGCAGAGCGAGCTGAGAGTCAGCCCAGACCAACACGAGAGAGCTTTAGCGCACCATCGGGCGCGATCGGACAGATGTGTTCTATGCGAACGGGGCGGACGACGTTATGTGGGCGTGTGGCCCCGGAGGTCGGCGATCGTTACCGCGCCGCTGCGGATGGCGCTGTTGGCTAGTTGGAAGCGGCGGTTGGGGTCGTCGGGGCCGACGTCGAATTTGTCGAAGAGGTTGGCGAGATGCTGTTTGACGGCCGCGCTGGAGATGACGAGTTCGTCGGCGATAGTTCGTGTCGGTGCGGGTTCGGTGAACATGTCGCGGGCCAGGAGCGGCCGGCAGAGTGCGACGAGGACATCTCGTTCGCGCGCGGTGAGAGCTGGCGGAGCGCCTTCCACGTCGGTCTCGGGTTCGGCGGCTCCGGTCGCCTCGCGGAACAACAGGCGGGTCTGTCCGATGCGGATCTCGTCGTCGTGGCGGACGCGGCGCGACGACCAGATGCGCTCTCCGTTGAGCCACGTTCCGTTGGATGATCCCAGGTCGGTCACGCACCATCCTGCGGAGAAGCGTTCGAGGACGGCGTGGAGGTGGCTGACGGAGGGATCGTCGAGCGCAATGTCGTTCTCGGAGGCTTTTCCGACAGTCGTGCGATTCGACTGCAGCTCGACTCGCCAGCTGCGCCGCGCCGATACGACCTCGATGGCGGCCGCCATGGCGCATAGTGTACGAGCGCGCATCGCACGGCGGTGGGGGTGCGATGACTGAGCTTTTGCGCGAACGCTACGAGCTCCTGGAGAAGCTGGGAGCGGGCGGCGAGGGGCGCGTCGTCAAGGCTCTCGACCAACAGCACGACCGGTTCGTCGCGCTCAAGATCCTCTTGGTGCGCGGCGCGACGGATCGGGAGGACCTGCTGGCTGAGGCACGGATCCTGCTCGGCCTCGCGCCGCACCCCGCGCTTCCTCTTGTGCGGGAGGACTTCTTCGACCACGACGAGTACGTCATCGCCATGGACTGGGTGGACGGGACCGATCTTGCGAGCTTGCTGCGCAGCCGCGGCCACCCCGGACTCGCTCCGTCGAGTGTGCTCGCCTACCTGGCCGACGCCGCCGACGCGCTCACGTATCTGCACACCCAGGACCCACCGGTCATCCACGGTGACGTCAAGCCCGCCAACCTGATCCTCACGCGGGGTGGTCG